>NZ_JBSGBQ010000050.1:0-59508 GCF_053601335.1 Amycolatopsis sp. NPDC004747 | reverse complement strand
TACTTCCTTTTTCTTTTCTGTTTTTTTCTCTTTCTGTCCCTTCTCGTGTTTAGGGTGCGGTGGGGGCTGGTCTCGCCCCCCCGCCCCCCCCACACCACCAGGTGTTCATGCTGCAGCGGAATGGCGAGTGAGGGACTCCGTCAGTCGTCGCTCGGCTCGTGACAGCTGTTGCCGGAATTGGTAGGAGGAGACGCCGCGTTCTTGGGCGACGGATGCGGCTCCCTCGCCGTCGAGCCGTACTCGCCCGATAAGGCTGGCTTCGTCCTCGGTCAGAGTGTCGTCTTTCACGGCTTGCGCCAGGACGAGGTCCGGATGGCCGGTGGTCCGGGCTCGGTACCTGACGAACGTGCTCTCGTCGTACGTCGAGCGTGTTCCGTTGATCCGGTCTTCCTTACCGCGAGCCTCCAGCCCGTAGCGGTGGGCCATGAACCGCAGGGACGAGTAGAGCATCGGCTTGTCGGGGTCCAGCGAGTTCAGCGCCTGGAGAAACCCTTCGACGATCTCGGCGTCGAAGTCGGCGATGTCCCCGCGGAAGTTGCGGGCGATGCTGCCGGCGACCTTCTTCAGGCCCGGCATCATCAACCCGAGTGCCGCGGTGGTCCACGGGTCGCCCTGTTCCTGTGCGCGTCGCACGACCTCGCTCCAGACGGCATTCTTCACCTGGTTGCTGGTCTGGCGCTTGAGGAGCGTGATTCGGAGTTCATCCAGGGGAACCGGCCGGTCGGGGAGGCCGAATCCGATGACACGTCCGTCGAGTGACAGCGCTGTCGGCTGCGCGGTCAGCTCGTTGAACCGTCGTTCGATGATCTCCAGCGAGGTGAGCGACCGATGATGGTCAGGCATTGCTTGCCTTCCTTGTCGGGGGAGGTCGACACCCCCTAATACGGAATCTGTGGCGTGATCATGAAAGGAACCACTCGATTGTGCGACACCTGCCCGGCGTGTCGCTCCGCCGCATTACTCGATCATCTGTCTACGTCCTCTGTGGTGAAGGAGAACGGTATGGAGAACAAGGCTCTGTTGGGCAACGTGCCAGGGGTTGATCTGGGCGCGCTCGATGTGGCGCAGCGTGGCGGGCATACCTGCGTCCGTTGCGGACGCGTTCCGCTTCATCGAGTTGACCTGACGCAGGTCGGCGCGCCAGATCTGATTGCCTGCTCTGGCGAGGATGCGGCAATCTGCTCGCGGCCGGTGTTCTGGCTGGCGAAACCCTGCCCGCGGTGGTGCAACGGTCTACACGACGATCGCGATGCCGGCCCGGATCGTCGTCACTTCTCGAACTGGGAGGAGCAGGTGCCGTTGATCCTGGAGGATGCCCAGGACATGTGGCCAGGGTTGGGGTGGCAGCCCGAGCACGCGGTCGTAAATCTTGATCAGGGCGTTCGAGAGGAAGCCCCGCGGATCTGGTGCGGCAACGGAGCGACCAATCAGGGCTGGCACCTGACCGAAGACGAGGCTCGTCGGCTCGCGGTGACGTTGACGGCCGCCGCGGACTTGGCTGCAGGTGGGCCGGCCGATCGGCTGCAACTGCCGTTCGACATCGTCGCGGCGTAGGACGACCAGCAGCTCGGGATGTGGCCCAGCATGCCGGGCCAGCTCGATGCCGGCGCCGTCTGAATGTCCTCAGTGCGCGAGCGAAGCGAGGAGGAGTTCGCCGACCAGGGCAACCGTGTCCGGCGTCGTGTCGGAGCCACTCGGGGTTGTCCTGATGAGGCGCAAGCTCCGCTCGGCGGCCGTCCGGAACCATCGGTCGACGTGCAGCGCTGCGTCGTGTTTCAGCAAGACGTCGGCGGCGGCGAGCTGAGCGCGGACGACCGGTCCGGTTTCGTCGTCGAGGGCAAGCCGGACGATGTCGAGCAGGTCGGTTGCTTCCTTCACACGGGCTCGGTTCGGTAGCGCCTGCAACTTTGTCGCGACGAGCGGCCCCGGCTCGGCGACCTGGACCGTGTGTTCGCTTGCGGTGCCGCCACCGACGGCACGGATATGCAGTGGCGTCGCCGAACGCAGGGCCCAGTCGTGACTGAGCAGGTAGAGCCGATCGGTCGGATCCTCGGGAAGGTCGTCGAGCTGCTCCTCGCTGACTTCGAGCACATCCACCCGGACATCGCCGGTCGGCATTGCGACCAGTGCACCCGCCCCATCGATCGCGGTAGCCCCGGTGGCGAGTAAGACATCAAGTTGGCCTGGCTCGTCGCCGAGCCGCCGGTTGACCGTGTCTACATCACTGGTCACCCGATGCGCGGCGGAACCGAGACGGGATAGAACGGCGAGGCCGCCGACCACGGTGATCCTCCGATCGAGTCGCCGCTCGATCTCCGGGAGAGCCTGGACCAGGGACGACGTGACCGGACCGAAGAGCTCCACTACCCGAGGTTGATCACCAGACACGTGTTACCTCTTGCGGTGGATTCCATCCTTCGAGGATCTCCCGGCCGCGGCCGGGATCAGCGGCCAGATCGAGTGCCACGAACAGCGGATGCGCCAGCGGCCACGGCGGCCCACCCGGCGATGCGGGGAATCTCAGAGAACACACCTGAGGCACCGGCGCGATCCGGATGGTCGCCCCACGGGCGGCCTCGGATATCGGCACGCCCAGGAGGATTTCCGCCCGGTGTGCCGTCGTCGTATCGGGGACGTAGAAGTCCGGTGGATAACCAGCCCGGACGCCAGCGGGAGCGCCGTAGGCGGCAGCCGCCATCGTGTCTGTCAGAGCCCAGCCGACACCAGTCGGCGGCTCAATCCAGCCAGTGTGCAACGCGCCTGCAATCGTGGGATCGTCAAGGAGTGCCACCCGGGCTACCGTCGTCCGTGCCGGTCGCCACGCGCTCGCCGTTTCCCAGAACAGCTGCGGAGTTACTGGAAGACCCTCGGAATCGATGAGCTGAGCTTCTCGCAGGGAGTTCATCACGGTCGAGACCGAGCTGGGTGACCGGCTTAGTTCTCGCGCGAGTTGGCGCACTGAACCTGGACGTTCAGGGGTGATGAGCAGGGCGCAGGCGACCTCGAGAGCGACTTTGCCGGCGAAGAGATCGACTGGGCGGGGGACATCGGGTGCTGTAGGGACTGCGGTATCGACAAGTACACCTGGGCCGGAAAGATGCAGATGACCCCGGAGGTCAAGCCAGCTCCAGCCCTGCTCTCGGAGCACTTCGCGGGCGGCTGCCACGATCCGATCAGCGACGAGCAGGTGAACTGAGGCGGCTTGATGTCTTGTGCCGGAAAGTCGACGAAGCTGACTTGTCAGTGACCCTGGTGTCACCGTCGCGGCAACTTCGACGTCGATGTTCAGAGGTGCACCATTGATCTCGGCCTCAAGGTCGGCGGCGAGGTCCTCCGCCGAAGGTGCGACCGCAATGCCAACAGCGGTGAGCGCGGATGTGACGGCATCGATCGCTTCGCGCCTATCGATGAGCATGGCGTCGATCGTCTCTCGTGTTCGGTGTTCGGTCAAGCAAGAACACCGAACGGAGGTGTGTTGTGACCTAAAGTAGTAGATCGGCTACTTTGAGGCTACGGCGGGGCTGCTGCCCGACTGGTCGCTTGAGGTGCTGCACTTCGGTGTCCGGGTGAGGCGTGAGCCGAGCTGGCCTCGAGCCCGTCTTTCTGTCGGTGCTGCTTCGTAGAATTCACGGTGACCAATCTTCCGGGAAGCCCGCCCTACGGGAGGCATGCTCAGTGAGTGCAACAAGCCGCAGGCGCCAGTCCGCCAGCCCCGAACCGACGATCGTGCCGGTCTCCCGGCTTGCGGACCGTGTGTTGACCGGCGAGATTGTGCTGCCGAAGTATCAGCGGGCGTTCGTGTGGGGGTCGCACCAGGTCCTCCACCTCTTGGATTCGGTCCTACGTAACTATCCCATCGGCAGCCTGCTGCTGTGGGATACCACGGAGCAACTCGCCAGCGAGGAGACCGTCGCAGGCTTGAATGTGGACCCGCCGCGTCTCGGTCGTCCGGTCAAGTACATCCTCGATGGCCAGCAGAGGCTCGCCAGTATCGTCGGCGCGCTGCACGGCGGTACCGGCTCCTGGGACATTGCCTTCGACCTGGAAGAGGAGCGCTTCTTCCAGCGCAACCCCGAGAGCCCGACCGGACCGCACATCGTGCCCATGCGGAAGGTGAGCTCTGCCGGTTCGCTCTTCGGACAGGTAGCCGAGTTGTCTCCGGGGCTGCGCGAGCGCGCGACTGAGCTGTACGAACAGTTCGCCAATTACTTGGTGCCAGTGGTGACCTTGGACCACATGTCGGCGGAGGAGTCCGCGGAGGTCTTCGTACGGATCAACAGCACGGGCACGACGATGAACATCGTCGATGTCGCGCGGGCCGGCACGTGGAGTCCCGACTTCGACCTCAAGGAGGAGATCGAATCACTGCTCCAGGTCCTCGACGCAAAGCGCTACGGCCGAGTCGATACCAAGACGATGCTCCGCACGATCGCGGTCGCTGCCGGATTCGGCTTCTCCATTAAGGACATTAACCGTCTGAGGGAACTCGATAAGGAGCGGTTGCGGGGAGCCGTCGCCGAGGCAGCGAAGGCGGCCGAGCGGGCGGTGGACTTCCTCAGCACCCAGATCCGTACACCGAAGGCCGACGCTCTTCCCTACTACAACCAGTTCGCGGTACTCGTTGAAGTGTTCCGACAGCTACCAAAGCCTTCGTCTGCGCAGTACGACGCGTTGCGCCGCTGGTTCTGGCTGACTGCGAGCGGCGAATACTTCAAGGGTTGGAGCGAGACCCAGATGGGTCCTGATCTCCAGGCAATCACGTCGTTTGCCAAGGGTGATGTTCAAGAGATCGAGACGGGAGCGGCGCTCCCCCGGAGCGCCTTGTGGCGACGGAGCGCGTTCTCCAAGCGGAACGCACCGAGCAAACTCCTCGCTCTCCTCCTTGCTTATGAGGACCCGCTGGACCTGCTCACCGGGCAACGGATCGACGTGGGTAGGGCATTGTCATGGCAGAACGATAAGGAGTTTCACCACTTCTTTCCCAAGGCGTTTCTTCGATCGCGTGGGGTGAGCAGCCCTGGGGCGAATGTCTGCGGCAACCTGGTCATGCTGACCTCCCACAGCAACATCTGGGTGACCGACCGGCCCCCCTCGCAGTATCTGCGAGACTTGTCCGATATCGAGGGTGAGGGACCACTACGTGAGCGGTTAAGCACTTGCCTGGTAGAGGAAGACGCCTACCAGGCGGCGCTGAGGGACGACTACGACACATTTCTGCGCGTGAGGTCGGAGACGTTGCACCGGCGTTTGATGCAGTTGATCGGTGGAGCGGCGGGGTCGTTGAGCCCTGCATCGAGGCGCGAGTCGGAGTCGTTGCCCGATGACGAAGGGCTTGAGGAGGGAGCGGACTCTGACTCCCTCCTGGACGAACCGATCGACCGCGATTCCGCGGATTGAAGGACGATGTGGAGCTGAAATGCGAATGGCGGATATACCGGTTGCTGACCGGCCCCGAGAGCGGCTGCTGGACCGAGGAGCGGAAGCGCTCTCCGACCGCGAACTCCTTGGCCTGCTGATTGGCTCAGGCGCGGGCGGTTGCGATGCAGTCGAACTTGCGGGGCAGCTCATTGCCCGGCACGGCGGGTTGTACGAACTCGCCCGGACGCCGCCACACGAGCTAATGGCGGAGCTAACGGGGATGGGGCCGGCGAAGGCGGCGCGCGTCGCGGCCGCCTTCGAGCTAGGACGCCGGGCAGCGCCAGCCGAGGTCCAGAGTCGGCAATACGTTCGCGGATCCGCCGACTTGGCTAGGATTGCAGCACCGCTGCTGAGGGGGCTGAGGCATGAGCGGGTCGTGGTCGTGGTGTGCGACGCGGCTGGTGCGGTACTGCGGAAGGCGACGCTGACCGAGGGCGCGATTGATCACTCTCTACTACCTGTCCGCGATGTGCTGGCCTTGGTCCTGGCCACGAGCGGCACGGCCTTCGGCGTGGCCCACAACCATCCCACAGGCCGCGCAGAGCCCAGCGAGCCCGACCGCCGCGCGACAGTCCGCCTGGCGGCGGGAGCGGAGGCAGTCGGGCTTCGGTTCCTGGACCATGTGGTGGTGACGGACCGGAGGTGGCGCCGGGTGGAGGTGTCCTCCGGCTGAGAAGTCGGCTCCAAGCCGACTACAGTTGCCCGGAGAACGCGGCGTTGAGAAGGGCGGAGCGTAGAGTAGCTACTTGCGCGAGCTGCTCTGCTCCGGCTTCAGTCGCCTGTCGAACCACGCTTAGTTGCCGTGCGATTCGTCGCTGCTCAGCCAGACTGGGAAGCGGGACCGTAGTCGCAAGAATTCGATCAACATTCACACGTTGCCTCCTCGACCCCATACCTGTGCCCTTGTCCTTGAGAGCGTCGTGCAGACCGGGCCAACGAGCAAGGTGGGACATGTACTCGACGTCGGCAATGGAGAGATCGATGTCGAATGTAGGGAATTCGTGCGATACGTGGACGCCTTCAAACTCTGCCGGAACGACGGCAAGCGAGCCTTCCCAGCCGAAGAGTTTGCTGTAGACGAACTGACCGGTATGCAGTGTATTGTATCGGGGGTATTTAGTGTCGCTGCCTGAGATGGCTGGACGATGGAAGAGACCTCGTCCGCGGTTGAGAATACCGGCAGTACGATAATTGTGGTCAGGCTTCACGTTCACGAAGTCGGCACTTGGGTGCAGGGCTGCGGAAAGTGGCACTTGGTCCATGATGGGCCGAAGTTGCGAGTCCATGTACTGATGGATCAGTTGGCTAGAACGACCCCGTAAGATAGAAAGCTGCGCAATTCGTGCAAATGCGGCATCAAGCTTGTCGGAGACCCGGCACTGCTCGTCTAGAGGAGGCAGGGGTACTGTAGCTTTCTCGAATTTATTCGGCGAAAGGGTCTGGTTGCGGGCTACAGTCCCGGTCGAAGTCGAACGGATCAATGATATTCCGTTCGAGCTTTGGAAGTAGTAGTTCAGGAATCGAATGTCGACGTCGCCAGTGGGGCGATAGCTGAGAAACCTGGCTGACCCGACGAACCCCTTCTCGCTCTCTGTTGAGATTCCGATGGCGCCCTCCCAAGCCATAATGTTGCTGACGATAAGTCGGCCCGGTTTAATCTCAAAATATTTGAGCTTACTTAGATCGCGACCCAGGCAGGGATCGCGATGAAAGATCCCGTTGCCGAAAGATCTGATGCCGATCTGCATGTACTCGGCATCGAAATCGATGTCGACAGGTATACGTTCCAATGTCAGGACGTCGCCAAGGCGAATTTTATTCGCCGCCACTGCTTGCCCCCAGCTCGTCACGTAGCTCCTTCAGAAGCTCCAGAACTTCGCTCTCTGTCTTAATTAGATCCTCTATAAGATCCTCCGGCGATTGATGCGCTAGGTCCTCGCCGCCATGGGGATTCGAGATGTCAAGGTTGAACCCAGTCTTTTCGATCTCAGTAGCCGCTACCTTCCACGCATTGCTGTTCTCTTCGCGCCCCTCCCGTTTTGCGCCGCCCCACCACTTCGCGCACGACTCGAACTCTTCGAACCGCATTGGCTTTGTCTTGGTATAACTGCGGCGGCCGTCCGGAAGCGGAATCTGGTAGAACCAGACCTCTTTTGTTGGCCTTCCCTTCTCGAAGAACAGCAGGTTCGACGGAATCTGGGTGTACGGCGCGAAGACGCCCTGGGGGAGTCGGACGATGGTATGCAGGTTGCACTCCTTCGTCAGCTTCTGCTTGATGCGGGCACCGATGCTGTTCTCGCCGCTGGTGAAAAGGCTGCCGTTCGGCAGAACAATCGCGCAGCGCCCACCCTTCTTCAGCTGATCAAGAATTGCATGCACAAAAAGCCATGAAGTCTCCTGGGTCTGGTAACCCTTGGGGAACCTCTCGATTACGGATCGTTCTTCCTCGCCGCCGAACGGTGGGTTCGTCAACACGACGTCCACTCGGTCCGCTGCGGTCGCGTCGCGCATCTGCAGCAGGGCGTTCTCGCGGACCAGTCGTGGCGCGCCAATGCCGTGCAGAAGCAGGTTCATGCTGGCCAGGAGATATGGCAGAGACTTCTTTTCGATTCCGCGGATATCGTCGTGCAACTGCCTGCGCTGGGTGTCGGTTTCGACTCGCTGTACCAGGTCCTCGTATGCCTGGACCAGAAAGCCGCCGGTTCCACAGGCCGGGTCGAGAATTGACTCCCCAAGTTCGAGAAATGTCTGCTGCACCATGAATCGGGTGACCGGGCGAGGGGTGTAAAACTCGCCGGAGTCGCCGGCTGCGTCTCGCATCTCCTTGAGAATCGACTCGTAGAGGAACGCCATCGTGTGAATGTCGTCCGAAGAGTCGAAGTGGATCTCGTCCACGAGGTTCACCAGGTCCCGCAGGAGGGTCCCGGACTGCATGCGGTTGTTGACGTCCTTGAAGATCGTCGACAGAACATTCCGCGGGTCCTCGGCGTCGCCGTCGGCGCCCTTCAGTCCGGCGAGGTGTGGGATGAGTTCGTCGTTGACGAATGTTTTCAGGTCGTTGCCGCTGAAGTCCGGTTTCGTCGCCCAGTCGTCCCACCGGTACGGCTTCTCGATCGCCGGACGGTAGTCGGGGTCAAGCAGCGGCCCTACCTGTTCGACACGCTGGTCGAACGCCTTGAGGAACAACAGCCAGGAGAGCTGGGGGAGGCGGTCGAGGTCGCCGTTAAGCCCGGCGTCCTTACGCATAGTGTCGCGCGCCGACTTGATGACGGACGCGAGTCGTGACCTTGACGTGGTGGCCACAGCCACCTTCTTCTTGGTGGACGCCATCTCAGTCCTTCTGCTTCGGTTCGGCTTCGCCATTGTCAGATGCCTCGCACCAGAATCCGCGAACCAGGTCGAGTGCGGCGTCGAGAGGAGTATCTGCCAGTTCGGAGAAGATCTGGCCCTGGCCCGGCGTTAGTGCCGGGAGCGCCGCTGGCAGATCATGTCTTGTCCGCATAGCGATTACATGCTGTATGGCCTCGACTACGGATATGTCCGGGTCGGGACGCTTCCGACTAGCGGACCAGATGATCGTCCTCTCCGTCAGGCAAGACGTCGAATCCACGGAGACGGAGGCGGTAGATGTCACGGTCGACGGCCGATCAGTTGCCACGCTCGGCGTGGTGCCGCTGGGTTTGATACGAGTACCGAGCCTCAAGCGCCTGAGCTGCGGTGAGGAAACGCTGCCCGCCAGCGATGCGCCAGAAGGCGGCCCTGGTGTCCGTACGGTCTCTGAGCACTGCCCCAACCTACCTACCAGGGACAAACGCCTAACAGTCGACTCTGGTTTACCGATGCTCCGACGACGTCAAACTACAGTTCTACTTGACCTACGAAGCTTCCAGTAGCCGCCTGCTCAGCTCGTCAATGGCCTTGTGTAGAGGCTTGGCGCCGCCGAAGTGGTTCGCCAGCTCGACCACCGAACCCATCTCGGTGAAGGGGCGCACCTCCAGGGTCTCGGGTTTGAGCTGAGGAGAGCCATGCTCGGCGAACTTCAGCAGCATCTCCTCCAACACCCGCCGAGCTTGAGGCTGGAAGGACTCCAGGAAGTCGCGGTGCTCGTGCAGGAACCGGTACAGCCGTTCCTCCCGGCTGACCAGAGGCAGTCCCCAGGCCACATTGAGGAGAAGGTCAACCGGATCGACATCCGGACTGCCGAACTCCTCGGGTAGTTCCTCCGCTTCGACGTCTGCAGTGTGCAGGATGGCCATGAGGTCACGTCGGCTCTTGGCGACGGCCCACTGTGAGCGCAGCTTGTCCGGTGCAAGGTCGAGTTCGAGTACGCGGTCGTGTACCCACTGCTGGATGGTCACCAGCCTCATCGTCCGGCCGTCCGTGTCGAGCTGGTAGCGCCGCTCGCCCCACTTATAGACTTGTACTCCATTGACCACGTAGCGCCTGCCACGGGATCGGATGCGGTCCACCTCGTCGGGATCGTCCACCCTGTCATCGCCATGGGGTTCTCCGAAGCTGCCACCGTCCGTCTGGTCGTATGCGGCCTCGGGTTCGGTTACACTATCCGGGGCGACCTCATCGCCCTCCGGGGGCTCCGGTACGCTGCCGACTAGATGCCCTTGCTCGTCGGCAGTATCACGTACGACACGAAGCGGAGGCCCGTCGAACCCAGGATCGTTGAAGAGCCGGGTGGCCTCGACGAAGTCGATGATGTCGAAGGACCCCTTGCCGATCTCTGGGCACAGGCGGGTGCCTCGGCCGATAGTCTGTTTGAATTCGGCCATCGAGCCGATGCGCCGAAACAGGACGATGTTACGTACGGCCGGCAGGTCGATACCAGTGTTGAGCAGTTTCGACGTCACGGCGATCACTGGTTCGTCGGAGTCGTCCTTGCGAAAGTCGTCCAGAAGAGCCCGACCATGGGGGCCGTCGGCATCGGTGATCCGTACGACATAGTCGTGATGCACCTGTACCTCCGCCGAAGCCGCGTTGAAGAGGGCCGTGCGCATGCGTGCGGCGTGGTTGTTGTTTTCGCAAAACACGATGGTCTTGCCATGCCTGCCATCTTCCGCGGTGGAGCGCAGGTAGTCGATGACGTACTGCGCCGCCGCCTCCGTGCGCTCCAGGATCACCATGACCCGCTCGAAGTCTTTCGGGCCATAAATGCCCTCCGGGATCTCGTTGCCGTACTTATCCCGCTGTCCTGGCTCGGTCTGGTAGCCCTCCATGTCCACGTTGAGCCGGACCCGGCGCACCCGGTACGGGGCCAGGAAGCCGTCCTCGATGCCGTCGGCTAGCGAGTAGGTGTAAACGGGCTCGCCGAAGTAGTCGAAGGTGTCAGCCTCCTTCTTGCTGATCGGGGTGGCGGTCAGTCCGATCTGGGTCGCAGGAGAGAAGTGCTCCAACACGCGGCGCCACTGCGAATTGTCGCGGGCACTGCCTCGATGACACTCGTCCACGATGACCAAGTCGAAATAGTCGGGTTCGTAGCGGCGGAAAAGTTCTTCCTCATCACCCTTCTCAAGCGCCTGGTAGAGGGCGAAGTAAATCTTCCGGCCCTGCACGGGCTCGCCGCTGATCTTGTGGACGTCGTCCTGGCCGAAGACGGGAAGGAAGTACTTGTCCTTGGGGTCGTCTACCAGCATCGAGCGGTCCGACAGGTACAGGACCCTGGGCTTGCGGTCCGAGATCCAGTGAGACCTGTAGAGCTTCGCGACTGTCTGGAGGGCCACCATGGTCTTTCCCGTGCCGGTGGCTAGCACGAGGAGGATCCGCTTCTGCCCTGCGGCGATGGCCGCGAGGGTGCGGGCAACCGCGACACGCTGGTAGTAGCGAGGCCGCTTGGCCGTGTTGTCAGAATTCCGCAGCGTGTGATCGTAAGGGGCGGCCAGGAGTTCGCGCCCGATGCTGGAGTCAGCCTGCTGGTCAGCCAGATAGCGGCTCCACAGCTCCTCGGGTGTGGGGAAACGGTCGATTTCCCGGATCGTGGGGGCAGCACCGCTGTAGTCGATCTCCACGATCTGCCGGCCGTTGGTGGCGTAGGCGAAGGACAGCCCGAGCTTCGCGGCGTACCGACGAGCCTGCTCTACGCCGTCGTTGGCTTCCCCGCGGTAGCGCTTGGCCTCGACAACCCCAATGGGTACGTCCGGCGTGTACTCCAGCACATAGTCGGCAACCAGAGGGTCGCCGTAGACATGCCGCTTCGGCGTGGGCGTGAGCCGCCCGTCGTTGATGCGGAACTGCGGACGAATCTGATCACTGGTCCACCCGGAATCCGCGAGGGCAGGTAACACCAATGCTCGGCACGTCTCGTCTTCTGTCATCCCCTGCTCACCTGTCACCAGACGGAGAGTAGTGCCGCCGAGCGCGGCTGTCTCCACTGTTGGCGAGATTCGGCCCGTCCCTAACTTGCAGCGGATGGTGTGGTCACGGTGGGTCGCTCAGACTGAAGAAGGCGCCAGACCCGTTCACTTCATCCGGTTCCGCCAACATCCACCACACACTTCGAACTACGACTATTCGATACGACAACCGCCAACGCCTGCCACCGCAACACGCAAATGCGGACTCGACCGATACGCAGCTCGGCAGACCATCTGCCTCTATCACCGGGCGGACGGGGACAGACCCGGCTGACGCTAGGTCCAACTAGTACTGCAACGGCAGTTAGGTGAGTGGGTAGCCGCGGCGTTTGTAGTGGCTGAGGCGGGCTTGGTGTTGTCGTCGACGGCGCCAACGTGACCATGCCCAGATGTGGTCAGCGGTGTCGGTGACACGCAGGATGAGCTTGGTGAGCAGACGCCGGATCTCCGGTAGCGTGAATCCGATCATGTCCGGCTCGCCGCAGCGGTTCCACTTTTGTGACAAGGGATCGCGAGACGGCGAGCCAGGCGTGGGCGAGAATCGACAGGGTGATGTGGGCATACCACGCCCGCCAGGAACGGACCTGATACTGATCGAGCCCGGCCTCGTTCTTCGCCTGCTGGAAGCACTCCTCGATTCGCCACCGGGTCCCGGCGATCCAGGCAAGGTCCAGCAGGCTCGAGCGACGGGGTCCGTAGCAGACGTAGAAGGCAACCTCGGTCGGGTCGGTGACCTTGCGGCGGGCGAGCAGCCAGTGTCCGCGCCCGGGCTGCCAGCCGATCCGGATCGGCACTCGCGCCCAGTCGTACTCGCGTGGCCCGTGCGCCCCGGCCCCGACCGACAGCCGCCGCCACGACCGGGCTGGCAGGCCAGCGATCAGCTCGTCAGCCCGCGCCTCACAGCCGCCGGTGGTCACCAGGGTGTCATTGACCTTGGTGGCCAGCACGTGCGCGGCATCATGGGCTTCCAACCACAACCGCAAGTACTTGACCTGCCCATACGCCTCATCGGCGGTGATCCACCCAAACGGCACACCTGCCTCGAAGGCCCGCGCCAGCATCGCCATGGCCTGCCGTGGTTTGGTTTCGAACTCGGTGCCATCCGGAATTCCCGCCCGCCGGCACCGGTCCGGCTCGGCGATCCACGGCTCCGGCAGAAACAGCTCGCGGTCGATCAGCGCATGCCCACGAGGCGAGGCATAGGCCAGGAACGTGCCGATCTGGCAGTTTTCGATCCGGCCTGCGGTTCCGGAATACTGTCGCTGCACTCCGGCCGAGCGGGTGCCTTTCTTCAGGAACCCGGTGTCGTCCACGATCCGCACGCCGCCGGGTTCGCCGAGATGCTCGATGACGTAGTCCCGCAGGTCGTCGCGGACGCCGTCGATGTCCGAGTCCGCCCACCGCAGCAGCCGCTGCATCCCATCCGGTGACACCTCGCCGGCCTGCTCGACCAGCGTCCACCCGGTTTTCCGTTCCAAGCCCGCGACCAGCCCGGACACGTACTCACGTGCTCGGGCCCGCGGTTCCGACCGCGCGAACCGGCCCGCGATCCGCTCATGCACCCGGTCCAGCTGATCCATCACCACGTCGACCACCACAAGGGTGATCTACCACAACACCACTACCTGCCGTTGCAGTACTGTTCTGATGCAGCGTCGACAGTGGCCGCCGAAGCGGCCAACGCGCGCCGCGCTCGCTGTAAGAGACCAACGGAACAGAACCTAGCTGGAAACTAGCGGTTCGCCTTATGTCAGCCTTGCGAGGAGGAACAGAGCTGACCCGTGGAAACACTCGATCGGGAAAGTGCCCCCGGCAGGATTCGAACCTGCGACACCCGCTTTAGGAGAGCGGTGCTCTATCCCCTGAGCTACGAGGGCCTGCCTGCTACCGCGGCAAGCTTAACCTGCCCGGCGCCTTCGCAGCAGCAGGGGCACGGATGGAGCAACCCGACGGACGTCGTCACCCAGGTGAGTGGTTCTCACCGCTCTCCCACATCGCGGATACACCCAGCCGGACGGTCCATGGCACCTGACCTGGACGGACCAGTGCCTCACCTGGTCGTGTCTGGTTTCGAACTGCTGAACAACAGTAGGTAACCTTCGTTAACGGGACGCGGGGAGCCGCTCCCACCGGCTGTTGCGGAGGGCTTCGTTGATCAAGCTCATGTTCGCCGACGACGAGGAACTGGTGCGCTCGGGGTTGCGCGCGATGATGTCCGGGGCCCAGGACATCGAGATCGTGGGCGAGGCGAGCGATGGCAGATCCGCGGTGGAGGTCGCCCGGCGCTATCACCCCGACGTTGCCCTGCTCGACATCAAGATGCGGGCCCCGGACGACGGCATCCGGGCGCTGCGGGCCATCCTCGCCCTCCCCGATCCGCCCACCGTGGCCATGCTGACCACCTTCGACATCGACGAGTACGTCAGCCTCGCGCTCCGGCTCGGGGCCAACGGCTTCCTCCTCAAGGACATCGATCCCGCGGCGCTGCTCAGGGCGGTCCGGGACCTGGCCAGGGGCGGTGCGGTCCTCGACCCGGGCGTGGCCGCGCGGATGGTTCAGTCCCACCGGGACGAGCAACGCGCCGCCCAGCCCGCGCGGAAGCTGCTCGCCTCTCTGTCCGAACGGGAACGCGAGGTCGTCGCGCTCATCGGGCAGGGGCTGTCCAATGCCGAGATCGGCGGGCGGCTGCACCTGTCCGAGGCCACCGTCAAGGGGTACGTCTCGGCCGTGCTGTCCAAGATCGGCGCCGCCAACCGGGTGCAGGCCGCGCTGCTGGCCTACCGCGGTGGGCTGCTCGACCAGTAGATGCTGCTCACGGCGCTGGAGTTCGTCGGGCTCGTCGCCTTCGCCGCGTCCGGGGCGCTCGCCGCGGTGCGGGCGCGGCTCGATGTCTTCGGCGTCGTTGTGGTCGGGCTCACCACCGCACTCGGCGGCGGCGTCATCCGGGACGTCCTGCTCGGCATCCACCCGCCCACGACGCTGCGGAACTGGCCCTACCTCGCCGTCTGCGCCGGCACCGCGCTGGTCGTCTTCGTCTTCCACCCGCAGGTCGCGCGGCTGCGGCGAGGCGTCCTCCTGGCCGACGCGCTGGGCTTGGGCGTCTTCGCCACCGCCGGGACGACCATCGCGCTCAACGCCGGCGCCACCGTCTACGCCGCGTGTCTGATCGGGATGACGACCGGCATCGGGGGCGGGGCCGTGCGCGATCTGCTGCTCCGGGAAATCCCGCTCGTCCTGCGGAAGGAGATCTACGCCATGGCCGCGCTGGCCGGCTCGGTGCTCGTCGCCGTCGGTCACGCTGTGCGACTGCCCGAAGGTCCGGTGACCGTCGTGGCGGCCGCCGTCGTGGTCTCCGTCCGGATGGTCGCGCTCTGGCGGCACTGGAACGCGCCGGTCGCGCGCGGTCCCGAGTGAGAAATCCTTTGTGAGTTCTGCGTGTGTTCTTAGGCGGGTCTCAGCACGCTGCGTAAAACTAGCGCCATGCGCATCCTTGTGGTGGACGACGACCGCGCCGTCCGTGAGTCGCTCCGGCGGTCCCTGGAGTTCAACGGCTACCAGGTCCAGCTGGCCAGCGACGGTGCGCAGGCACTGGAAGCGATCATCGCCGACCGGCCGGACGCGATGGTGCTCGACGTCATGATGCCCCGGCTCGACGGCCTCGAGGTCGCCCGCCGCCTGCGCAGCACCGGTGACGACCTGCCGATCCTCGTGCTCACCGCCCGCGACACCGTCTCCGACCGGGTGTCCGGGCTGGACGCCGGCGCCGACGACTACCTGCCGAAGCCCTTCGCGCTCGAGGAACTGCTCGCCCGGCTGCGAGCACTGCTGCGTCGCGCCATCCCGGAGGGGCCGGGCGGCCAGGCCTCCGAGGTACTGTCCTTCGCGGACCTGACGCTCGACCCCGGCACACGGGAGGTCCGCCGCGGCGGCCGCGAGATCAGCCTGACCCGCACCGAATTCGCCCTGCTGGAACTGTTCCTGTCCTACCCGAAGCACGTCCTCACGCGTGGCCGGATCCTGGAGGAAGTATGGGGTTACGACTTCCCGACGTCGGGCAACGCGCTGGAGGTCTACGTCGGTTATCTGCGTCGCAAGACGGAGGCCGAGGGGGAGCCGAGGCTGATTCACACGGTGCGGGGAGTGGGGTACGTCCTGAGGGAAACCCCGCCGTGACCGAACCGGGCGACCCCCGCGGCACGCGCTGGGGAGCCCGCCGGTTCTCGCTGCGCGGCCGGGTGACGCTGCTCGCCGCCGCCTGTGTCGCCGGCGCCGTCGCGCTGGTGTCGATCGGCGCGTACATGGTCGTGCGCAGCAACCTGTACCAGCAGCTCGACGACAGCCTGCTGGCGCGCGCGCAAGCCGCGGCCAACTCGCCGCAGGTGCAGACCGAGCTGCGGCAGGTCCCCGGCGCGTTCCTGGCCAGCGCCGACCTGCAGATCGGGCAGCTCAACGCGGCGCCGGACGTCCAGCACGCCGTGATGACCTACCCGCTGTCGAGCTCGCCGCCGCCGTTCGGGCCGGACGAGCTGGCCGTCGCGAACGGGGACTCGACGGAGTCGCTGCGGACCGACTTCCGCTCCGACAGCCGCGTGGTCGCCCTGCCGACCGGGCACGGCGAGGCCATCGTGCTGGCCCAGTCGATGAGCCCGACCAAGCGCACGCTGAACGAGCTCGCCCTGGTGCTCTTCCTGATCGGCGGCGCCGGCATCCTGGTCGCCGCCGCGGCGGGCACCGCGGTGGCACGCACCGGCCTGCGCCCGGTCGACCGGCTGACTTCGGCCGCCGAGCGCGTCGCGAGGACCGGCGACCTGCGGCCCATCCCGGTCAGCGGCGACGACGAACTCGCGCGCCTGACCCAGACGTTCAACACCATGCTCGGCACGGTCGCGGACTCGCAGGAGCGCCAGCGCCAGCTGGTCGCGGACGCCGGGCACGAGCTCCGGACGCCGCTGACCTCGCTGCGCACCAACCTCGAGCTGCTGCTCGCCGCGAGCAAGCCGGGCGCGCCGCCGCTGCGGGACGAGGACCGCGTCGACATCATCGCGGACATCAGCGGCCAGCTCGACGAGCTCACGCAGCTCATCGGCGACCTGGTCGAGCTCGCGCGCCAGGACGAGCCGCGCGAGCGCTTCGAGCGCGTCGAGCTGCTGGACGTCGTCGAGCGGGCGCTCGACCGGGCGCGGCGGCGGGCCGGCGAGATCAACTTCGACGTCTCGCTGCAGCCCTGGGTGCTCACCGGCGACAACAGCTCGCTCGAGCGCGCGGTGCTGAACCTGCTCGACAACGCGGTGAAGTTCTCGCCGCCCGAAGCGACGGTGTGGGTGCGGCTGTACCCGCTCGGGGACGGCACGGCCGTCGTCGAGGTCGCGGACGCCGGCCCGGGCATCGCAGAAGAGGACCTGCCCAAGGTGTTCGACCGCTTCTACCGCTCGTCGGAGGCGCGGACGCTGCCCGGCTCGGGCCTCGGGCTGGCGATCGTGAAGCACGCGGCCGAGCGGCACGGCGGGGCGGTGTACGCCTCCCGGGCGCCCGAGGGCGGCGCGTTGATGACGATCCGGCTGCCGGGGGCGCCGGGCTGAGACCGGCGCCGGTCTCCTGTTGCCTGTTCGCGCTCACCGTGGTGGTGTTGTTCAACTCGGTTGTCGTGCTGTCGCTCTGACCTGTTGTTTCGAAGTTCACCCACGTCCGCCCTGCTGATCCTGTGTTGAATCGTGTAGGATTTTGTGTGGTTGAGGTGCGACGGACGGAGTGAACGGTGCTGGCGCGTCAGCGACAGGCGGTGATCCTGGAAGAGGCCCGCCGGACCGGTGCGGTCCGCGTGAGTGACCTCGTGACCAGGCTGGGCGTGTCCGACATGACGGTGCGCCGCGACCTCGACGTCCTCGCCGGCCGGGGGCTCGTCGAGAAGGTGTACGGCGGCGCCACTTCGGTCGTCGGCAAGAGCACCGACGAACCCGGCTTCGAGGCCAAGTCCGTCCGCCAGCGCGCGCAGAAGGAAGCCATCGCCGAGCTCGCCGCCACGCTGGTCCGGCCCGGCACCGCGATCGGCCTGTCCGCCGGCACCACCACCTGGACGCTGGCGCGGGCGCTCGACGCCATCCCCGGGCTCACCATCGTGACCAACTCGATCCAGGTCGCGGACGTGCTCCGCGGGTCGACGCAGCCGGACCGCACCGTCGTGCTCACCGGCGGGGTGCGGACGCCGTCGGACGCGCTGGTCGGGCCGGTCGCCGTGCACAGCCTGCGGTCGCTGCACCTGGACGCCGTCTTCCTCGGCGTGCACGGCATGGCCGACGGGCCGGGGTTCACGACACCGAACCTCACCGAGAGCGAGACCGACCGCGCGCTGGTCGAGGCCGGGCGCAAGCTCGTCGTGCTCGCCGACCACACGAAGTGGGGCACCGTCGGGATCTCGACGATCGCCGACCTCGACGAGGCCGACGTCGTCGTCACCGATGACGGGATTCCCGACGAGGCCAAGGAAATTCTCGCCGAACGGGCGGGAGAACTCATGATCGCCGAGACGGCGGAGACGGACGAGGCCCGAGAAGCGTGAAGCGCACCGTACGACACCTGGCTGACGGCCGGGAGATCATCTACTTCGACCAGCCCGGCGCGCCCGACCGCGTCGCCGAGGACACCCGCGACCTGCCGCCGGTTTCGGCCGCGTCGGAGATCCGGCTGGACCCGCTGACCGGTGAGTGGGTCGCGATGGCCGCCCACCGGCAGACGCGGACCTACAAGCCGCCTGCCGACTTGTGCCCGTTGTGCCCGAGCAAGCCCGGCAAGCCGAGCGAGATCCCGGAAAGCGATTACGACGTCGTCGTCTTCGAGAACCGGTTCCCGTCCTTCGCCGAGGACGTGGTGGGCGAGCCGTCCACTGTGGATGGTTTTGGGCTGGTGCCGGTGCGGCCCGGGCGCGGCCGCTGCGAGGTCGTCTGCTTCACCAGCAACCACGACGGTTCCTTCGCGCAGCTGAGCGCGGAGCAGGTGCGGGCCGTGGTGGACGCGTGGGCGGACCGCACGACCGGGTTGTCCGCGGTGCCCGGCGTCGAGCAGGTCTTCCCGTTCGAGAACCGCGGCGAGGAAATCGGCGTCACGCTGTCGCACCCGCACGGGCAGATCTACGGCTACCCGTTCGTCACCCCGAAGACCGAGCGGATGCTCGAAGTCGCCCGCGCCTACCAGGCCGAACACGGCCGTCCGGTGCTCGGCGACGTGCTCGCGGCCGAGCGCAAGTCCGGTGCGCGCGTGGTGACCTCCGGCGAGCACTGGACCGCGTACGTGCCGCCGGCGGCCCGCTGGCCGGTCCAGGTCCAGCTCGTGCCGCACCGGCAGGTCCCGGACATCCCCGCGCTGACCGACGCCGAGCGCGACGACTTCGCCGACGTCTACCTCGACGTGCTGCGCCGCTGCGACGCGCTGTACGACCGGCCGCTGCCGTACATCGCGGCGTGGCACCAGGCGCCGGTGCACCGCGACCGCGACCTCGGCTGGCTCCACCTGGAACTGTTCTCCGTGCTGCGCGCGAAGGACAAGCTGAAGTACCTGGCGGGGTCCGAATCGGGCATGGCGGTGTGGATCAACGACGCGACGCCGGAGCAGATCGCGGAACGGCTCCGCGCGGCGGGCTGAGCGGCCATACTCATCTGCGATGCACAGGTTCGGCTCAGGAACCTCTCAGGACCATCGCGCAAGGTGAGGACATGACCGAGAACGACCCCAGCGCACACGACCCCGCGGCGCCGAGGCACCCCGAGACCGGCCAGCAGCCGGCCCAGGGCGGTTGGCCGGGGAACCCGTACGGTGAGCAGACCCAGCCCGAGTCCGGCGGCACGCCGCAGTATTCGGAGCCGTCGTACCACGCGGTGACCGGGGCCGATCCGGCGTACGGCGGGCAGGCCGCGAACCCGTGGTCCGCCCAGGGCGCGCAGCCGCCGTCCGGCCAGACCCAGCAGAGCGTCTACCCGCCGCCGAACCCGTACGGGCAGCCCGCCACCGGCGGTTACCCGGTGGCCGCGCCGCCGGAGCCGAAGCGCTCCGGCGGGAAGCTGCTCGCCGGCGTCGCGCTGGTCGCGCTGCTGGTCGGCGGCATCGCGGGCGGGACGGTCGGGTACTTCACCGGTGGGTCGTCGGGCCCGGCTAGCAACGCGCTCAACGCGCCCAAGCCGGCCCAGCAGACGGGCAACGCGCCCGCCGGTTCGATCGAGGCCGTCGCGCAGAAGCTGTCGCCGAGCGTGGTCGAGCTGCAGGTCAGCGGCCAGCAGGGCGCCGGCGAAGGCTCCGGGTTCGTCATCAGCACCGACGGCTACATCCTGACGAACAACCACGTGGTCGAGGTCGCCGCGAACGGCGGCCAGATCCAGGCGGTGTTCCAGGACGGCAAGAAGGCCGCCGCGAAGGTCGTCGGCCGCGACCCGACGACCGACATCGCGGTCGTCAAGGTCAACGGCGTCGCCAACCTCACCCCGGTGGAGCTCGGCCGGTCCGACGACCTGCGGGTCGGCCAGTCGGTGGTCGCCATCGGCTCGCCGTTCGAGCTGGCCGGCACGGTGACCTCGGGCATCGTGAGCTCGCTGCACCGGCCGGTGCGCGCCGGCGGCAGCAGCGGCGACCAGACGACGGTGATGGACGCGGTCCAAACCGACGCGGCGATCAACCCGGGCAACTCGGGCGGCCCGCTGGCGAACATGTCCGGCCAGGTCATCGGCATCAACTCGGCGATCTACAGCCCGCAGTCGGGGTCCGGCGGCCAGGGCCGGGGCGCGTCCGAAGGCGGCAACGTCGGCATCGGCTTCGCCATCCCGATCGACCAGGCCCGGCGGACCGCGGACACGATCATCAAGACCGGCCAGGCGGTGCAGACGTACATCGGCGCGGAGGTCAAGGACGCCCCGCAGGGCGGCGCCGAGCTCGGCGCGATCAAGGCAGGCAGCCCGGCGGAGAAGGCCGGCCTGAAGGCTGGAGACGTCGTCACCAAGATCGACGACCGCCCGATCGACTCGTCCGACACGCTGGTCGCGGCGGTCCGCACCCGGGCCCCCGACGAGAAGGCGACGTTCACGCTCGCCGACGGCCGCACGGTCGAGGTGACGTTCGGCGGCCAGCCCGTCCAGCCCAACTGATTCCGGTCCAGACGCTCGGCCGCCCTGGCGCGGCCGAGACCAACTTCGGCTCGACCCCCGTTTCCGGGGCCGGACCCACAAGGCCACGCGCGACCAGGCACTCGATGCCGGTCGCGCGTGGCCGCATTTGTGCCCGGGTCAGGGACTCGGACGGTCGGTTTGCGCGCCTGGAGGGTCGGCTTGCGTACGTGAGTGGTCGGCCGACGTGCCAGGGCGGTCGGATGGCGTGCCTGCGGGGCTGGGTTGCGTGCTTAGGCGGTCGGTTGGTGTGCCCGGAGAGTCGGCCGGCGTGCCGGGACGGTCGGCCGGTGTGTTGGGGCGGGTGTCTCGCGTGTCTGGCGGGGCATCTCGCGTGATTGGGGAGGCATCACCTGTGATTGGAGGGGCATCACTGGTGATTGGGGGGACGACACGGTGGCGGAGGGCGGTCAGGACCACCGCCAGCCAGACCGCGGCCAAGGTGAGGGCCAGGGCCGGGGCCGGGTTGGTGTCGTGGAGGCCGGGCATCGGCGGGGTTCCGTACGGGCGCCAGAGCAGCGGGAACGCCAGGATGGCCAGCGTGGCGGTGATGACCGTGCCCGCGATGACGGGGGTTCGCCAGCGGTGCGGGAGGAGGCGGGCCAAGGCGAAGCCGAGCACCGCCGTGAGCGGGGCGATGATCGCGTCGTTGAGGATCGGGCCGCCGACGATCCAGCCGACCGTCCCGAAGACGTCCGGACGCACCGGCAGCGCGTATTCGGCGAACAGCACCACACCCCAGGCCAGCGCCGCGAGGCCGGGCAGCGCGAGGAGCGCACGGGCGGTCTTCACAGCGCCTCCAGCTTCGTGACCCACTTCGTCTGCAGCACGCCGGGCCGGTTCGGGGCGATGATCCGGCAAGGGAACCCGTGGTCGGGCGCGAGGACCTCGCCGTTCAGCTCCAAGGCCAGCAACGTCAGCTCGTCGGCCGTGTGTTCGCCGGGGAGCACGCTGACGCCGTACAACCCGCCACGCTCCGACGAGGACACCCGGACCGCCGTGCCCGGTGCCGCGCCGGCGGCTTTCAGCAGCGTGGGCAGGGAGATGCCGCGCCAGGTGGCCGATTGGCTCCAGCCCTCCACGCACGCGATCGGGAGCTCCGCCGTCGTCTGCGGCAGGGCCCGCAGTTCGTCGAGCGAGAACTTCGTCGTGCCGCGCGGGGTCACCACGGAGAGCCGCCAGTCCGCCGACCACCTGACGTCCGCGGCGGCCGCCGTGCGGTTCACCGGCAGGTTCTGGGTGCCCTTGCCGGTTCTCCAGGACAAGGCGGAGACGCCACGCAGGAACGGGACCGTCGCGCCCGCCGTGGCCACGACCGCGACACCGGTCGCCAGCCCGGTGGTGACGAGGAATCCCCGCCGGGACAGCCCCTCGGCGGCCGGCTCTTCGACGGTCGTCCGGCTCAGCCCGCGGCGGATGACCGGCAGCTTCACCGCGACGTGCACCAGGATCGAGCCGATCGCCAGCCACGCGACCGCGTAGTGCACCTGCGGGAAGTAGAAACCCCACGGGTAGTTCTGCGCCACGTTCAGCAGCCCGGTCGTCAGCTCGAAGAACGCCGCACCGGACAGCACCAGGATCGAAAGCCGCTCGAGGGCGTGCGGCAGCGAGCGGACCAGCGGCCTGCCGAACAGCTTCGGGTAGACGCTCCACAGCTTCGCCAGCAGCAACGGGATCGACGCCACGCCCGAGATCACGTGCAGCCCCTGCGTGACGCGGTAGAGCCCGACTGGCCGGCTGGGCCACCAGAACCACCCGGGCGGGTGCTGGATCAGGTGGCTGAGCAGGCCCGTCACGAAGCACGTCGTGAACGTGACCGCGAGCGCCAAGCCGATCTTCGACGTCACCCGTTCGTGGTGCGCCGGAGCTTTGAACTGTTCTTCCGCCGGGATCGGGAGTTTCACGTCCGCTCCAATCGCGCGAACCAGCGGTGTCCGCGGTGGGTGGTCCAGTCGACGCGCAGGCCCGCACGCGCGGCGACCGCGGCGATCGCGTCGACCCCGACCCAGGCCCAGGTGAACCAGGCGACGTCCGCGTGGCCGGGCTGCAGCCGGACGCGTTCGTGCCGCAGGCCTTGACCGGGCGGCTCCAGCTCGACGAGGACGTCGCCGTCGGCGGCGATCAGCTGCGCCGTCCGCCGCAGCAGCGTGGCCGGGTCGCCGCCGATGCCGATGTTGCCGTCCGCGAGCAGGGCGTGCCGCCACCGGCCTTCGCCGGGCAGGCGGTCGAAGAGGTTGCGCTGCAACGCAATCCCACCGCGACGCCGGGTCAGCCCGACAGCCGTGCGCGAGCTGTCCACGCCCAGCGCGACGATCCCGCGCGCGACCAGCGCCGCCGTGAGCCTGCCGGGGCCGCACCCGAGGTCGACGGTGGGGCCGGTGCACGCATCGAGCAGTACGTCGTCGCCTTCCGACGGTTCGGTCCAGCGTTCCACCGGCAGCTCGATCCGCTCACCGCTCGCCAGCTCGAGCCAGCACCGGTGGCCGAGCAGGCCGCGGTCGAACTCGTGGCCGGTGGTCGCCGGCGCCGTCATCACGCGACCGCCCGTCCGCCGACGGCCGCGACGGCGTGGGCGAACCGGCCGTCCGGGCACGCCGCCGCAACCGAGCGGGCTTCCGCCATGGTGTCCACATCCGACAGTCGCGTCGCCCCGCACGGCCGCAGCCCGCACGCGACGAGCGCCCGCAGCGTCCGGATGCCGGTGTCGTCGCGGGACATCGGGACGTCCGCGAGGACCCGGGCGTGGCGTGGTTCCGCCAGGCCCAGCGCCCACCAGCCGCCGTCCACGGCCGGCCCGAGCACGGAGTCGTGGCCGCCGTGCAGGACCGGTGCGGCCGCCGCGGCCAGGGACTCCGGCGTGACCTGCGGGGTGTCCATGCCGATCTGGAGGATCGGCAGGCCGGCGTGCACTTCGGCGGCGTCCGCGTGGGCGTTTGCCAGCCGGGCACCGAAATCGGGGCCGCGCTGCGGGATCGTGGTGACGTGACGCAGTGCCATGCCGATTTCGGTGGGCCGGGCGGCCGCGCCCAGGTCACCCGTCATCGCGACGACGGGCAGGGCGCCCGGCACCGCGCAGACGGCGTCGAGCGTGTCGAGCAGCGCGGCCGCGGCGATCTCGGCCGCCTGGGCCGGGGTCGCGGGCGGGCAGAGCCGGGTCTTCGCGAGGCCCGGGACCGGGGCCTTGGCCACGACCAGCAGGACGAACGGACGCGTCATCGGGCCAGCACCCGCCCGAAGTCGCGGACCGCCCGCAGCGTGCCCCGCACCGACCCGGACACCTTCGACTTCGTGCCCTTGGCGCGCTCGCCGTAGCGGACGTCGAACTCGCTGACCCGCCACCCGGCGCGCTGGGCCTTGATCAGCAGCTCCAGGGGATAGCCGAACGCCCGGTCCGCGACGCCGAGCCCGAGCAGCGCCCGCCGGTCCGCCGCGCGCAGCGGCGCGATGTCCCGCACCGGCAACCCACGGCTGCGGAGCAGCTGAGCCAGCACGACATTGCCCGCTCTCGCGTGCCAGGGCCACACACCCGGACCGGTCGGCACCCGGCGGCCGACGGCCAGGTCCGCGCCGCGTCCGACCGCGGTCACCAGCCGCGGCAGGTCGGCGAGGTCCAGGGACCCGTCGGCGTCGGCGAAGCACACGATGTCCGCGGTGGCGGCTTCGAGCCCGGCGTGCACGGCCGCGCCGTAGCCGCGACGCGGTTCGTGGACGACCTTCGCGCCGAGCGAGGCCGCCACTTCGGGAGAGCCGTCAGCCGAGCCGTTGTCGACCACGATCGCGCGGTAGCCCGGCGGCAGGCCGGCCAGCACGCCCGGCAGCGCCGCCGCTTCGTCGAGGCAAGGGAGGACGACGTCCACTTCCAAGTCAGTCACGGCGCGACCGTAAGTCCGGACCGAGCGGCGCAGAACCCTTGCGGTGCTTACCGAATCATGACGTCCGGCGAGTTCTTACCGCGTCGTTACGGCTGCCGCTCCCGGGGCGCGGATCGCCCGCCGCGGACCTACGGTGGGCGGCGATGAGCGAGCCGAAACCGGCAGCCCGGCTCGCCGAGCCGCCTGCCCGCGAACCCGAAGCCCCGATCTCCGGCCGCCGCGCCGACCTTCTCGCGGTCGCCGCGGTGGTGGTGCTCGTCGCCGCGGCCACCGCGGTCGGTCTCTACTACAACCGGCCGCACTCCGGCGTGATCATCTTCGTGTCTTCGCCGCCGCTGTTCGCCGACTGGCTGCCGCACGTCGGCCCGGGCTCGGTGTTCGCCGTGCTCATCGCGGTCGCGGTGGTGCTCCACGGCCCGACGCTGGCCGCCCGCCTGCCGTGGCGTCGCGCGCTCGCCTTCGGCTACCTCGCCTCGCTCGCCTGGATCTTCTCGCTGGCCATGGTCGACGGCTGGTCCCGCGGCTTCGCCGGGCACCTCACCATTCCGCAGGAATATCTCCACGAGGTCCCCGGGATCACCGACATCCCGCGGATGCTGCGCGAGTTCTCCTCCCGCATCCTCGACTTCCAGCCGCACTCGTGGACGACGCACGTGTCCGGCCACCCGCCGGGCGCGACGCTCGTCTTCGTCTGGCTGGACCGGATCGGCCTGCACGGCGGCGCGTGGGCGGCCACGGCCGTGGTGCTCACCGGCAGCCTGGTCGCGGTGGCCGTCCCGGCCACGGTCGCCCTCCTCGGCCGGCCCGACGCGGCCCGCGCGGTGCTGCCGTTCGCCGTCCTCACGCCCGGCGCGGTGTGGATCGGCGTCTCGGCGGACGGCCTCTTCGCCGGGGTGACCGCCACCGGGCTGGCGCTGCTCGCACTGTCCGCGACCGGGTTCGCCCGCAACCGCCGATACGCCGCACCGGCCGCGCTCGCCGCCGGCGTTCTGCTGGGCTTCGGGATCTTCCTTTCCTACGGCCTGGTGCTGCTCGGCGTGCTCGCGGTGGCGGTCGCCGTTCTCGGCCGCCAGTGGCGGGCGGCCGCACTGGCGATCGCCGCGGCGCTGGCCGTCGTCGGAGTCTTCGCCTGGGCGGGCTTCTGGTGGCTCGACGGCTACCACCTGGTCGTCGAGCGCTACTACCAGGGCGTCGCGCTGGTCCGGCCCTACTCCTACTGGGTGTGGGCCGACCTCGCGGCGGTGGCCGTCGCGCTGGGCCCCGCGGTCGTGGCCGCCGTCCGGCGAGGTCTCGCGTCCCCGCGCCGGGCCCTGCTCACCGATCCGGTTCTCCTGCTCGGCCTCGCCGCGCTGGCTGCCATCCTCTTCGCCGACGTCTCGGGCCTGTCGAAGGCCGAGACCGAGCGGATCTGGCTACCGTTCGGGGTGTGGTTGCTGCCGATGACGGCGTTGCTGCCGCGGCCCGGACGCCGGTGGTGGCTGGCCGCGCAGGCGGCGACGGCGCTGGCGGTCAACCACCTGCTGCTGACGGGCTGGTGAGGGAGACGTGATGAACGATCAGGCCGGGCGGGTGCTCGTGGTCGACGACGACGAGACGGTGCGCGACGTCGTCCGCCGCTACCTCGAGGTGGCGGGGTTCACCGTCGACATGGCCGGCGACGGCGGCGAGGGCCTGGCGAAGTTCTCCGCGCACGAGCCGGACCTCGTCGTCCTCGACGTCATGATGCCGGGGATCAACGGCCTGGAGGTGTGCCGGCGGCTGCGGCAGGTGAGCCAGGTGCCGATCGTCATGCTCACCGCACTCGGCGAGGAGGAGAACCGCATCGCCGGGCTCCAGCTCGGCGCCGACGACTACGTGACCAAGCCGTTCAGCCCCAAGGAACTCGCCCTCCGTGTCGCGTCGGTGCTGCGCCGCGCCCGGATGCCCCGCCCCGAGCCGGTCGCCGCCGAGTTCGTGGACGGCGACCTGCGCCTGCAGATGAAGGCGCGCACCGCGACCCTCGCCGGCCGGGAACTGCCGCTCACCACCCGCGAGTTCGACCTGCTGGCCTTCTTCCTCGCCCACCCCGGCGTCGCCTTCTCCCGCGCGGACCTGCTCGAGAAGGTGTGGAGCTGGGACTTCGGCGACCAGTCCACCGTGACCGTCCACGTGCGACGGTTGCGCGAGAAGATCGAGCGCGACCCGGCCAAGCCGACCCGGGTGGCGACGGTGTGGGGTGTCGGCTACCGCTACGACCGGGAGCAGCCGTGATCGGCTCGGGCGAGTCCTTCGAGGAGATGCTGACGCACCTCTGGCACATCCTGCCGTTCGCGCTGTTGTTCTCCCTGCCGGTCGCAGCGCTGGGCGGGGTGGCGTTGTACGTACTGCGCCGCGGTTCGCTGGCCACCACGCTCACGGTGCTGGTGCTGATCCCGGTGCTCGCCACGCTGGTCGGTGTCCTGGGCATCAGCGGGTTCATGTTCACCCCGGCCCTGACCACGATGCTCCTGGTCTGCCTGCTCGTCGGGCTGGTCACCGTGCCGGCGGCGATCATCCTCGGCCGGGCCATCGCGCGCCGCAGTGTGTGGGAGCGCGAGGCGCGGGAGCGGGAACGCGCCGCCGAGGCGTCGCGACGCGAACTCGTCGCCTGGATCAGCCACGACCTGCGCAGCCCGCTGGCCGGGATCCAGGCGATGGCCGAGGCACTGGCCGACGGCGTGGTGTCCGAACGCCACGAGGTGGCCGACTACGCCCAGCGGATCAGCGGCGAAACCCGGCGTCTGTCCGCGATGGTCGGCGACCTGTTCGAGCTCTCGCGGATCACCGCGGGCGCGCTGGAGCTCACGATGTCCGCGGTGCCGCTGCAGGACGTCGTGAGCGACGCCGTGGCCGCCCAGGCGCCGGTGGCCCAGCGGAAGCGGGTCCGGGTGCTGGCCAACGCGTCGACCTGGCCGGTGGTGACCGGCAGTGACCCGGAACTGGCCCGGATCGTGCGGAACCTGGTGTCCAACGCGATCCGGCACACCCCGCCGGACGGGACGGTCGCGGTGCAGATCGGCGTCGACGGCAACGAGGCCCTCCTCGCCGTCGACGACTCCTGCGGCGGCATCCCGGACGACGAGATCAACCGGGTCTTCGACGTCGCTTTCCGCGGGACGCAGGCGCGGACGCCGGAGCGCGGGGGGACGACCAGCGGGGGCGGGCTCGGCCTGGCCATCGCCAAGGGGCTGGTCGAGGCCCACCGCGGGCGGATCGGGGTGCACAACCACGGACCGGGGTGCCGGTTCGAGGTGCGCCTGCCGCTCGCGATGCCTTAGGTCGCGGCCGGCCCGCCGCATCGGCCGGGGGTGAGCGCATTTCGCTTTGGCGAGGGCGCCCGCGGGCTGGGCCGTCAGGTCGAGACGGGCTCCCGCAGTTCTGCCGTCGCGAAATCGGCGATGCCCTCCGCGAAGCCGACCTCCGCGGTGAAGCCGAGCAGCCGGTGGGCGCGGGCCGGGTCCGCGACGACGTGGCGGACGTCGGCCGGCCGGGCGCCGCCCACCACCTCCGGAGCCGGGCCGCCGCAGGCCCGGGCCAGCTCCGTTGCCAGGTCGCCCACCGTGTGGGGCGTGCCGGAGCAGATGTTCAGCGGGGTGAGATCCGCCGCCGGGCCGGGTGTCCGGAGGGCCAGGACGTTTGCCCTGGCGACATCGTGGACATGGACGAAGTCGCGCTGCTGGCCGCCGTCCTCCAGGACCCGCGGGGCCTCGCCGCGGGCCAGGGCCGACCGGAAGAGTGACGCGACTCCGGCGTACGGCGTGTTCTGGGGCATTCGCGGGCCGTAGACGTTGTGGTAGCGCATGGCCCACACCGTGCCGCCCGTCTGCCGGGCCCAGGCGCCGGCCAGGTGCTCCTGGGCCAGCTTGGTCGCCGCGTACGTGCTGCGGGGGTTCAGCGGCGCGTCCTCGGGCACCAGCTGCCAGCTCAGCTCCGCTTCGCATGAGGGGCAGCGCGGCTCGAACCGGCCGGCGTCCACATCGGACCGGCGGCGAGGCGAAGGTGCCACCACGCCGTGGTCCGGGCACGCGTAGCGGCCTTCGCCGTAGACGACCATCGACGAGGCCAGGACCAGCTTCCGCACGCCCGCCGCGTGCATCCCGGCCAGGAGCACCGCCGTGCCGTAGTCGTTGTGCAGGGCGTACGACGGTGCGTCCGAGGGGTCGATGCCGTGGCCGACCACCGCCGCCTGGTGGCAGACCGCGTCGACGCCGTCCAGCAGCTCCGCGACGATTTCCGCGTCCGTGACGTCGCCGCGCAGGAACCGGTGCCTGCCGGTGTACGGCGGTGGGGTGCGGGAGCCGTGGGCGGTGGGGAGGAGGTTGTCCAGCACGACGACCTCGTCACCGCCGTCGGCCAGTAGGTCGGCGATGTGGGACCCGATGAACCCGGCTCCGCCGGTGACCAGTACGCGCACACCGGCCACGCTAGGGGGCTTTGCCGGGGCCCGCTGGTGCCCGCGGCGGCACGTCACGGAATCGTCAGAACTCACCAGGCACCTCCCGGCGGCCGGCCGTCGAAACCGGCTACGGTGGGCGCCATGGAACGGAGTGCACAACGGCTGGGCCGGGCCCTCGTGGTCATCGTGGACGATCGCGTGGCGCACGGCGAGCACGAGGACACCACTGGCCCGCTGGTCACGGAGCTGCTCGAAGAAGCGGGCTTCATTGTCGACGGTGTCGTGGTCGTCGAGGCCGAGACCGCGGGTATCCGCAACGCGCTCAACACCGCCGTGATCGGCGGCGCCGACCTGGTGATCACCGTCGGCGGCACCGGTGTGCTGCCGCGTGACCGGACCCCGGACGCCACCGCCGGTGTGCTCGACCGGCCCATCCCGGGCATCAGCGAGGCCATCCGCGCGTCCGGGCTGGCCGCCGGCGCGGTCGACGCCGGGATCTCGCGCGGGCTGGCCGGGGTTTCGGGCAGCACGCTCGTGGTCAACCTCGCCGGGTCGCGGTCCGCGGTGCGCGATGGGATGGCGACGCTGACCTCGCTCGTTCCGCATGTGATCGATGAGCTTTCGGGTCTCGAAGAGGTCTGATCTTCGGTGGGCCGGGCCCGGAGCGCTCGAGTCCGCGCTGTGCTCGGGCACTCGATGACCTCGCCAGCGAGGCTGGCCGCTGCGTTAAGGCCTGTGGGAACCGACTTCGCCGACGCCGCGGCCGGGCCGGTCGGGGCCGCCGCAGGTGTCTGCGGTGGCATGCGGAGAGGCGGCTGCCCAGGCCGGTCCGTGATGGGGATGGCGCCTGCTGCGCCGGACTGGTGGTGCGCTCGGGAGGCGAGCCGGGCACGGTCCCTATCTCACTTGACGCTGAGCCGGAAGGGGAAGCCGGCGGGGCGAGCCGAGGCTGGACCAGCGGTGGGGCCGATCCGGCGGATGCCCCCTCCGGATGGCCCGGCCGGCCGGGGCGCGGGATGCCGTTGGGTTCGCTCTGGAGTTGTCAAAGAACGCGTCGTGGGACACTGGGGTTATGTCGGGCGAGCAGCGGAAACCCCAGACCAGCGAGCAGCGTCGCCGGGTTGATGAGATCTTCGGGGACGTTCTGCCCGAGACCACCTCCGATGAGCGCGATCCCGAGCGGCGCACCGGTCTCCCGGATGACTGGTACCGGGAGAACCGGCCACCGCACCACGACCGCTGACTCTCAGTCGCGGTCGGTGCCGCGCTGGTGCGTCTGCTGGGCGCGGAGGAGGTCGCGGATCTCGATCAGCAGCTCCACGTCCGTCGGCTCCGACGGGCCCGGCTCCTGGCCGCGCTTGCGGCGCTCCTGGACCTTCTTGACCGGCATCACGATCACGAAGTAGACCACCGCCGCGACCAGGACGAAGTTGATCGCCGCGTTGATCACGCTGCCGAAGTCCAGGAACGTCGCCTTGTTGCTGTCGAAGATCTGGTATCCGAGGCCGTTCGCGGCGTTCGTGCCGCCGATCGTGCTGATCAGGGGCTTGATCAGGCCGTTGGTGAACGCCGTGACGATCGCCGTGAACGCCGAGCCGATGACCACCGCCACGGCGAGGTCGACGACGTTGCCGCGCATCAGGAAGTCCTTGAAGCCTTTGAACACCTTGCTCTCCTCACGAGCCACGAACCGGAAGGGGACGCCTCGCCCGTCTCAGCGGGCGCGGGCTAGCGGAGAGTAACCGTTACCGGTCGCTCCAGTGAAATCGCCGCCACCTTCGTCGCGGTCGCCTCCGGGAGCCGGAGCAGTACCAACGGTCCCTTGAGCGGGGCCGGTCCCTCGTGGCCGATCGTCACCACCTTCGCCCCGCCGGCCAGCACGGACGCCGGTGCGGCCGGCTCCGGCGCCGCGACGACGTCGACGATCTGGCCGGGTCGGAGGAGTTCGGCGACCGCCACGTCGGCCAGCCGGACCGGCACCGTCGCCGTGCCGGGATCAGTCGCCGCGGGGACCCCGGCCAGCCGGACGTCGGTCAGCGGCTCGCCGGCTCGGACAGCGCCCGCCAGCAGGCGTCCCTCGACCGCGTCGAGCGTGCTCAGAACGCCGGTGGGACGCGCCTCATCGGGGAGCTCGGCCAGCCGGACATCGGCAGCGCGCAGGGTGGCGCCGGGCGGGAGGTCGTGGGCCGCGAGGACGGTCGGTGCGCCTCGCGCGGAACCGGGGTGGACGAGCAGCAGCCCGCCGAGCACGAGCAGGCCGACGGCGAGCCAGCGGCGGATGAGCCGCGTCCGCCGGCTCTGCAGCCGGATCAGGTGAAGCGGGTGAAGCTTCTGCAGGACGTCCACGGGGCCCCCTCGGCCGGATCGGGTGCGGCGGTGTGCCGCACGAGATCGACGTTAGGGAAGCCGGACGGGCCGCCGGAAGGGCCACGTCCGGCATCTGTGGACAACCGGGGTCTTGTGGACAACCGGCGGGTCAGGACGCCGCGGCGGCCGTCTTCGTCGTGGTCGAAGAGGAGGATGACGAGGAGGAGGCCGAGCTCGTGTCGGACTTCGACTCCGACTTGGACTCGGTCTTCGCGGGGGTGGCCGCGGTGCTCGACTTGCTCGAGTCGCGCGAGTCCGTGCGGTAGAACCCGCTCCCCTTGAAGACGACGCCGACCGAGCTGAAGACCTTGCGCAGCGCCCCGGAGCACTGCGGGCAGACGGTCAGGCTGGGGTCCGAGAACGACTGCACGGCTTCGAACCGGTGGTCGCATTCTTTGCAGGCGTACTGGTACGTAGGCACTGACGGCTCCTTTGCTGGCACTCATCCGACCTGAGTGCTAACCCGATTGTGCGGGAAAACCTTCCCGGAAGGCAATTCCTGGTTGCTCACACCGGCAGCTCGACCACGCCTCGACCCGGCGTCAAGGCACCGGTCATCCGCACGTCGTGCGGCTCTCCGGGCAGCCGTTCGACCAGTTCCTCGTCCCGGACGACGGCCAGCAGCGCGGCGCCGTCCGCGGCGAAGCCCAGCGAGCGGTCGTAGTGGCCCGCCCCGCGGCCGAGCCGGACCCCCTGGCGGTCGACGGCCAGCGCGGGCACCAGCACCAGCTCCGCCGCCCCCACGGCGTCGTTACCCAGGCGTTTCCCACCTGGCTCGCGGATGCCCCGGAACCGGCTGGGCACCAGATCGGCCTCGCCCGTGTACTCGGCCCAGTCGAGCGGCTCCGTCCGCGACCGGATGACGGGCAGCAGGACCCGCGCGCCCCCGGCCACCAGCGCGTCGACGAACGCCGTCGTCCCCGGTTCGGTGCCGAACGGCAGGTACGCGCAGACGGTGCTCGCTGTGACCTTCGACACCGCATTGACCAGCGCCGACGCCTCCCGCGCGTGCGATTCGGCTGCCTGCTCCGCCCGCGCGCGCGTCACCCGCTCACGCCACTCCGCCTTGCTCAGGTGCTCATTGCCCAGCGGGTGCATGGCCTCACGTTAGGCTCTGCGCCCATGACGGGCGCAGCAACCACCCAAACGTTCAGAACCGCCATCGTGCCTGCCGCCGGCCTGGGGACACGGTTCCTCCCGGCGACGAAGGCCGTGCCCAAGGAGCTCCTGCCGGTGGTGGACACGCCGGGGATCGAGCTGGTCGCGGCCGAGGCCGCCGCCGCCGGCGCGGAACGCCTGGTCATCGTGACCTCGCCGGGCAAGGACGCCGTGGTCCGGTACTTCGAAAAGCAGCCTGAGCTCGAGCAGAACCTCGAGGCCAAGGGCAAGACCGCACTGCTCGAGAAGGTCCGCCGCGGCACCGATCTCCTCGCCGTCGAAACCGCCATCCAGGAGCAGGCCCTCGGCCTCGGCCACGCCGTCGCGCAGGCCGAACCGAACCTGCGCCCGGACGACGAGGCCGTCGCGGTGCTGCTCCCGGACGACCTGGTGCTGCCCACCGGCGTGCTCGAGCGGATGAGCGCGGTCCGCGCCCAGTACGGCGGCAGCGTGCTCTGCGCGTTCGACATCCCGAAGGCCGAGATCTCCCCGTACGGCGTGTTCGACGTCACCGACACCGACGACGACGACGTCAAGCGCGTGCACGGGATGGTCGAGAAGCCGAAGCCGGAGGACGCGCCGTCGACCTACGCCGCCGCCGGGCGCTACCTGCTCGACCGGGCGATCTTCGACGCGCTCAAGCGGATCACCCCGGGCAGTGGCGGCGAGCTGCAGCTGACCGACGCGGTCGCGCTGTTGATCAGCGAAGGACACCCGGTGCACGTCGTCGTCCACCGCGGTGGGCGCCACGACCTGGGGAATCCGGGTGGTTTCCTGCGCGCCGCGGTCGATTTCGCGCTTGAAACGCCCGAGTACGGTCCATCTTTACGGGCGTGGCTCACGGAACGGATCGGGACAGAGCGCCCATGACGGAATCCCTCGACGCAGCGCGGCCCGAAGCGGCCGGGGACGAGGCCGGGTTCCGCTCGGTCGACGCGCAGATCGCGATGACACTGGACGCGGCCGTCCGGCCGCAGCCGGTGCGGGTGGCGATCTCCGAGGCCCAGGGCCTGCTCTGCGCCGAGGAGGTGGTCGCCGAGCACGCGCTGCCCGGGTTCGACCAAGCCGCGATCGACGGGTACGCGGTGCGCAGCGTCGACGTCCGCAACGCCGGGCAGGAACCGGTGCAGCTGCCGGTCGTCGGGGAGATCGCGGCGGGTTCGCGCCAGCCGCGGCGGCTCCAGCCCGGCCAGGCCGTGCGGGTCGACACGGGCGCGCCCCTGCCGACGCTGGCCGACGCCGTCGTGCCGCTCGCCTACACCGACGGGCACCAGGCCAAGGTGACGGTGCACCGCTCGGTGCCGTCGGCGGGGTACGTGCGGCGGGCGGGCGAGGACGTCCAGATCGGCGACGTCGCGGTGCGCCGCGGCGACACGATCGGCTCGGCCCAGGTGGGCTTGCTGGCCGCGGTCGGGCGGGCGAAGGTCCTCGTCTACCCGCGGCCGCGGGTGTCGATCGTGTCCGTCGGCGACGAGCTGGTCGACATCGACCGGACACCGTCGGTCGGGCAGGTCTACGACGTCAACTCCTACGCGCTGGCCGCGGCCGCGCGGGACGCGGGTGCCGAGGTCAGCCGCGTCGGCATCGTGCCCAGCGAGCCGAAGCGGCTGCGCGAGGTCGTCGAAGGCCGGCTGCTGATGTCGGAGATCGTGGTGGTCGCGGGCGGCGCCGGGGGCGCCACCGGCGACGAGGTGCACGCCGCGCTGTCCGACCTCGGCCGGATCGACATGACGCGGGTGGCGATGCACCCGGGCTCGGTGCAGGGGTTCGGCAGGCTCGGGCCGGACTCGGTGCCGACGTTCCTCATCCCGGGCAACCCGATGAGCGCGCTGGTGGTGTTCGAGGTGCTGGTGCGGCCGCTGATCCGGGCGGCGCGCGGGACGCGGAACCCGCACCGGCGGATCGTCGGCGCGCGGCTGCTGTCGTCGATCACTTCGACTGAGGGCAGGCGCGGTTTCCTCCGCGGTCAGCTGCTGCGAGACGAGGCCAACGGCGAGTACCTGGTCCAGCCGCTCGGCCAGTCGGGGGCACACCTGCTCGCGTCGCTGGCCGAAGCGAACTGCCTGATCAACGTGCCGGAAGAGGCGACCGACGTCCCCGCGGGCGAACAGGTCCAAGTCACCTTCCTGGCGCAACGGGCCTGATGAACTCCGTGTCGGGCGTGTCCTATCCGGTCGAAAGCCGGCACCCGGGCTGGCCGGCGCGGCTCGGGCCGCTGCGGGTGCCCGCGGGCGAGGTCGCGATCCGCCCGGTCCGGCTGCGCGACGCCGGCGAGTGGAGCCGGATCCGGCTCCGGGACCGCGCGCACCTGGAAACGTGGGAGCCCACCGGGGTCGGCCCGTGGCCGGAACGCAACGCCTTCTGGTCGTGGCCGTCGCAGTGGGCGGCCCTGCGTTCGCTCGCTCGCCGTGGGCAGTGCCTCCCGTTCACCATCACCCTGGACGGTCGCCTTGCGGGGCAGATCACTGTGGGTAACGTCATCCGGGCGTCGCTGCGGTCGGCCTGGATCGGCTACTGGGTGTCCTCCGAGGTGGTCCGCGGCGGGGTGGCGACGGCCGCCGTCGCGCTCGTGACCGACCATGCGTTCGGCTCCGCCGGGCTGCACCGGCTGGAGGCCACCGTGCGCCCGGAAAACGCCGCCAGCCTGCGGGTTCTCACCAAAGCGGGCTACCGGCGCGAGGGGCTGTTCGAGCGCTACCTCGACGTCGCCGGCGGCTGGCGCGACCACTACTGCTACGCGCTGACCCGTGAAGAGACCGGGGCCGGGCTGGTGTCGCGGCTGGTCGCGGCGGGCCGCGCCGACTACGCCTGAACGTGATTACCCACCCGGGTCGGTAGCCGCGTTACCACATGCTGTGAGTTTCACCTAATCCGGTGAGGCTTTTCCGTGATCGAACCCGGCGAGTCTGCGCCCGATCTGTTACTCCTGTGACTAACGTGATTCGTGGTGGAAGGATCGGGGGAGGTGACGGGAGATGCCCAGCTCCGTGATCATCGTCGCGCTCGCCGCGGCATGGCTCGTCGTACTCGTGCCCATGGTCGCGCGACGACGGCAGCAGGTCGCGAGGACGGCCGACTCGGCGCTCGCGGCCAGGGTCGTGCGCAGTGGACGCAACGAAGACCGGGAGGAATTCGCCATGTCCGACGATCCCGGGAAGTCCCGGCCATCGGTGGAGGACGATCTCGCTGAGCTGGAGGCCGAGCTCGAGCTCGACGACGACCTGGACGAGCCGGAACCCGAGCCCGAGCCGCTCCCGCAGCCGGCCCGCGGCTCGCGGGCGGAACGCGACCGGCCCGGCTACCGGCCCGGCCGCGGCGGCTTCGACCCCGAGGCCGCCGAGATCGCGGCCCGCGCGAAGTACGGCTTCCGGCAGCGCGTCGTCGTCATTCTGCTCGTGATCGCGGTGGTCACCGGGGTGGTCGCCGGCTTCGTCGTCCCGCTGGCCTGGTGGGGCCACGGCGCGATCGACGTCGTGCTCGTCGGGTACCTCGTGTACCTGCGCCGCCAGGTGCGCATCGAGGAGGAGATCCGGCAGCGCCGGCTCGCCCGCTTCAACAGCACCCGTGCGCCTCGGCGCTCGGCCACCTCGGCAGCCCTGGCGGCTCCTTCGGCCTCGGCGGCCCCGGCGGGCTCGGTTGACGAAGAGGAGCACGCGGAAGACGTCGACGTCGTCGAGCCGGTCCGCCGCGAGGTGGTCGAGCGCCGTCCGTCCCCGACCTCCCGCGTCCGCCGCAGCGCGGTCGTCGTCGACCTCGACGACGAAGACCCGGCGTTCGAGGAGCTCGACGAGCCCGGGACCGGCCCGTACCGGCGCGCGGTCGGGGAGTGACCCCCCTGCGTGGGGTGCTCGTAGGGCACTGCTAAGCTCTACGAGCACAACCAAGGGGCTGTAGCGCAGTTGGTAGCGCGTCTCGTTCGCATCGAGAAGGTCAGGGGTTCGATTCCCCTCAGCTCCACTTTTGGGATTTTCACTGGGAAAAGTGGCTACATGAAGGCCGCGAAGCCCGAGGCATAAAAAGACCATCCACATTGTGGGTGGTCTTTTTGCTTGTGACCTCCGCGCCGTTTGCTCCGGCCTGCTGATCTTGGATGGCGTGGAGCTCGGCAGGGTCAGCAAGCCGGCTTTCGGCATCGAGCCTTGCGGCGTGGCGACAAAGTGGTCATCGCTGCCCGTCGGGGGGGGGGAAACGTGACGGTGATGGCCAGTCCGCCGTCCGGGCGCGCGGCGGCTTCGACGGTTGCGCCGTGGGCGGTGGCGACCGCCCGGACGATGGACAGGCCGAGTCCGAGACCCTTGCCGGTGCGGGCCGGCCCGAGACGTTGGAACGGCTGGAAAAGCCGCTCGATGGCGTCGGCAGGCACGACCGGTCCGGTGTTGGTGACGGTGAGCACCCGGTCGCGGCACGACACCACCACCTCGCCTCCCGCGTCGTTGTACCGGATCGCGTTGTCCACCAGGTTGGCCACCAGGCGCTCCGCGAGCGCGCGGTGGCCGGACACCGGGCACGGCTCGATCTCGGCGTGGACCGTCACCTGGTCGGCCTGGTGGGCGTGTACGACGTCGCGGGTCACTTCGCCGAGGTCGAACGGGTGCCGGACGTCGATGCCGACGTGTCCGCGGGCCAGCGTGACCATGGCCTCCATCAGCCGTTCCTGCTCGACCCCGGCCGCGAGCACGCGTTCGTGCGCCTCACGCAGCGACACCACCGTGGCGTCGGGGTCGTCGAGCGCGACCTGGCCGATCGCGCGCTGACGGGCCAGCGGCGTGCGGAGCTCGTGCGACACGTTGGCCACGAACTGGCGTTGCGCCTGGAACGACGCCTCCAGCCGGCCCAGCAGCTCGTCGCAGGTGTCGCCCAGCTCCTTGAGCTCGTCGGCGGGGCCGGCGAGGGCGAGGCGCCGGTGCAGGTTGGTGGCCGAAATGTCCCGCGCCGCGGTCGTGATCGTCTGCAGCCGGTGCAGGATGCGGCCGGCCACCGTCCAGCCCAGCACGAGCGCGAGCACCACCGTGATGGCGAGCGCGATCGCGGACTGGACGACCAGCTGGCGCAGCACCTCCTCCCGCTGTGCCGCGAGCGCCCGCCCCGCCTGCTCGGCGGCGCGGCCGGCTTCGAAGGTGGCCGGCGGGGGCAGCGGACCCGGCGTCGGGGGACTGCCGGGCAGCAGCTGGAGGAACCACACGTCGCTCGGCTCCACCGCGTGCCGCAGCAGGAAGTAGGTGACCGTCAGGAGGCCGGCGCCGCACACCAGGAACAGGCCGCCATACAGCAGGGTCAGCTGCAGCCGCACGGTCCAGCGCATCAGATCCGGTACCCGCTCTTGGCGACCGTCTCGATGACCGCCGGTTCGCCGAGCTTCGCCCGCAGCCGGCTGACCGTGATCTTCACGGCGTTGGTGAACGGGTCGGTCGCCTCGTCCCACACCCGTTCCAGCAGCTCCTCCGCGGACACCGCGCGGCCCTCGGCCGCCAGCAGCAGTTCCAGCACACCGAACTCCTTGGGCGCCAGGTCGAGCGGCTGGTTTCCGCGCGTGGCGCGGCGTCGTGCGGTGTCGACGACCAGGTCGCCGTGCCGCAGGACCGGCGGCACGGCCGGGTGCGCCCGCCGCGCCAGCGCCCCGATCCGCGCCACCAGCGCGCGGAAGTCGAACGGCTTGGGCAGGTAGTCGTCGGCGCCGAGCCCGAGCCCGTCGACCAGGTCCTCGGTGGTGGCCGCCGCGGTCAGCATCAGGATGCGACACCGGCATCCGGCCGCGATCAGCTCCGCGCAGACGTCGTCGCCGTGCAGGGTGGGCAGGTCCCGGTCCAGCACGATCACGTCGTAGTCGTTGCCCAGCGCCCGGTCCAGCCCATCTTCGCCGTCAAGGGCCACGTCGACGGCCATCCCCGCCCGGCGCAGCCCGGCTGCCACCGTGAGCGCCATCTCCTCGTCGTCTTCCACCACAAGAACCCGCACGCCGATCAGTATCCCGATCAGCCGGTTTCGGCGCGGTCTCGTCCGAAACCTTCACGAAACCCCCGCCTGCGTAGAACGGGCTCCACGTTTCCCCGACGCTGAAGGAGTTCTCGTGAAACACAAATGGCGCTCACTCGCGGTGGCACTGGCCGTCGCGGCCACGCTCGCGGGCGCGGAGGTGGGCACGGCCGGCACGGAAACCGAACGGCCTCCGGCCTGCGCTCCGCCCGCACAGGGACAACCGCCGCAGCCACCGGCTCCGGCCACGGTCAGCACGGTCGGGCAGGCGTACTACTGCATCTTCGACAACCACTACGGCGGGCCGGTACTGGACAGCCGCACCCTGCTGGTACCGGCGTTCGCCGCGGTCACCAGGGAAATGCAGCGCCGGGGGCTCGACCAGCCCGGTGCCACGCTGCCGGCGCTCACCGGGCGCAAGGACGCCAACTGGGCGGCGTTCGGCAAGGTGTACCGGCGGATCGTGAACGCGCTGCCGGACGACGCGGCACGCGCGGCCGTCGGCGCCGCGGCCATCCAGGCCATGGTGGACGGGCTGAACGACAACCACGCCCGGTGGTTGAGCGGGGCCGGCCAGAACCTGGTGGGGCTGACTCTTTCCGGGATCACCGCGTCCGGCGACGCCGACCCGGCGGCCACGGGCCCGAAGTACGTCAACGGGATCGCTGCCGGAGGTCCGGCCGAGGCCGCCGGGATCAAGCTGGGGGACGAGATCCTGGCCGTCGACGGCGCGCCGCTTCTCGTGGGCGGGATCCTGAACGAGGGCGTGCTGTCCTCGCTCCTCGAGGTCCAGCCGGGTGCGGTCGTGAAGCTCACCGCACACCGTCCGGCCACCGGTGAGACGTTCACGGCCACGGTGACCGCGGCCGCCCACCAGCCGCCGCCCCGCCGGGTCGAGTCCAGGCTGGTGGAGGGGAACATCGCGTACGTGACCCTGCCGAGCATGGCGCCGGACCTGGCCGGCCAGGTGCTGACGGCCATCGCGAGCCTGCGGGCGCAGACCGAGTTGCGCGGCGTGACCCTGGACCTGCGGGGCAACGGGGGTGGCACCGTGGAGGCGGCCGCCACGCTGCTCGGCGCACTCGCTCACGGCAAGACCATCGGCTACTGGTGTGACGTGCGGGGCAGGTGCACCCCCAACCGCACCGACGACTCGGCGGAACTGCTGAACGTGCCGCTCGTCGTGCTCACCGACCGCCGCTGCGCCTCGGCGTGCGAGGTGTTCAGCAGCGCGGTGAAGGACCTGAAGCTCGGCACGCTCGTCGGTACCCGCACCGCCGGCGCGGTGTCCGGTCCGGCGTGGGCCTACCAGCTGGACAACGGAACCAGCCTGCTGTTGCCGAAATACCACCAGCTCGGCGCGAACAAGCAGATCGTGGACACCATCGGCGTGGCGCCTGACCACTACGCACCGGTCACCGCGGCCGATCTTTCCGCGGGCCGCGACCCCGGTCTGGCCAAGGCCGTGTCCCTCTTGTGAGAGTGGACGGCCCCTCACGGCCGGGACTTGGTTCTACTGGTCGGTAACTTATCGCCGGAGTATTCAAAACCGCATACGTGCCGGCAACGCTGCGTTCCCTTGACTGGGCGGCATGAGCGAACCGGCACTCGGGATGGCGGTCTACGGGTGCGCACCCGACGAGGCTGCGCTGTTCCACGAGCTGGCGCCCCGCTTCGGCGTGACGCCGATCATCACGGACACCCCGGTGTGCGAGGCCAACGCCGGCCTCGCCACCGGGAACCGGTGCGTCAGCGTGGGGCACAAGACGCCCGTGGCGAACGCGACTCTCCTTGCGCTCAGCCAGGTCGGTGTCGCGTACGTCTCCACGCGGAGTGTCGGGTACGACCACATCGACGTCGGGTACGCGCGGAGTGTCGGCATTTCCGTCGGCAACGTTTCCTATTCGCCGGACAGCGTTGCCGACTTCACGCTGATGTCGATGCTCATGCTCCTGCGAGACGCCAAGTCCGTCCTCCGCCGCGCGGACGAGCACGACTACCGGCTGCACGACGTGCGCGGGAAAGAACTGCGCGATCTCACCGTCGGGGTGGTCGGAACGGGACGGATCGGGGCCGCGGTCGTCGCACGGTTGCGGGGTTTCGGCTCTCGCGTGATCGCGCACGACAGCCGTCCTCGGGACGACGTCGACTACGTCCCGCTCGAAGAACTGCTGCGGCAGAGCGACATCGTCACGCTGCACACGCCGCTCAACGCCCAGACGCACCACCTCCTGGACCGGCGGCGGCTCGAGCTGATGAAGGCCGGCTCGTACGTCGTCAACACCGGGCGGGGCGCCCTTCTCGACACCGAAGCGCTCGTCGAAGCCCTGGAAAGCGGCAGGCTGGGCGGCGCCGCGCTGGACGTCCTCGAAGGGGAAACCGGCATCTTCTACGCCGACTGCCGGAACCGGCCCGTCGGAAGCGACCTGCTGGTGCGGCTGCAGAAACTGCCGAACGTGCTCGTCAGCCCGCACACCGCCTACTTCACCGAGCACGCGCTCAGCGACATCGTCGAAAACTCCATCGTCAACTGCCTGGAATTCGAAAGAGGGGAACGGCATGGCTAGGCTCAGGGTCGGGATCGTCTTCGGGGGCTGTTCCGAAGAACACCCCGTTTCCGTGAAGTCCGCGCGGGAGGTCGCGCGGCACCTCGATGCCGGGAAGTACGAACCGTTCTGGGTCGGGATCACCAAGGACGGGGCCTGGAAGCTCTGCGACGGCCCGGAAGAAGGCTGGGAAACGGGGCGGCCGGTCCTTCTGTCGCCGGACCGGGGCGTTCCCGGTCTGCTGGTCCTCGACGACGGGAAGTACGAGACGATCGGCCTGGACGTCGTCCTGCCCGTGCTGCACGGCAAGCTCGGCGAGGACGGCGCGATCCAGGGCCTGCTGGAGCTCGCCGGTATTCCCTACGCCGGTTGCGACGTCCAGAGTTCGGCGCTGTGCATGGACAAGTCCCTGGCCTACGTCGTCGCCGCGAGCGCCGGTATCGCCACGCCGAACTTCCGGACCGTCCTGCCGGGCGAGAGCGTCGACGGGCTCACCTACCCCGTTTTCGTGAAGCCGGCCCGTTCGGGTTCGTCGTTCGGCGTGAGCAAGGTGACGAGCGAAGACGAACTGGCGGCCGCGATCGAGGCCGCTGCGCAGTACGACTCGAAGGTGCTGATCGAGGAGGCCGTCGCCGGCAGCGAGGTCGGGTGCGCGATCCTGGGCCGCGGTTCCGAGCTCTTCGCCGGCGAGGTGGACCGGATCGCCCTGTCCCACGGCTTCTTCCGGATCCACCAGGAGGACGCACCCGAGAGCGGCTCCGAGAACTCGACGCCCGTCGTGCCCGCCGACATCCCGGCCGGAACCCGCGCCCGCGTCCAGGAGACGGCCAAGGCCATCTACCGCGCGCTGGGGTGCGGGGGACTGGCCCGGGTGGACATGTTCCTCACCGCCGACGGCACCGTGGTCCTCAACGAGGTCAACACCCTGCCCGGTCTGACGTCGTACAGCCGCTACCCGAGGATGATGGCGGCCGCCGGCCTGCCGCTTTCGGAAGTGCTCGACCGGATCGTGGCCGGGACGGTCCGGTGAACGAGGACTTCGCCTTCGTGGACGAGCTGGTGCCCGGCATCCGCTGGGACGCCAAGTACGCCACCTGGGACAACTTCACCGGCAAACCGGTGGACGGCTACCTCGCCAACCGGATCGCCGGCACGAAGACGTTGTGCGCCGCGTTGGCGGAAGCGCAGGAGAAGGCCGCGTCCCTCGGCTTCGGCCTGCTGCTCTGGGACGGCTACCGCCCGCAACGCGCCGTGGACTGCTTCCTGCGCTGGGTGGACCAGCCGGAGGACGGCCGGACGAAGCTGTGGCACTACCCGAACATGGACCGGGCCGCGATGTTCGCCAAGGGGTACGTGGCGGCCAAGTCCGGCCACACCCGGGGCAGCACCGTCGACCTGACGCTCTACCACCTGGTCACCGGCGAGCTCGCTTCGATGGGCGGCGGCCACGACTTGATGGACCCGATCTCGCACCACGACGCCCGCGGGATCTCCCGCCTGGAAGCGGGGAACCGCCGCTACCTGCGGTCCATCATGGAGGACTGCGGGTTCGCCGCCTACGAGCGCGAATGGTGGCACTACGGCCTGAAGGACGAGCCCTACCCGGACACGTACTTCGACTTCCCCGTCGGGTAGCCGGGCAGCCGGACGGTGACGCGGAGGCCGCCCTCCGGCCGGGGCGTGAGGGTGAGCGTTCCGTCGTGGGCCTGGGTGATGCTCTTGACGATGGCCAGGCCGAGACCGACCCCCGCCTGGTCGGTGCGGATGCGCTCGGTGCCGCGCTGGAACGGCTCGGCGAGGGTGGCGACCAAGGACGGCGCGAGGTGTTCACCGGTGTTTTCGACGGTGAGCACCACCGCCCCCGGCTCGACGCCGGTCGTGGCCCGCACCGCGCCCCGCTCGGGCAGGTTGTGGACGATCGCGTTGTGCACCAGGTTCGTCGTCAGCTGCAGCAGGAGCGCCGGGGAGCCGAGGGCGTGCGCGGCGTCGCCGGACGTCTCGACGGCGACGCCCCGCTTCTCGGCGAGGGGCAGCAGCGTTTCGGCGGCTTCCTCCGCCACCAGGGACAGGTCGACGCGGTCGCGGCTGAAGGCCCGCTGCTCGGCGCGGCTGAGCAGCAGCAGGGCTTCGGTGAGTTCGATCGCCCGCGCGTTGACCACGCGGAGGCGTTCGTCGAGTTCGTCGGTGCCGCGCTCGGGATCGTTGCGGGCGACGTCGAGCAGGCTCTGCGTGATCGCCAGCGGCGTGCGCAGTTCGTGGGACGCGTTGGCGGCGAACCGGCGCTGCTCGGCGACGTGCGTCTCGAGCCGGGCGAGCATGGTGTCGAAGGCGTCGGCGAGCTCGCGGAACTCGTCGGCCCGGCCGGGCAGCCGGATGCGGTGGGAGAGCGAGCCGTCCGCCGCGATGCGGGTGGCGTCGGTGATGCGCGTCAGCGGGGCGAGCATCCGGCCGGCGAGGAGCCACCCGCCCAGCAGCCCGAACACCAGCAGGAAGACGATCACGACCGCCATGAACGGCACGAACGCGCGAACCAGGCGCGAGCGGTTGATCCAGAAGTTGCCCTCGGTGATGATCCAGCCGTTGGGCAGGAAGTACAGGTAGAAGGCCAGCACCGCGCCCATCAGGAGGACGCCCGCGAGCATGACGAACCCGGCGTAGCTGAGGGTGAGCTTGAGCCGGGCGCTCAGTCCCGGCTCCCTAGCCACGGTCCTCGTCCCCGGTGTCGATGCGGTAGCCGACACCGGGCACGGTCGCGATGATCCCGGGCTCGCCGAGCCGCTTGCGCAGCACGGAAACCGTGATGCGCACGGCGTTGGTGAACGGGTCCGCGTTCTCGTCCCAGGCCCGCTCCAGCAGTTCCTCGGCGCTGATCACCCCGCCGCCGGCCGCGACGAGCACTTCGAGCACCGCGAACTGCTTGCGCGTCAGGGCCACGTACTTGCCGTCGCGGTAGACCTCGCGGCGGAACGGGTCCAGCCGCAGCCCGGCGATTTCGTGCACCGGCGGCCGGTTGTGCGCCCGCCGCCGGTCGAGGGCGCGGAGCCGGAGCACGAGTTCCCGGAGTTCGAACGGCTTCGTGAGGTAGTCGTCGGCACCGAGGCCGAAGCCGGTGGCCTTGTCGTCGAGCCGGTCGGCGGCGGTGAGCATCAGGATCGGCAGGCCGCTCCCGGAGGCGACGATGTGCCGGGCGATCTCGTCGCCGGACGGGCCGGGGATGTCGCGGTCCAGGACGGCGATGTCGTAGGTGTTGACGCTCAGCAGCTCCAGCGCGGTGTCGCCGTCGCCTGCGGTGTCCGCCGCGATGGCCTCCAGCCGGAGGCCGTCACGGATGGCGTCGGCCAGGTAGGGCTCGTCCTCGACGATCAAGACACGCACTCCGCCGATGCTACGAGCGGGTGCATATCGGCCGCATATCGGAAAGCACGTACGTGCCGGCAACACCGCGCCGCCTTGACTGGCCGCCATGACCTCCAGCCAACGCACGTCCCTCGGCCGCGGACACGGCGCCGTCCCGGACGGCCTGCCGGTCTTCGACGACGAGTCCCCGGCCGTGGCCAACCTCGATCCGGCCCTGCTCGACGCCCTGCGCCGGGCCGCGGCGGACGCCGCTGCCGACGGGGTGGCCTTCGTCGTCAACGGCGGCTGGCGCTCCTGGGCATACCAGGAACAGCTCCGCCGACAGGAGATCGCGAAGCACGGCTCGGAAGCCGAAGCGGCCCGCTGGGTGACCACCGCCGACAAGTCCGCGCACGTCCGGGGACAGGCGGTCGACGTCGGCCCGCCCGCGGCCCGGAAGTGGCTGGCCGAGCACGGCGCCCGGTACGGGCTGTGCCAGATCTACCGCAACGAACCGTGGCACTACGAGCTGCGGCCCGAAGCCGCCGAACACGGGTGCCCGCCGATGTACGCCGATCCGTCGCAGGATCCGCGGACGCGGTGATCACGCGAAGTCCGCCGCGTGGTCACGCGCCCATTCCGCGAGCGTGCGTGCGGGCCGGCCGGTCAGCTCCCGCACGGCCGGCCGCACCACGTCGGGCGTCTCGACCGTGTCCGACCAGTGGTCGAGGAGCATCTTGACGATGTCGTCGCCGACGCCGTAGGAGCGCATTTCGGTGCGGAACTCGTCCGGGGTGGTCTCGGTGAAGTGCAGCTCCCGGCCGATGGCCGCGCCGATCGCGGCGAGCTGCTCGACCCGGGTCAGGACCTGCGGGCCGGTCATGGCGTAGTGCTGGCCCGCGTGGCCGGGCTCGGTGAGCGCCACCGCGGCGACGGCGGCGATGTCGGCCTCGTGGATCGGGGCCTGCGCGGACGTCGGGTACGGTCCGCGGACGCCGCCGGTGAACCGGATCGGCCGGGCCCAGGACAGCAGGTTGCCGGCGAAGGTCCCGGGCCGCAGGATCGTCCAGCTCGTTCCGCCGGCACGGACGGCGTCCTCGATCGCGGCGTGGTGCACCTGGCTGGCCGACCCGCGGTCCCGCTCGTGTTCGAGGGCGGCGGCGAGCGAGGAGAGCAGCACCAGGTGCGCCACTCCCGCGGCCGCGGCCGCCTTGACGAAGCCGGCCACCTCCGCGACCGGGAAGACGAAGGCGCTGTCGACGCCGTCGAACAGGCTCTCCGGCGGCACCGCGGCCAGGTCGCCGGCGACCAGCTCCACCTCCGCGGGCAGGCCGGCCGCTTCGGGCGAGCGGGTCAGCGCCCGCACCCGGTGCCCGCCGGCGAGCAGTTCACCGACCAGGTGGCGGCCGACGGTACCGGTGGCGCCGGTGAGGAGAACGGTCTTGGGGTTCGTGGTCATGAAACCCATGGTGCGGGCTATTGCGGCAAGATCCTTGCCTCAATCCGGGGCACTGTGGAGCCATGCCGAATCCGACGTCCCGCCTGCTGGCGTTGCTGACCCTGCTGCAGACCCGCCCGTCGTGGACCGGCGCGGAACTGGCCGAGCGGCTCGAGGTCAGCCCCCGGACCGTGCGCTACGACATCCGGAAGCTGCGCGACCTCGGCTATCCCGTCGAGGCGATCCCCGGGGTCGCCGGTGGCTACCGGCTGCGTGCCGGGACGTCCATGCCGCCGTTGCAGCTCGACGACGACGAGGCCGTGGCCGCTCTGATCGCCTTGCGGACGGCCACCGGCAGCGCCGAACTGGGCGAAGCCGCGGGCACCGCACTGGTGAAGCTCGAACAGGTGCTGCCGCGGCGGCTGCGGGGACGGGTCTCGGCCCTGCGTCAGTACACGGAGGCCGCACGAGCGCCCGGCGGCGTCGACCCCGAGCTGCTGGTCTTCCTCGCCGGTGCCTGCCGCGACCACCGCCGGGTCCGGTTCGCCCACCAGGGGGCTCTTCGAGAGGTGGAACCGCACCGCGTCGTCCAGGTGGGGCGGCGGTGGTACCTCGTTGCCTTCGACCCGGCCCGCGATGGCTGGCGGCAGTTCCGCCTGGACCGGATGGCCGTGAAGCGCCCGGAGGGGGCGAGGTTCGTCCCGCGCGAAGCGCCGTCCGCGGCCGACGTGGTGCGCGGCATCGACTCCGTTTTCGCCCGCCACCGCGCCGTCGTCCTGGTCGACGCACCGGCTGCGGAGATCACGGCCAGGCTGCCGTCGAGCGTGCCCGTCGAACTGGTGGACGCCGAGCGCTGTCGCGTGCACGCGACCGGGGAGTCACCGCGCGCGCTCGCGCTCAACCTGCTGATGCTGGACGCGGACTTCGTGGTCGAGGAGTCCACGCCCGAGCTCGACGCCGCGCTCGCCACACTCCGGCGGCGGCTCGGCTGACCCTCGGGTTGTCCGTACGCCGGAAGGGTCGACCAAGTCCTTTGTGGACATTCGCGCCGGCGTCAGCCGATACGCGGCGGCTGGTGAGGATGGCCGTCGATGCAGGAGACTGCTCCGATGGTTTCCGAACACACCCAGAGCGACCAGTTTCGCGGTGCCCGCATCCACCTGTGCGACCTCGCCGGCCTCGAGATCCGCGACTGCGAGGTGAGCGGCCTGAAGATCGTCGACTGCTACGGCGGTGACGTCCACCTCGGTGGTGACTTCGCGCGGGTCGTCGTCAACGACGTCGACGTGACCGCTTACGTCGAGGCCGAGCTCGACCGGCGGCATCCCGCGCGGGTGCTGGCACGGGCTGCCGCCTCAGCCCAGGAGTACCGGGCCGCTTGGGACGCCGTCGAGGAGCTGTGGGACGCGACGCTCGAGCGGGCGAGGCTGCTGCCCGAGGCCGCAATGCACGAGCAGGTCGACGGCGAGTGGTCGTTCGTCGAGACCCAGCGGCACCTGCTGTTCGCCGGCGATGCCTGGCTCGGCAACGCCGTGCTCGAGGAGGAAGCGCCGTACCACCCGCTGGGCCTCCCCGCCGGCGGGACGGCGCCCGAGGAGGCGGCGAAGCTCGGCCTCACCCTCGAAGCCACCCCGACGCTCGACGAGGTGCTCGCGCCCCGGCTCGCCCGCATGGCCGCGATGCGCCGGGTCGTCGACGGGCTCACCGCGGCCGAGCTCGACCGGGTGTGCGGGCGCAAGCCGGCCGACCCGTATCCAGAACAGGAGTACGTCGTGCGCCGGTGCCTCAAGGTCGTGCTGAAGGAAGAAGCCGAACACCACCGCTACGCCGTGCGGGACCTCGCGGTGCTGGAGGCGCGGGCCTAGCGGGGCACCACGGTCATCGGCAGGCTGTCGGGGTACGCGGCCGAGGTGAACTTCACCCGGACCTGCTTGCCCGGAACCGGGATCAGCCGCCAGCGGGCGGCCACCGTGGCCAGGGTGATCACGATCTCGTTCTGGGCGAAGCGGTTGCCGATGCACTGGCGGGTGCCCGCGCCGAACGGGACGAACGCGCCCTTCGGGATCCCGGGCGCCCGTTCCGGTGACCAGCGGTCCGGGTCGAATCGGCCGGGGTCGGTGAAGGACGCCGGGTCGTGGTGGAGCGTGTGGGGGCTGACGATCACCTCGGTGCCCTCCGGCAGGCGGACGCCGCCGAGGTCGACTTCGGTGAGGGTGCGGCGCATCAGCATCCAGAGCGGGTACCGGCGCAGGACCTCGTCGACCACCTGCCGGACGTAGGTCAGCCGGGGGAGGTCTTCGACGGTGACCGGGCGGCCGGCCAGCACGTCGTCGAGTTCGGCGTGCACCCGCGCCTCGATGTCCGGGTTGCGGCCGAGCTCGTGGAACGTCCAGGCCAGCGCCAGTGCCGTCGTCTCGATGCCCGCCGTCAGCAGCGTGAGCACTTCGTCGCGCGCCTGCTCGTCGGTCATGCCGGCCAGCAGCAACGTCGAAAGCAGGTCGCCGCGGTCGGTGCCTTCGCGCCGCCAGTCGCGGATCACCTCGATGACGATTCCCTGCATCCGGGCGATCGCCTCGTCGAACCGGCGGTTCCCGGGCACCGGGAGCTTTTCGACGAACTTCGGCGACAACGCGCGAATCATTCCCTGCTGGATGATCACGTAAATCGAGCGGCGGGCTTCGGCGATCGCCGCTTTTCCCAGCTCGGTGGAAAACAGCGCTTCGCCGACGATCGTCACCGCGAGGCTCTGCATGTCGTCGTCGATCTCGCGCACTTCGCCCGCTCGCCACGAACCGCTCGTCTCCGCCGCCGCGCGCCGCATGATCTCCGCGTACGCGGCCAGGCGGTCGCGGTGGAACGCCGGTTGCATCAGCCGGCGCTGCCGCAGGTGGAAGTCGCCGTTCGAAAGCACCAAGCCATTTCCGACGAACGGCCGGAACTTGTCGAACATGGCGCCTTTGCGGAACTTCGGACCGTCGTTGACCAGCACTTCGTGGGCCAACCGCGGGCTCGTGACGAAGTAGACGGGTTCCGGGCCGAGATAGAGCCGCACGATCTCGCCGTGCCTCGGCAAGGTATCGGTGAATGCGAAGCGTTGCCGGATGAGTGCCGGAGTGTGCCCGAGAAAAGGCCACCGGCCCGGGGCGACCGGGACGCTCATGCATACTCCTCGTTGCGCCATTGTGTGGATTTCCCAAGGAGACGGCTCACGGTAGGCGCGTCCGGTCGAACGGGACAGTGCCCGATCGGGTGGTACGGCCTCACGCGGATGGCCCAGTAGCCGGACAGCGGCGAATCGCTAAGCTCTTTCCGGTCCGACTGAACTGAGAAGGTGTTGTTCGTGACGCGATCACCGGAATGGGCTCCACCGGGTGTCGATATCTTCGTGCCGGCCGTCGTGTGCGGTCCCGCTCGGGGAGTCTCGCGAACGCGCACCGGGGTTTTCCCGGTTTTCGCCGGAATCGATATCGTCGAAGCCGGAACGGCCGCCCGCGATGCGACGAACGCCGGAACCGGCCGCGAGAGCTGATGCGGACCTCCCCCATGCCGATGACCGAACCCCAGCCGGACCAGCCGGCACCCGACGCGGGCCACGGGCGGACCCGGCTCGCCCGGAAGTGGGCGTACCTGCTCAGCGGCGTGACCGTGGTGTCGCTGAGCCGGGAGGAACTCGACGCGGAGCTCGGCGAGCTGCTGGACACGCTCTGCTGTTCCTTGCACCACGCGCCGCCGGACCTGGCCCCGGCCGAGCGGATCGGCGCGCGGCTGGTCGCGCTCGGCTACGTCGGCGAGCCCGGGCTGCGGTGCACGCTCGAAGTCCTCGGCAAAGGCCTGCCCGCGCTGCCCGAGTTCCAGGCGGTGAAAGCCGCGCCCGACCGGGTCGTGGCGGCGCTGGGCGCGCTGTCGTGCGGCTTCCTGCTCGCGCACGAACGCAGTGTCCTCGACCAGCAGGAGATCATGCACCTGTCGCTGCTCAAGGCGGTGCGGGACGCGCAGTGGAACCTCCGGCAGAGCGAAGCCCGCTTCGAAGAGGTGGTGACGTCGTCGGCGAGCGGCATCGCCGTCGTCGCGCTCGACGGCCGGATCGTGCGGGCCAACGCCGCACTGGCCGAGATGCTCGGGCACCCGGTGGGCGAGCTGGCCGGCTCGGTGCTCTACGACGTCGTCCACCCCGAGTCCGTCGGGGTCCTGCGCGCCGCGATGATGGCGCTGCTGGACGGCGGCAAGGAACGGATCCGGCAGTCGGAGCGGCTGCTGCGCAAGGACGGTGACGTCGTCCGCATCTCGCTCACCGCCTCGCTGCTGAGAGACGCCGAAGACCGGCCGGCCCACTTCGTCGTGGTGATCGAGGACGGCACCGAGCTGATGCTCCTGCAGGGCGAGCTGAGCCGCCAGGCGCTGCACGACGTCCTCACCGGGCTGCCGAACCGCCAGTACTTCGGCACCCACCTGGAGACGGCGCTGCGGCGCGCCGACCCGGCCTACGGGGTCACGCTGTTCCACGTCGACCTCGACGCCTTCGGCATGGTCTGCAACAGCCTCGGCCGCCGGGTCGGCGAGCAGCTGCTGGTGCACTTCGCGCAGCGGCTCAAGGCGGTGATGACCCGCGAAAAGGCCATGATCGCGCGGTTCCACAGCGACGAGTTCGGCATCCTCATCGAGAACACCGAGTCGACGCCGGACATCGACACCATCGTGCGCGCGATCAACGACGAGCTCGCCGAGCCGTTCTTCGTCGACGGCCACGGGCTCGCGCTGTCGGCCAGCGCCGGGGTGGTGCACCGGCCGGCCAAGGGCATCGACCCGCTGGAACTGCTGCGCCAGGCCGACCAGACCCTGCGGCGCGCCAAGGAGCGGCGGCGCGGCCAGTGGAAGATGTTCGACCGCGAGGCCGACGCCCACGACCGGCGGACCCAGGCGCGGGCCGTCGGCATGGCCGGCGCCTGGGAACACGGCGAGATCGGCGTGCGGTACCGGCCGATGGCCCGGCTGGCGGACGGCGGAGCCGCCGGTGTCGAAGCCCGCCTGCACTGGAACCGGCCGGACGACACGGCGCTTTCGCACGAGTGCTGCGTCGAGCTCGCCGAGTCGACCGGGCTCATGCTGCCGCTCGGCGACTGGCTGCTGCGCGCGAGCGCCCGGCAGGGCGAATGGTGGCGGCAGCGCGCGGACTTCCGTCTTCCGATGGTCGCCGGCCTGACCGGGCACCAGGTCTCGGACGACGCACTCGGCACGCGCGTGACGAGGTTGCTGCGGGACACCGGCCTGCCGCCGGGGCAGCTGATGCTCGGCGTCCCGGCCGGGGCGCTCCCGGTGTCCGGCGTCATGGAGAACGTCATGGCGCTGGCCGACCTCGGCGTCCACGTCATGCTCGACGACTTCGGGCTGGGGCCGGACGACCTGCGGGCGATCGAGGACCTGCCGGTGGACATCGTGCGCGTCGACCGGCGGCTCGCGGAGTGGCAGGCGTGGTCGGATTCGACGTTCCTCGGCGCCCTGGTGCCGCTGGTCCGGCAGGTCGGCGCGACCCTCGTCGTCGACGGCATCCACACCGAGGACCAGGCGGACTGGTGGCGTACGGCCGGCGCGGACCTGGCGACCGGCGACTACTTCGGGGTGGCCAGGCCCCCGGCCGAGCTCGCCGGGCAGTTCGCCGGCACCTGAGGCTGCCACCGGGTCAGCCCGACGGCGACCAGCACGACCGCCATGCCGCCGACGACCCGCAGCGTCAGCGGTTCGCCGAGGAAGAGCGCGCCGAGCCCGACCGACACCACCGGCAGCAGGTAGCCGACGGTCGCCGCGGCGGTCGGGCCTTCGTCGGCGAGGATCCGGTAGTTCAGGTAGAACGTGATCCCGGTGCCGAAGACACCGAGGACCGCCACGGCGGCGACGGCGGTGAGCGTCAGGTGCGGTGCCGTGGTGGCGACCGGCAGGGCGAGGGCGGTAAGCGCGGTCGCCGTCATCAGCTGCGCGGCCGAAAGGGCGAGCGGAGCACCGTTCGGCGGTAGCTTCCGTGCCATGTAGGCGAACGCGATCGCGTAGCTGAGCCCGGCGCCGAGCAGGGCCAGTGCACCCGTGCTCAGCAGGCCGGACTGCTGCCACGGCGCGAAGATCACCAGGACGCCGGCGAAGCCGAGGACCAGCCCGGCGAGCCGTACGCGGTTGAGCCGCCGTTCGGTGCCGAGCGCGACGCCGATCAGGAGTGACCACAGTGGAGTGGTGGCGTTCATGACCCCGGCGATCCCGGAGTCGACCGTGCGTTCCCCGATGCCGAACAACGCGAACGGCAGGGCGTTGCAGAAGAACGCGGCGACGACCAGCCGGCCCCAGGTGGCCCGGTCCCGCGGCAGCCGCTGCCGGGCGGCGAACGCCAGGCCCAGCAGCGTCAGCGCGCCGAGGGCGCAGCGGACGAGCGTGAGGTGGACGGGGCTCAGCCCGGTCAGCGCCAGCTTGATCCAGAGGAAACCCGAGCCCCACAGCAGGGCCAGGACCACCATGCGGGCCGAGGCGCCCCGTCCACCGTTCATGCGATCAACGGTGCCGAAGGAGATCTGTCAGGACAAGTGAAGAGTTCTGGATGGAGCTTTAAGGGTTTCTACAACCTGGCCGCGCCAGAGCCGGTCGCCGAACAGCGCCAGTGCGGCGGGCAGCAGGACGCCCCGGACGATCGTCGCGTCGAGCAGGATCGCGAACGCCATGCCGAGGCCGAGCATCTTGTACTCGATCGCGGCGAGGCTGAGGAAGACGCTGAACACCCCGGTCATGATCAGCGCGGCACTCGTCACCACGCCGGAACTGCTCGCGGTGCCCTCGACGACCGCCTGCCGCGCCGGAGCGCCGGACAGCCGCCGTTCGCGGATCCGGCTGAGGATGAACACGTGGTAGTCGGTGCTCAGCCCGAACAGCAGCACGAAGAGGAACACCGGCAGCCAGCCGAGCACCCCGCCGTAAGGGGTGAAACCCAGCAGTGGCGCGAGGAAGCCGTCCTGGAACACGAGGGTGAGTACGCCGTAGGCCGCGCCGGCGGACAGCAGGTTGAGCAGGATCGACACCACCGGCACCGCGACCGACCGGAACACCACGAGCAGCAGCACGAACGCGAGCAGCAGGATGAACCCGACGACGTACGGCGCCCTGGCGATCACCTGCGCGGTGAAGTCGTGTGCTTCGGCGGTCCGGCCCGCGACCGCGTAGCCGACGCCGTCGATCCGCCCGACCGTTTGCGGCAGCAGGGTTTCGCGCAACGCCGTGAGGGTGCGGCTCGCCGTTTCGTCGTTTCCGGTGCCGCCCAGCGGGATCCGGACGACGAGGGCCTGGTCCACCGGGACGACGACGGCCGGGCGCGGGACTTCCGCGGCGAGTTCGCCGATCGCCCGGCGCAGCGCGGGCGTGTCGACCGGGCCGCCGCGGGTGTTCCACAGGACGACGTGCGCGGGCATGGTCACCCCGGGAAACGCTTCCTGCACGCGCACGGCCGCGTCGATCACCGGAATGCTGCGCGGCAGGCTCTCGGTCGGCGCCGGGTCCTGCAGCCGCATCCCCAGTGCGGGCAAGGTGAGCAGCACGAGCAGCGCGGTGGCGAGCCCGCTCCAGAGCGTGGGCCGCCGGGTGACGGTGGTCGCGACGCCCGCCCAGAACGCCGAGCGCGTCCGGCGACGGCCCGGCCACGGGATGCGGCCGCGGTCGATGCGGGGGCCGAGCAGCGAGAGCGTCGCCGGCAGCACCGTCACCGCGGCCGTCACGGCCAGTGCGACGACGAGGACCGTGCTCACCGTCAGGCCGCGGAGGTTGTCGAGGCCGGTGAAGAGCAGGCCGGTCACGCACAGCACGACGGTCAGCCCGGACACGACGACGACGTGCCCGGACGTCCGCGCGGCGATCCGGATCGATGCGTGCCCGCCGTGCGCGCGTTCCTCGCGGACCCGGCGCAGGAAGAACAGCGAGTAGTCGACGCCGACCGCCATGCCGATCAGCAGCGTCATCGCGGAAGTCGCGCTGTTGACCGGGATCCAGTTGTCCACAACGGACAGGAAGCCGAAGCCGGCGGCCACCGCGGTGCCCGCCAGCAGGACCGGGACCGCGGCCGCGACCAGCGAGCCGAACACGACCAGCAGGATCAGCAGGGTGATCGGCAGCGAGCGCGCCTCCGAGCGGCCGATGTCCTCCTTGATGCTCTTGTCCACCGCGCCGGACACGCTGAGGTCGCCGGCCTGGGCCAGCCGGACGCCGGGGTGCCGGGCGGCGACACTTTCGACCGCCGCGGTCGCCGTCGTCAGGTGGGCCCGGATTTCGGTGCCACTGCCGGTGATCCGGAAGGTGACCAGTTCGGACCGGCCGTCGGCGGAGACCTCGGAGCGGATGTCCGCGGCCGCGCCCGACGTCGTCAACGTGGTCGTGAGGTCGGCCGTGACCGCGGGGGACAGCGGCTGGACGAGGACGTTTTCCCAGAAGGGTTCGCGGGTGGACTGGCGGTCGAGGACGGCTTGGCCGGTGCCGGCGTCGCCGGCGGGGCTCGACCGCGCGTCGGTGCCGGGGACGAAGGTGCCGAGGGCCCACGCCAGCGCGACGAGCGCCAGCCAGCCGAGGATCGCGGCGGCGCGGTGCCGCAGCGACCAGTTCGTGACGGTTTCGACCACCGGCGGTTTTGCGGGCAGCATGAACTAAGGTCCTTCCGTGAAGGAGTGATCCGAGAAGAGCTCGCCTCCGGGCGAGTGGGGTGCTTCTTCTTCCTGGGCCGCCGAGTTGCCGCTCGGCGGCCCAGGGCCTTGGGTCAGGTCAGTCGACCTCCTTGAGCACGCGTTCGATGGACCGCAGGCGCTCCTGGACGTCCTTGAGCTGCCGCTCGGTCTCTTCCTGCGTCCGGACGGCTTTCTCGGCCAGGCTGCGGTATTCGCTCTCGCGGGCCAGTTTCGCCTTGGCCCGCCAGGTCGAGGCCAGCTGCACGACCGCGATCGACAGCAGGGCGAAGACCCCGGTCACGCCGATGATTTCCTGCCACTGGTGCCAGTTCATGTCCGTCCCTCCTCGCCGTCCCCCTGGACGGACTCCGGTGTGGTCAGCGTCGGCACGGCGGCCGCGATCGCCTCCGGCGTCAGCACGACGGAGAACGGGGTGAGCTCGTAGAACCGCAGCGTCTTGCCGTCCTCGCCGACCTCGAAGCTGGCGCTGACCAGGCCGGCGGCTTCGAGCTTGCGCAGGTGGACCTGCAGCAGCGCGCGGCTGATCCGCAGCTCGCGGGCCAGCTTGCTGACGTAGGTGCGTTCCGCGTGCAGGGCCGCGACGATCCGCAGCCGGTGCGGGTTGCCGAGGGCGCCCAGCTGCCGCAGGAGCTCGTCACCCGTCGTCCACATGCCAACAAAAGTTAGCAGGTGGGGTGCCGGGACGCCATCAGGGCGATCCCGGAGATCACATCGGGTGTTCCATCCACACGTTCGGCTCGACGTAGGTCGCCACGTCGTGGCCGGTCGAGGCGTGGACCGGGGCGATGCCGCCCGGGATGAAGTTCTCGCCGTCCTGGAGCTTCACGCCCGTCCAGTCGCGCCAGTCCGCGAGTGACCCCGCCAGCGTCACCGCGAACGGGCACACCTTCACCACGCGGGCGCCGAGCCGCTCGTGGGTGCGCAGCCAGCGGTCGGCCAGGAGGCCGTCGGGACGGCGGCGGGCCGCGTACTCCGGCATCGGGACCGCCGGCTCGGCCTCCTTGCCGATCGGGCGGACCGAGACGATCAGCTTCCGCAGCCCGTCTTCCGCCGCGCGGGCCTTCAGCGCCTTGAGCATCGGGGCCGACAGGCCGGTGCCGCGCAGGTGCGGCGCGATGACGACTTCCAGTGCGCACAACGCGTTCGGCGCGCGGCCGTCCATGACGTCCTGGGCCGCCCACTCGATCGCCTGGTCCCAGCCGTGGTCCGGCAGTTCGGTGCGGTCCGGCGCCGGGAACGCCAGCGGGACCGACAGGGCGCGGGCCATCGGCGTGCCGTCTTCGTCCAGTGCGATCAGGAAGTAGCGCGCCCAGTGCCGCAGGAAGCGCTCGCCGGTGATCATCCGGCCGCTGGCGCCCTGGTAGATGAACTGGCCGCCGACGTCGCCGAGGCTCAGTGCGGAGTCGAGGAGGTCGGGGTGGCCGGCAAGATCGACGACGCGCATGCGCCCATACAAGCGGAAGCGATCACCGCCGCGATAGCGGCAACCGGGCGACTCAGCGCAGGGCTTTGCGGCGCCGCGTCAGCGCGGCCGGGTCGAGGTTCGCCCGGGTGCCGGCGTCGTGGCCGTCGAGGTAGCCGCTGCCGCTGAGTCTTCTGGGCGAGGCGGCGCGCAGGTCGCCGTACTCGGAGTCGAACGCGTGCTGCACCATCTGCGCGCGGTCTCGGACGACCAGCTCCGCCGAGCCCTGTACCGCCGTGCGGACGGCTTCCTGTTCGGCGTGGGACAGCCGTTCGTGCACCGCGCGGGCGAAGCCGTGCAGCCACGTGCGCCGGTACGCGGCCAGTGACTCGCCGGGGAAGAACCCGCCCGGCCGGACGCGGGTCAGCTGGGTGCCCGCCTGCAGCAGCAGGCTGGTGAACAGCAGCTCCACCCGGCCGAGATCGGAGCGGAACCCGAACACCGTGACGCTTTCGACCTTCTGGCCGAGCCGGTGCAGCAGCGTCCGGCAGCGCAGCGGGTACGCGACCGAGGTGAGCAGGCTCGCCTTGTCGCGGCTGTACGGGTCGTCCATCGGGATCGTCAGCGTGCCGATCTCGTCGGAACTGGCACCGGACGCGGCGAGCATCGCCTGGTCGATGCCGTAACGCGCGACCAGCTCGGCGGCCTTCTGGTTGTACGCCTCAGCTTCCGCCTCGGTGACCGCCGGGTCTTCGGCCTTCGCCAGCAGCTTGCGGATGCGCTCGAGCTGCGGGTCTGACTCGGTCATGCCGGAGAGGGTATTCGATCAGGTGTTCGGGCGCGTGGACCGGGTCGGCGTGTCGAGGTACGCGTCGAGCGTGACGGCCAGCGCCGCTTCGGGAGACGGCGCGAAGCTCGCGTCCGCCAGGCCGCCCCACAGCCACAGCTGGGCCAGGCCGTGCAGCGCCGCCCACAGCGACGCGGCGACCAGCCGCAGGTCGGCACCGGACCGCGCGACCGGCGTCGGCACCGCCGCCACCAGCACGGCGAAGGTGTCGAACACCGCGCTCGCCGCGGCCGAGAGCGCCGGGTCGGCCGGGTCGATCAGGTCGCGGCGGAACATCAGCTCGAACATCGCCGGGTTGGTCAGCGCGAAGTCGAGGTAGCTGTGACAGGCCGCGGTGAGCCGCTCCCGCGGTGAGGTTTCCGGCAGTGTCTCCCGGCGGGCGAGCAGTTCGGCGTACCCGCGGGTCGCGACGGCGGACAGCAGCTCGGCCCGGCCCGAGAAGTGCCGCAGAGGTGCGCCGTGCGAAACCCCGGCCGCCTTGGCGATCCCGCGCAGGGTGACCGCGCCGACGCCTTCGTCGGCGAGCAGTTCCGCCGCCGTCGTGATCAGGCGTTGCCGGGTGCCCACGCCTCGTCCACGGTCATCGGGAGCAGTTCGGGGCGCTTCGGGAGGAAGCCGTCGCCGGGCTGGCGGCCGATCAGCCGGTTGCGCGTGCGCGTCACCGCGACCGGCAGCACTTCGCGGACCAGCCACCGCAGGTCGGCGCGCCGGCTGCCGGGTGCCGCGGGGCCGGGCAGCGGCGCGAGCCAGGCGGGGTCGTGGTCGAGGCCGAGCCGGGCGAGGACGTACGCGGCGAGCCGCCGGTGGCCGTGGGCGGAGAGGTGCAGCCGGTCCGCGCCGAAGTAGCGCGAATCGGTGACGGCCTGGTCCGGCCACAGGTCGATGAGCCGCGCCCCGTAGCTGACCGCGGCTTCGCGGATGGCTTCGTTGAGCGCGACGATCCGCGGCCGCATCCGGCTGCCCAGCGGCATCCGCCGGGAGACGTCGCTGAGCGTGAACGTGACGACCACGGGCGAGATCCCGGTGCAGGCGCGGATGGCGGCGTCGACCCGGCGGGCGACCGTCCGCGCGTCCCAGCCGCGGCTCATGACGTCGTTGCCGCCGCCGAAGAGCGCGATGAGGTCGGGTGCCAGCCGCGTGGCCGCCGGGATCTGCTCCGGGACGATCTGGTCGAGCCGGCGGCCGCGGACGGCGAGGTTGGCGTAGCGGAAGCCCGGCTCGCCTTCCGCGAGCCGCGCGGCGACGAAGTCGGCCCAGCCGCGGTAGTGGCGCTGATCCGGGTACGGGTCGTCGAGGCCTTCGGCGCAGCTGTCGCCGAGGACGACGAAACGGTGGTAGCTCATTCCGATCTCCGTAACCCGCGGTTCACCTTGTGGACACTGTCTATCAAACTTCTGTAGACGGTGTCTACGTCCGGTTCACCGGCGCCGGAAAACGGGGTGAGGAGCGCATGGTCGCGGGCGTAGCGTCGGCGACCGTGATCGATTCGGCGAACGCGGGAGACGACCCGGCGGACGGCTGGTTCCCCGAGAGCGTGGCCGCGGGCTACGACGCCCCAGGTGGTGCGAACGTGCCCGAGGTCGTGACGCCGGCGGTGGACGTCCTCGAAGACCTGGCCGACGGCCCGGTGCTCGAGCTCGCCGTCGGAACCGGGCGGATCGCCGCGCCGCTGGCCGCTCGCGGTGTGCCGGTGAGCGGCATCGAGCTGAGCCGGGCGATGGCGGCGCGGATCGACGGCAAGCCGGGCGGCGACGCGGTCGACTTGGTGATCGGCGATATGACGACGACTCGGCTGGCCGGTCGGTTCTCCCTGGTTTACCTGGTGTTCAACACCATCGGCAACGTGACCACGCAGGATGGGCAGGTCGACGTCTTCCGCAATGCGGCCGCGCACCTGCGGCCGGGCGGGTTGTTCCTCGTCGAGGTGGGCTTGCCGGGCCTGCGCCACCTTCCTCCCGGGCAGGACACCGTCCCGTTCACGGTGGCGCCCGGCGCCGCCGGCGGCGGCTATGTCGGGTTCGACCAGTACGACGTGGTCACGCAGCGGTTCACGTCGAACCACGTCACCGTGTCACCGGACGGGACCGGGCGGTTCCGCCGGATTCCCTTCCGGTACGCCTGGCCGGCCGAGCTGGACCTCATGGCGCGCATCGCCGGGATGAGCCTGAAACACCGCTGGGCGGACTGGAACCGCTCGGAGTTCACTGCCGAAAGCACCAAGCACGTGTCGGTCTGGGAGAAGGACCCGGGCGGGACGAGGGATGCGTAAGTCCGGTTGCAACGGGAGCCGACTACGACGTCACCAGACCTCGCTCTGCCGCGGCTGGCGGGGGACACTGCTGCCGCGGCTTAGAAGAAAGGGATGTCCTCGCCGGACGGGCAATACCGCTAAGTTAGTGGGCGGGGTCGAGGAGCTTTATGCGTGCCAGTTCGGTGTATGTGATGGTGTGCTTTCTTGGTTGCGTAGTGGCGATGTTTGGTGCGTTTGACGACGCGAGGGCTGCTGCGTTGTCGCCGGGTGGGTGGGTAGGTT
>NZ_JBSGBQ010000049.1:0-59669 GCF_053601335.1 Amycolatopsis sp. NPDC004747 | reverse complement strand
TTTCCTTGGCTGCTTAACCCCCGCCTTACCACTCACGACCCGTGGGCGGCCAGGTAGCTGGCGAAGCGCTCGTCGACCTCCTCGGACGTCAGCCCGAAGTCCGCCAGGCTGTAGCGGTGCACCGGTTTGCGCTCGCCCGCCCGGCTCGCCTCGTGCACCGCCGTCATCGCCGACCGCGCCGCCGGCGTGAACTCCAGTCCGAAGTGGTCGTACACAGTGGACACGGTGCCGATCGGGTCGGCGACGAAGTCCTCGTACCGCACGTCGCAGAACTGCGCGGGGTTGTGCCGCTCGCGAGCCCAGCCGAACTCGTCCGCCCCGCGCGCCCACAGGTCGAGCTGCCCGCGGCCGATCACCTCGCCGCGGAACTTCGCCGACCAGCCGTCCGCGGCCTTCTCGGCGAGGCTGCACATCGACGCCATGATCGTGCTCGGCGCGCGGTGGGTCTGGATCACCAGCGCGTCCGGGTAGTTCGCCATCAGCGCGTCGAGCGCGAACAGGTGGCTCGGGTTCTTGAGCACCCAGCGCTTGCCCGCGTCCGGCAGCCCGATCAGCTGCAGGTTCCGCTTGTGCCGGGTGTAGGCGTCCGTCCAGTCCTGTTTGGCCAGCCAGCGCGAGTACCGCGGCACGTTCGCCAGGCACTCGAAGGACACCGACCGCATCGACTGGCGCAGCAGCTGCCAGCACTCCTCCACCTGGTCGGCGGACATGTGGTGCACGCCCATGAACTCCGGGTGCTCGACGTGGTGGCGCTCGTAGCCGGCCTGGATGCCCTGGAAGATCGGGTTCCCCGCCCACGTCTCCCGCGGCGGGCGCGGTTGCGGGACCTCGGCGAGCCACACCTCCAGGCCCTGGTGCGCGGGGTCCTCGGCGAGCAGCCGGTGCAGTGCCGTCGTGCCGGTGCGGGGCAGCCCGGTGACGAAGATCGGCCGCTCGATGCGGACGTCGGCGTAGGCCGGGTTCTGCTTCCAGGACGCTTCGCTCAGCAGCCGTGCGACCAGAGCACCGCGCAGGAACGCCCGGTGCACCTTGTTGCCGTACGGCGTCAGTTCTTCGTCCGCCTCGTACGACTCCAGCAGCACGCGCAGACCCTCGACGTACTCGTCGGCGCCGAAGTCGTCGAGCCCGGTGAGCTTCGACGCCGAGGCGTGCAGGTCCTCGACGGTGCCCACGTCTTCGCGGCCGGGCAGCATTTCGTCCTCCTCAGTGGTGGTACTCGCCGCCGTTGACGTCGAGGCACTGCCCGGTGATCGCGCGCGCCATCGGCGAGGCGAGGAACACCACGGCGTCGGCGATCTCGTCGGGCTCGGGCAGCTTGCGCAGGTCGATCGTGGACGCGGTTTCGGCGTAGACGTCCTCCGGCGTGATGCCGCGTTCCTTGGCCAGGTAGGCGAAGTACCACTGGAGGTTCGGCCCCCAGATGTACCCGGGTGCCACGGTGTTGACGCGCACGCCGTCCGGCCCCAGCTCGCTGGCGAGGCTCTGGGACAGCGAGAGCAGCGCCGACTTCGCCATCTTGTAGGCGCCGAACGTCCGCCGCGAATGCCGCAGCACGGCGGAGTTGATCATCACCAGCGAGCCCTTGCTCTCCTTGAGCGCGGGCAGGAACAGCCGGGTCAGCCGGAGCACGGAGATGGCCGCGGTTTCGAAGCCCGCGCGGACGGCGTCGAGGTCCACCGTGGCCAGATCGGTCAGCGGCGGGACGGCGAAGGCGTTGTGCACCACGGTGTCCACCCGGCCGAACGCCTCGACCGCCTCGTTCACCAGGTTCGCCGCGGAGTCCGCGTCGTCGATGTCGGTGCGGACCGCGACCGCCCGGCGGCCGAGGTCGGTCACCTCCTTCGCGACCTCGCTCAGCCGTGACTCGGTGCGCGCGGCGAGCACGACGTCCGCGCCGGCCCGCGCACTGCGCACGGCGATCGACCGGCCGAGCCCGGGGCCGATCCCCGAGACCACGACCACTTTGCCCTGCAACACGTTCTCCACGTTCACCCCAGCATCCGGGCGGCGACGGCGTCCTGCCGGGCCGCGATCCTCGCCGCCCACTCCTCCGGCGTCACGCGGGCTTCGGCGTGGTAGGGCAGCCGGTCGGGCAGTTCGTCGGTCTTGACCACCTCGACGACCGGGCCGTCGTCCGGGCCGAGGTCGCGGGCCAGCCGCTGCCAGCGGATCTGCAGGTACCCGCGGTCGTGGCCGAGGAGTTCGAGCCAGTTCGCCAGGCCAGGGTCGCGTTCGGCGACGACGAACCGGAGCTTGCCGTCCGGGTCGACGCGGGCCTGGTCGGCGGTGAGGCTCGTCTGGTGGTTGATGTAGTCCAGGGAGACGTACCAGCGGCTGCCGAGCTGGATGCCCTGGTAGGGCGCGTCCGCGCAGCGCGGCACGGTGACGATCATCGCCTCTTCGGGGCCGAGTTCGTAGTGTCCGGCCGAGGAGAACTGCGTGGTCAGCCCGCCCGGCGTCGAGCGCGGCTCGGTCAGCGTGTTCACCGGCAGGTTGTCGTAGAACCACTTCGGGAAGGCCAGGAACGTCTTCAGCCGGCTCAGCAGGATCTTGCCGGTGACGCCGTAGCGCTTGGCCAGCGCGGACCGGTCCGGCACCGGCGGCGCCTGGCCCGCGGTGTCGACGCACCGGATGCGGATCTCACCCTTCCGCTCGGTCGCCCAGTCGCTGTAGACCTCGCGGACCACGAGCATCGACGAGCCTTCGCCGAGGACGAAGTAGTTCGGCGGCGGGTTGTCGCGGGCCGGGCCGAAGCGCAGCTCGAACCGCCCGTCTTCGTCGATTTCGATCGCCCGGTCGTCGAACGCGGCGAGGCTGTCGGGCACCTCGACCGGCGAGTAGTCGCCGTTGAGGACCTGGAAGCTCAGGTCGGCGGTGGTGCCGCGGACGCCGGTGACCAGGTACTCGCGGTCGGCGCGGATGTTCGCGTTGAAGTACAGCGTGTCCGGGTTGTCCAGGCCCATCTTCGTGTAGGGCCCAGTGGACGCGGTGAAGTACGGGAAGTCGCGCTGGTAGGCCCAGGCCATCTGCAGCGACGCCCGGATGCTGCCCGCGAGGTAGTCGTAGCCCTCGAGGAGCCCCTGCTCGGTCTGCGCCGGCGGCGCTTCCGCGATCAGCTTCTCGGCCTCGACGATGGCGTCGGCGAACGGCCGGGTCAACGAGAACTCGTTCTCGATCATGCCGGAACGGCCCAGCGGTTCGCGATCAGCTTGAAGCCCGGGATGCTGTCGAAACTCGTCAGCGTCTCGTAGGTGCGGACGTACCCGATGTGCGAGATCCGCCAGACGCCGTCGGTCTCGCGGCGGTAGGTGTCTTCGTAGAACGCGGCACCCTCGACGATCATCTTGTACTCGGGAACGATGACCTTGTCGGTGAAGGACCACCGCCCGGTCGCGGTGTCGCCGTCGACGTCGATCTCGGGCTGAGCCGCGTGGTGCACGGTGATGATGCCGTTGCCGAGGCTCTGGGTGAGGAACTCGACGATGGCGTCACGCCCCTCGAACTGCTTGCCCTCACTCCCGGTCGCACGGGTCCCGTAGTCGGCCGTGGCGTCGACGGTGAAGGTGTCGGCCACCTCGTCCCACAGCTTCAGGTCCACCCCGCGCAGGTACCGGTACTTCAGCCGCTTGATCTCTTCGAGTACGACCAGGTCCATGCCACCAGCGTCCCGCACGCCTTGACCAAAGACAAGAACATGTTCTACTTTTTTCCGGTGTCCGTGACCTCGTACGAGCTCTCGCACCTGGCCGCGCTCGAGTCGGAGGCCGTGCACGTCTTCCGCGAAGTCGCGGCGACCTTCGAGCGCCCCGTCCTGCTCTTCTCCGGCGGCAAGGACTCGGTGGTGATGCTGCACGCGGCCGCGAAGGCGTTCTGGCCCGCGCCCCTGCCGTTCCCCGTGCTGCACGTCGACACCGGCCACAACTTCGACGAGGTCATCCGGTTCCGCGACGAGACCGTCGCCGCACTCGGCCTGCGCCTGGAGGTGGCCAGCGTGCAGGACGACCTCGACGCCGGCCGCGTCGTCGAGGAGACCGGGCCGCGGGCCAGCCGCAACCGGCTGCAGACGGTGACGCTGCTGCGGGCGATCCGCGAGGGCGGCTTCGACGCCGTGTTCGGCGGCGCCCGCCGCGACGAGGAGAAGGCCCGCGCGAAGGAGCGCGTGTTCAGCTTCCGCGACGAGCACGGCCAGTGGGACCCGCGGGCGCAGCGCCCGGAGCTGTGGAACCTCTACAACGGGCGGCACCGCCGCGGCGAGCACATCCGCGTCTTCCCGCTGTCGAACTGGACCGAGCTGGACGTCTGGCAGTACATCCGCGACGAGCGGATCGCGCTGCCGCCGCTGTACTACGCGCACCGCCGTCCGGTGGTCCAGCGCGACGGCATGCTGCTCGCGGCCACCCGCTTCCTGTCCCTTGTGGACGGCGAGACCCCGTACGAAGCCACCGTGCGCTTCCGGACCGTCGGCGACGCCACCTGCACCGGCTGCGTCGAGTCCTCGGCGACGACTCCGTCCGAAGTGGTCGCCGAGGTGGCCGCCACCCGCGTCACCGAGCGCGGGGCCACGCGCGCCGACGACCGGATTTCCGAAGCAGGCATGGAAGACCGCAAGCGAGAGGGCTACTTCTGATGCAGCTGCTGCGGATCGCCACCGCCGGGAGCGTCGACGACGGCAAGTCGACGTTGATCGGGCGGCTGCTGTTCGACTCGAAGGCGATCTTCACCGACCAGCTCGCCGCCGTCGAACGCGCCAGCCGGGACCGCGGCGAGGACTACCCGGACCTCGCGCTGCTCACCGACGGGCTGCGGGCCGAGCGCGAGCAGGGCATCACGATCGACGTCGCCCACCGCTACTTCGCCACGCCCAAGCGCAAGTTCATCATCGCCGACACGCCGGGGCACCTGCAGTACACGCGGAACATGGTGACCGGCGCGTCCACCGCCGACCTGGCGCTGATCCTCGTCGACGCGCGCAAGGGCGTGCTGGAGCAGTCGCGACGGCACGCGTTCCTCGCCTCGCTGCTCGGGATCGGGCACCTCGTGGTGTGCGTGAACAAGATGGACCTCGTCGAGTGGTCCCAGGAGCGGTTCGACGAGATCCGCGAGGACTTCCGCCGGTTCGCGATGAAGCTCGACGTCGCCGACCTGACGTTCGTGCCGGTCTCGGCGCTGCACGGCGACAACGTCGTCCACCGCAGCGCGAGCATGCCGTGGTACGAAGGCACTTCGCTGCTGCACCAGCTGGAGGAGGTGCACGTCGCTTCCGACCGCAACCTCATCGACGCGCGGTTCCCGGTGCAGTACGTCATCCGCCGGTCCGACTTCCGCGGCTACGCGGGCACCATCGCGGGCGGGGTGTTCAAGCCGGGCGACGAGGTCGTGGCGCTGCCGTCGGGCTTCACGTCGAAGGTGCGCGCGGTCTGGGGACCCGGCGGGCAGCCCCTCGAAGAGGCGTTCACCGGGCAGGCGGTGGCCGTGGAGCTGGCCGACGACCTCGACCTCGGCCGCGGGGCGATGCTGTGCCGCCCCGGCAACCGCGCCGAGTCGGCCCGTGAGGTGGACGCGCTGGTCTGCTGGTTCTCCGAGCGGGCCGCCCTGACGCCGGGCGCGACCTACGCGGTGCGCCACACGACGACCGAGACGCGGGGCACGGTCGAGCGGCTGGAGTACCGCCTCGACGTCACCACCCTGCACCGCGACGAGACGGCGGAAGCGCTGTCCCTGAACGACATCGGCCGCATCCGGCTGCGCACCCGGTCGCCGCTGCTGTTCGACCCCTACCGCCGCAACCGGGCCACCGGCGGCTTCCTGCTGGTCGACGAGCACACCGGCGACACGGTCGCGGCGGGCATGATCACCGGCGCGGTCGCCTCCCCGGTCGTCTGGCACACCGCGGCGGTGCGGCGCGAGGACCGCCCGACCCGCGGCGCGACGGTGTGGCTCACCGGGCTGTCGGCGTCGGGCAAGTCGTCGGTGGCGGTCGAGCTGGAGCGCCGGCTGGTCGCGGCGGGCCGCCCGGCCTACCTGCTGGACGGCGACAACCTGCGGCACGGGCTCAACGCCGGGCTGGGGTTCAGCCCGGCGGACCGGGCGGAGAACGTCCGGCGGGTGGCGGAGGTGGCGCGGCTGTTCGCGGACGCCGGCGTGGTGGCGATCGCGTCGCTGATCAGCCCGTACTCGGAGGATCGCGCCCGGGCGCGGGCGATCCACGACGGGCTGCCGTTCGTGGAGGTCTTCGTCGACACGCCCCTGGAGGTGTGCGAGGCGCGTGACCCGAAGGGCATGTACGCGAAGGCTCGCGCCGGGGAGATCACCGGGTTCACCGGCATCGACGCGCCCTACGAGCGCCCGTCGTCACCCGATCTCGTGCTGCGACCCGGCGACGGCGACCCGGCGGCGATGGCGGCGGCGATCCAGGCCCTGCTCGACGACCTCGGCTGAATTCGGTTGCTCACGCCCCCTAGGGTGGGCCTCATGACGTCGGTCAGGCAGGTCCAGGTCACCTTCGACTGCGCGGATCCGGAGCGGGTCGCCCGGTTCTGGTGCGAGGTGCTCGGTTACGAGCTCCACAGCAGCGGCGTCGCCTGCACCGACCCGACCGGGGTGGGCCCGCGGCTGTACTTCCAGCAGGTACCCGAAGGCAAGGTCGTCAAGAACCGCGTGCACCTCGACGTCCGGGTCGGCACGGGGCTCGTCGGCGAAGAGCGGCTGGCGGCGCTGGAGGCCGAGTGCGCGCGGCTGGAGAAGCTCGGCGCGGTCCGCGGGCAGCTCCTGCTCGCCGACGAGGAAAACGAGTCGTGCCAGAACATGCAGGACGTCGAGGGCAACGAGTTCTGCCTCGACTGACGCCTACTCCGCTGCCAGGACGAAGAACAGGAAGCTCGGGAAGGTGTCGAGGATTTCGAAGTCGCCCGGGAACAGCTCCCGGGCGGCCGGCACCGGGTGCGGCTCGCTGATCACCGCGATCCGGAAGCCGGCCGCGGTGAAGGCGTCGGTCATCGCGTGCAGCGGCTTGTTCCAGAACGTCATGCGCGCCTTGTGGCCGCGCAGCTCGAACTCGTCGGTCCAGGTGTACTGCGCGAAGTAGTCCGGCCGGGGCCCTTCGTGGCGGTGCGTCAGGTTGACCATCATCGGGTGGTTGACCGAGGCGATCAGCCGGCCGCCGGGCTTCAGCACGCGCCGGAACTCGGCGAGCACCGGCTCCCAGTCGCGCAGGTAGTGCAGCACCAGCGACGCGACGACGTCGTCGAACTCGGCGTCGGGGAACGGCAGCGGGTCGGCCAGGTCGGCGACCCGCAGGTCCGCGTCCGCCCCCAGCAGCCGCCGGGCGTGCTCGATCATCCCGGCGCTCTGGTCGAACCCGCTGACGACCGCGCCCTTCGCCCGCAGCTCCGCGAACAGCGGCCCCGACCCGCAGCCGGCGTCGAGGATCCGGCGGCCCGCCACGTCACCGGCGAGCGCGAGGGTCGCGGGCCGCTCGTAGTAGGCGTTCATCAGGCTGGCTTCGTTCTCGGCCGTATAGGCCGCGGCGAACTCGTCGTAGGCGGCAGTCATGCCGACCATGCTGCCCGAATCAGCGGGCCGGTGCCACGAAGCCCGAGCCGTCCCGTCATCGCTCCACAATGGATAGTCCGCGCGGTGGGCGCCTTCCTCTTGCGGTGGAACCGGATGCGGCCTCCGGCGCCGGAGGCCGCATCCGGGTCAGCTCAGTGCGCGGTGCGAGTCTCGGCCGTCGCCGCCGTCAACCCGTTGACCCACAACGACTGCACCTTCGCCGCCTCGGCGGAGGACGGGTTCGCGTTCTTGCACGCCGTTCCCGGGCCGTGGCCCGACATCAGTTCCGTGCACGGGCCGCTGTAGTGGTCCGGGAGGCCCAGGTTGTGGCCCAGTTCGTGGGCCGCGATGCGGGTCGGGTCGAAGCCCTCCGCGACCTGGCTCGTGTCCAGGTAGATCTGGCCGCGGCCGTGGCCGTTCGTGTTCGTGTACGAGCCGCCGCTGTGGACCTCGTGGAACACGATCGTCGCGCTCGTGGTGCGCTTGACCAGCTTCACGTCGGTGACCGCCGCGTTCCAGTTGGCCGCGCCCTGGTCGATCTGCGCCAGGTAGTCCGGGGCACCCGAGGAGCTGTAGTACAGCGTCGTGACGGCGGCCGCCGAAGCAACCGGAGCCAGCACCAGCGGGGCCGCGACGGCCGTGGCCACCGCCACGATCCGGCCGAGCACGCGTCCGTTCATCGTGTCTCCTTTGTCGGATTAAGAGAGCACTTCACCGTGGTTCGCGCGATCAGGTTAGAAGGTCACCACCACCCCGGCCACGGCCGAAAGTCGGCCCCCTGCGGTGTTACCCGCCGCGCGGCCCGGACATGATCACCGCGACGAACACCCCGCCGTACGCGGCGAGGGTGCGGCCGAAGGGGGCGTCGGGCCGCAGGGTCGCCACGAACCCGTAGACACCCAGGGCCGGCACTCCGCCGATCTCGCACACCGCCGTGGCCAGGAACAGGACGATCGACCGCAGGACCACCCCGGGATACTGGCTCCCGTGCCGTTCACGCTCAGTCATCCCGCCGCCGTGCTGCCCTTCGCGAAACGGCCGCTGGTGCCCTCGGCGCTCGTCGCCGGGTCGGTCGCGCCGGACGTCTTCTGGTTCGTCCCGCGGCTGCTGCCCGACGTCGGCCTGAGCAAAACCCACGAATTCGCCTCGGCCCTCTGGCTCGACCCGCTCATCGCCCTGCTCCTGCTGGCCGTGTTCCACATCGTGTTCAAGCGGCCGCTGCTGGCGCTGGCGCCGAGACCGCTCGCCGAACGGCTCCCCCGCCACTTCGGCTGGAGGCGGCCCGGCTGGATCGCGCTGTCGCTCGTCCTCGGTGCTTTCACGCACGTCGGCTGGGACGCGTTCACCCACGAAAGCGGCGGGTTCGCGTTCCTCCGGGTCCCGCTGGTCACCGGCGTGGACGTCGGGCGGCTGATCCAACTGGTCAGCACGATCGCCGGTGCCGCGGTGCTCGCGTGGTGGCTGGTGCGCTGGTACCGCGGCGCGCCCACCCGCCCGGTCCCGCCGGGCACCCGCCACCGCACGGCCGTCACGGTGTCCCTGGCGGCCGGCGCGCTCGCCGGCGCCCTGGCGCAGGTGCTGCCGTTCCTGGCCCACCACGACCCGATGACCCGGGCCGGCGTGGCCGGGAACGCGACCTACCTGGCGGTCACCGGAGCCGGTAGCGGGTTCTTCGCCGCACTCACGCTCTACGCCGTCGCCTGGTATATGTCGTTATACGCGAAGCGGGCCACCCGGAAGGGTGACCCGCTCGGCGAAAAAGAAGAACTCAGACGGTGAAGCCGAGGGCGCGCAGCTGCTCGCGGCCGTCCTCGGTGATCTTTTCCGGGCCCCACGGCGGCATCCAGACCCAGTTGATCCGGAAGTCCTTGACCAGGCCGCCGCTGGTCAGCGCCGCCGACGTCTGGTCCTCGATGACGTCGGTCAGCGGGCAGGCCGCCGAGGTGAGCGTCATGTCGAGGGTCGCGGTGTTGTCCGGCTCGACGCGGATGTCGTAGACCAGGCCGAGGTCGACGACGTTGATGCCGAGCTCCGGGTCGACGACGTCGCGCATGGCCTCTTCGACGTCCTCGATCTTGGCGAGGTCGAGGTCCTGCTTCGCGGTGGTCTCGGCGTCGAGGTCGGCGGCGGTGCGCCCCTCACGAGTGGCGGTTTCTTCGGTCATGCCTGTTCAGCTCCACTGCTCGTCCGGGCGACGGCGTCCTTGAAAGCCATCCAGCCGAGGAGGGCGCACTTCACGCGGGCGGGGTACTTGGCGACGCCCGCGAAGGCGACCCCGTCCTCCAGCACGTCCTCGTCCGGCTCAACCTTTCCTTTGCCCTGCATCAATTCCACGAAGGCGTCCATGGTGGTGAACGCCTCCTCGATCGTGTGGCCGACGACGAGATCCGTCAAGACCGACGTCGACGCCTGGCTGATCGAACAGCCCTGGCCGTCGTAGGAGACGTCGGCGACCTTCCCGTCTTCGAGCTTGACCCGCAGCGTCACCTCGTCGCCGCAGGTCGGGTTGACCTGGAACGACTCGGCGTCGAACGGGTCGCGGAGGCCGCGCCCGTGCGGGTTCTTGTAGTGGTCCAGGATGATCTCCTGGTACATGCTCTCCAGGTTCACTGGCCCACCCCGAAGAACTTCTGCGCCTCGCGGATCCCGGCCACCAGCGCGTCCACTTCGGACAGGTCGTTGTAGAGGTAGAACGACGCGCGCACGGTCGCCTGCGCATTGCAGGCCCGGTGCAGCGGCCACGCGCAGTGGTGGCCGACGCGCACGGCGATGCCGAGGCTGTCGAGCACCTGGCCGGCGTCGTGCGGGTGCACGCCGTCGATCACGAACGACACGGTCGCGCCGCGGTCCTTCAGGTCGGTCGGCCCGATGATCCGGACACCCGGGATCGCGCCGATGCCCTCGATGGCGGCCGCGGCGAGCTGGTGCTCGTGCGCCGCGATCCGGTCCATGCCGATGGCCGAGAGGTAGTCGACGGCCGCGCCGAGGCCGATGGCCTGCGACGTCATCGGCACGCCGGCCTCGAACCGCTGCGGCGGCGGCGCGAAGGTCGAGCCCTCCATCCGCACCATCTCGATCATCGACCCGCCGGTGAGGAACGGCGGCATCGCTTCGAGCAGCTCGGTGCGGCCGTAGAGGACGCCGATGCCGGACGGGCCGAGCATCTTGTGGCCCGAGAACGCGGCGAAGTCGACGCCGAGGGCGTGGAAGTCGACCGCGAAGTGCGGCACCGACTGGCAGGCGTCCAGCACGGTGAACGCGCCGACGGCCTTGGCCTTCTCGACCAGGAGCGAGACCGGGTTGACCGTGCCGAGCACGTTCGACTGGTGCGCGAACGCGACCACCTTGGTGCGCGGCGTGATCAGCTCGTCCACATCGGACAGATCGAGGCGGCCCTCAGGGGTCACCTTGAACCACTTCAGCGTCGCCCCGGTGCGCTGGCACAGCTGCTGCCACGGCACGAGGTTCGCGTGGTGCTCCATCTCGGTGACGACGATCTCGTCACCCGGCCCGACCACAAACCGCGCGGCTTCGGGGCCCGCGGTGGCGGCGTTGCCGAACGAGTAGGCGACCAGGTTGATGCCCTCGGTGGCGTTCTTGGTGAACACCAGCTCCTCGGCGTCGGCGCCGACGAACTCGGCGATCTTCGCCCGGGCGGACTCGTACGCGTCGGTCGCTTCTTCCGACAGCTGGTGCGCGCCGCGGTGGACGGCCGCGTTCGACGTCACGACGTAGTCGCGTTCGGCGTCGAGCACCGCCGTCGGGCGTTGCGAAGTCGCCCCGGAGTCCAGGTACACCAAGGGTTTCCCGTCACGAACCGTGCGTGACAGGATGGGGAAGTCGGCCTTCAGGGCCGCCACGTCCAGTGGCAGAGAACCGGCCGAGGTGGTGGTCATCGGGCCGACTCCTCTCTTCTCGGTGTAGTACGGGAAAAAGTCAGAGCGCGGCGGGCTCGGGCTTGCCCACGTACTTGACGTAGCCGTTCTCCTCCAGCTCGTCGGCCAGCTCCTTGCCGCCCGACTCGACGATCTTGCCGCCGGCGAAGACGTGCACGAAGTCCGGCGTGATGTGCCGCAGGATCCGGGTGTAGTGCGTGATCAGCATGACGCCGACCTCGCTCGAAGCCTTGTACGCGTTGACACCCTCGGACACGACGCGCAGGGCGTCGACGTCGAGACCGGAGTCGGTCTCGTCGAGGATGGCGAACTTCGGCTTGAGCAGCGCCAGCTGCAGGATCTCGTGGCGCTTCTTCTCGCCGCCCGAGAAGCCCTCGTTGACCGAGCGCTCGGCGAACTCCTGCGAGATCTCGAGCTTGCCCATCTCCTCCTTGACCTCCTTGACCCAGTGGCGCAGCTTGGGGGCCTCGCCACGGACCGCGGTGGCCGCGGTGCGGAGGAAGTTGGACATGGACACGCCGGGCACCTCGACCGGGTACTGCATGGCCAGGAAGAGACCGGCGCGGGCACGCTCGTCGACGCTCATCTCGAGGACGTTCTCGCCGTCGAGGAGCACCTCGCCCGAGGTGACTTCGTACTTCGGGTGCCCGGCGATCGCGTAGGACAGCGTGGACTTGCCCGAGCCGTTCGGGCCCATGATCGCGTGCGTCTCGCCCGACTTGATGGTCAGGTTGACGCCCTTGAGGATCTCCTTGGCGCCCTCGTCGGTCGTGACCGAGGCGTGGAGGTCCTTGATTTCCAGGGTAGCCATTCTTCGTTTTCCTAAGTCAGAGAGGGCGGTCAGGCGCCAACGGCTTCAAGTTCGGCTTCGATCGCGGCTTCGAGGCGCTCACGCACCTCGGGCACGTCGATCTTCACCAGGATCTCGTGGAAGAACCCGCGCACGACCAGGCGCCGCGCGGCTTCTTCGGCGATCCCGCGCGACTGCAGGTAGAACAACTGCTCGTCGTCGAACCTTCCCGTCGCGCTCGCGTGGCCGGCGCCTTCGATCTCGCCGGTCTCGATCTCGAGGTTCGGCACCGAGTCCGCGCGGGCGCCCGGCGTGAGCACCAGGTTGCGGTTGAGCTCGTAGGTGTCGGTGGCCTCGGCAGCCGCGCGGATCAGGACGTCGCCGATCCACACCGTGTGCGCGTCTTCGCCCTGCAGCGCGCCCTTGTACATCACGCGCGAGCGGCAGTTCGGGACCGCGTGGTCGACGAAGAGGCGGTGCTCCTGGTGCTGGCCGGCGTCGGCGAAGTAGACACCGAGCATCTCGACGTCGCCGCCCTTGTCGGCGAAGGTCGCCGTCGGCGAGACGCGGACCAGGTCACCGCCCAGGGTGATCACGGTGTGCCGCAGCGCGGCGTCGCGGCCCAGCTTCAGGTGCTGCTCGGAGACGTGCACCGCGTCGTCGGCCCAGTCCTGGACGCTGACCACGGTGACCTTGGCGCCGTCGCCGATGACGAACTCGACGTTGTCGGCGTAGGTGCCGGAGCCGACGTGGTCGAGCACGATGACGGCTTCGGCGAAGGCCTCGGCGCGGACCTGCAGGTGCCCGTACGCGACCTGGCCCTCGCCCGGGCCGTGGATCCGCAGCACGGACGGCTTCGACGCCTTCGTCTCCTTCGGCACCGTCACGACGGTGGCCTTGGTGAAGGACGAGTACGCCTGCGCGGCGATCCGGTCGCTCGGGACGCCCGCGGCGCCCAGCCGCTCGTCGTCCCGGCCGACCGACTCGATCTTCAGCTCGGGCGCGGCCTCGGCTTCGAGGGTGATCTCGCCGGTGGCGACGGCGCTGCCGTCGTGCAAGCCGCGAAGGCGCTTCATCGGGGTGAAGCGCCAGTTCTCCTCACGACCACCGGGGACCTCGAAGGCCTCGACGTCGTAGGAGGTGAAGCGCTCCGCGCGGGAGGCCGCCGGAATGACGGCCCCCTCGCGAAGAGCTTCGGAAACGTTGTTCTCGGTAACCGACATGACTAGCCGACGGACCCTTCCATCTGGAGCTCGATCAGGCGGTTCAGCTCGAGCGCGTACTCCATCGGCAGCTCACGGGCGATCGGCTCGACGAAGCCGCGCACGATCATCGCCATCGCCTCGGCCTCGTCGAGGCCGCGCGACATCAGGTAGAACAGCTGGTCCTCGCTGACCTTGGACACCGTGGCCTCGTGGCCCATGGACACCTCGTCGTTGCGGATGTCCACGTACGGGTACGTGTCCGAGCGCGAGATGGTGTCCACCAGCAGCGCGTCGCAGACGACGCTGGAGCGCGAGTGGTGCGCCCGCTTCGCCACGCGGACCAGGCCGCGGTAGGAGGTGCGGCCGCCGCCGCGCGCCACCGACTTCGACACGATGGTCGAGGACGTGTGCGGCGCGAGGTGCTCCATCTTGGCGCCCGCGTCCTGGTGCTGGCCCTCGCCCGCGAACGCGACCGACAGGACCTCGCCCTTGGCGTGCTCGCCCATGAGGAACACCGACGGGTACTTCATCGTCACCTTGGAACCGATGTTGCCGTCGATCCATTCCATGGTCGCGCCCTCTTCGCACTTGGCGCGCTTGGTGACCAGGTTGTAGACGTTGTTCGACCAGTTCTGGATGGTCGTGTAGCGGCAGCGGGCGCCCTTCTTGACGATGATCTCCACGACCGCCGAGTGCAGCGAGTCGGACTGGTAGATCGGCGCCGTGCAACCCTCGACGTAGTGCACGTACGCACCTTCGTCGACGATGATCAGGGTGCGCTCGAACTGGCCCATGTTCTCGGTGTTGATCCGGAAGTAGGCCTGCAGCGGGATCTCGACGTGCACGCCCTTCGGCACGTAGATGAACGAGCCGCCGGACCACACCGCCGTGTTCAGCGCGGAGAACTTGTTGTCACCGGCCGGGATGACCGAGCCGAAGTACTCCTGGAACAGCTCGGGGTGCTCGCGCAGGCCCGAGTCGGTGTCCAGGAAGATCACGCCCTGCTCCTCCAGGTCCTCGCGGATCTGGTGGTAGACGACCTCGGACTCGTACTGCGCGGCGACCCCGGCGACGAGGCGCTGCTTCTCCGCCTCGGGGATGCCGAGCTTGTCGTAGGTGTTCTTGATGTCCTCGGGCAGTTCCTCCCAGGAGGTGGCCTGCTTCTCCGTGGACCGCACGAAGTACTTGATGTTGTCGAAGTCGATCCCGGAGAGGTCGGCCCCCCAGTTGGGCATGGGCTTCTTCTCGAAGAGCTTGAGCGCCTTCAGTCGCGCTTCGCGCATCCACTCCGGCTCGGACTTCTTCGAGGAGATGTCGGTGACGACGTCCTCGTTCAGCCCGCGACGGGCGCTGGCGCCCGCCTCGTCGGAGTCCGCCCAGCCGAACGCGTACTTGCCAAGGGACTCGATGGTCTCTTCCTGGCTCAGTGGCGCGGTGGTGGGAGTGCGCTGCTCGGCAGCGGCAGTCATGCGGGTTTCCCTCCATTCGGGATCCGTGCTGTGTGCCCCTCGGGGGACACCGTTCTCGCCGGCTCGGGATGGGCCGGCTGACCCGCCGTGACGGGTACGTGGGTGGTGCACGCGGAGTCCCCGCGCGCGATGGTCGCCAGCCGCTGGACGTGGGTGCCCAGCAGCTGCGCGAACGCCTCCGTCTCGGCCTCGCAGAGCTGCGGGAACTCCGCGGCCACGTGGGCGACCGGACAGTGGTGCTGGCAGAGCTGCGCGCCCACGTTCTGACCAGGAGCCGGGGCACCGACCTGGCGGGTCGACGCAGCGTAGCCTTCCCTGCTCAGCGCGGCCGCGAGGGCCTCCGCGCGCGCCGCGGGATCACCCGGTGCGGTGATCGCGGAGCGGTGCGGCCCGACCAGCTTCTCGATGCGCCGCTCGGCGAAGGCGCGCACGGCGTCCTCCCCGGCGTGCTCGGCCAGGAAGCGGATCGCGGAGACGGCCAGGTCGTCGTAGGCGTGCCCGAAGCGGGCGCGGCCCGGCTCGGTCAGCAGGAAGAGCTTCGCGGGCCGGCCCCGGCCCCGTGGCCCGCGGCGGGGTGCGTCGCGCGTCTCGGCTTCGCCATCCGCGAGAAGCGCGTCGAGGTGCCGCCGGACGGCGGTGGGGCTGATCCCGAGCTGCTCGGCGACCACGACGGCGGTCATGGGACCCTGTTCCAGCAGCAGCCGGGCGACCTCGTGCCGGGTCTTGCCCTCGGCGCTGACCTGCGACGGGACGTGCGGGTGTGCGGCGCGGGGCATGTCGCCGCCCGCCTGGTCACTCGCCTCCGTCTTTTTCACAACACAAGTGTGTCTTATTTCGGGGTGACCCGCAAAGGCGGGGTGTCCGGCAGTGATCCGACTCACTCGCCGGCGGGCCCGATACCCTGCACCCGTGGCAGTGGGTGAACAGGAGCAGCAAGTGGCACGGCTCGAAACCGGCAGTGCCCACCCCGTGACGCTCTCGCCCGTCCGCCCCCGCGAACCGCTTCCCCTGGAGGCCGACGAGCAGCGCGGGCTGAACGTCGTCCGCCGCTTCGGCACCGTCGGGTCGCTGTTCCTCGCGCTCGGCTCGCTCGGCGCGGGCGCGGCCCCGGTGATCAACCCGGTGCAGGAGATCCCGGTGCTGCGGCTGTTCACCCGGATCCCGACGGTGTCGCTCGCCATCGCCATCTCCGGGATGGGCATCCTGGTGCTGAGCTGGCTGATGCTCGGCCGGTTCGCCCAGCCCAGCCGGGAGCGGCTGGCGTCGCAGGGGCAGCTCGCGCGCACCATCGCGCTGTGGGTGCTGCCGCTGCTGGTCATCCCGCCGCTGTTCTCCCGGGACGTCTACAGCTACCTCGCGCAGAGCGAGATCGTGCACCGCGGGATGGACCCGTACGTCCTCGGCCCGGCGCAGGCGCTCGGCGTCGCGGACCCGTTCACCGCGGGCGTGTCGAACATGTGGCGCGAGACGCCCGCGCCGTACGGGCCACTGGTGCTGCGCCTCGGCGGCTGGCTGGCGCCCTTGGCGGGCAACAGCATCGCGGTCGGCGTGCTGCTGCAGCGGCTGCTCGCGCTCGCCGGCGTGGTGCTCATCGTCTGGGCGCTGCCCCGGCTGGCCCGCCGCTTCGGCGTCCAGCCCGCGACCGCGCTGTGGCTCGGCGCGCTGAACCCGCTGCTGATCTTCCACTTCGTGGCCGGTGCCCACAACGACTCGCTCGCCGTCGGCCTGATGCTCGCCGGGCTGGAGATCGGCATCCGGCGGCTGCCGATCCGGGTGAAGGGCGACACACCGCCCCCGCTGGCCCGCGGCGAGCTGCTCTACATCGGGCTCGGGGTCGCGATCATCACCCTCGGTGTGGCGGTGAAGCTGCCCGCGGTGTTCGCGCTGCCGTTCTTCGCGGTGATGGTGGCGCGGCGCTGGCACGGGCGGCTCAAGGACCTGTTCGTGGCCGGCGCCCCGATGGCGCTGTGGTTCGGCGTGGTGCTGGTCGTCGTCTGCTTCGGCACCGGGCTCGGCTTCGGCTGGGTCGGGGCGACGTTCAACACACCCGGGCTGGTCCGGTCCTGGATCTCCCCCACCGCGGAGCTGGCCAACCTCGCCGGCGTCCTCGGCATCGCGCTGGGCCTGGGCAACCACACGAACGCGCTGGTGCCGATCCTCGGCGCGCTCGGCTACCTCGTGGCGGTCGGGATCACCTTCAAGTTCCTCTGGGACAGCTTCAAGTGGCGCTACCGGCCGATCATCGGGCTCGGCGTCGCCCTGGGCGCGGTCATGCTCCTGCAGATCAACCTGCAGCCGTGGTACCTGCTGTGGGCGGTCATCCCGCTGGCCGCCGCGGCCGGGACGTCGAGGTTCCGGGTCGCCGCGACGGTGATCAGCGCGGCCCTGCCGTTCCTGCTCCCGCCGACCGGCAGCACCTTCGACGGCCGCCCGTACGTGCTGCCGTTCGCCTACGTCGCGGCGATCGTCGTCTGCGGCACCGGGATGCTGGTCGTGCGGCGGCTCGCTCCCGTGTTGCTCTCCAAGCCGTCCCCGCGGGTGCCCGAGCCGGTCGACGCCGTATCGTGACCCGATGTGAGTGCCCCTGCCGTCGAGATCACCGGGCTGGTCAAAAGCTACGGCTCCACCCGCGCGGTCGACGGTCTCGACCTGCGGATGGAGCGCGGCAGCCTGCTCGCCCTGCTCGGCCCGAACGGGGCCGGCAAGACCACCACCGTCGAGCTCTGCGAAGGGTTCTCGAAACCTGACGCGGGTTCGGTGCGCGTGCTCGGCCTCGACCCGGTCCGCGAGTCTTCGGCGCTGCGCCCCCGCGTCGGCATCATGCCCCAGGGCGGCGGCGCGTACCCGGGCGTCCGGGCGGACGAGATGCTCCGCCTGGTGGCCTCGTGCGCGGCGTCCCCGCTGGACCCGGCGTGGCTGCTGGACGTCCTCGGGCTGGCTTCGGTCCGCCGCACCCCGTTCAAGCGCCTGTCCGGTGGGCAGCAGCAGCGGCTGTCGCTGGCCTGCGCCCTGGTCGGGCGCCCGGAGCTGGTGTTCCTCGACGAGCCGACGGCGGGCATGGACCCCCAGGCCAGGCGCCTGGTGTGGGACCTGCTGGGCGCGCTGCGCGCCGACGGCGTCTCGGTGCTGCTGACCACGCACCTGATGGAGGAGGCCGAGGCGCTGGCGGACACGGTGGTGATCGTCGACCACGGCAAGGTGGTGGTCTCGGGGGCGCCACAGACGCTCACGGTGGACGAGACGGGCAACGCGGGCCTGCGCTTCAAGGCCCGCACGAGGCTCGACACGGCCCTGCTGGAGGCGGCGCTGCCGGAGGGTTACGCGGTGCGCGAGTCGGCACCGGGGACGTACGTGGTGGTGGGCTCGGTCGACCCGCAGGTGGTGTCGACGGTGACGGCGTGGTGCGCGCAGCAGGGCGTGCTGCCGGAGGAGCTGCAGGTGGGCAAGCGGACGCTGGAAGAGGTCTTCCTGGAGCTGACCGGACGGGAGCTGCGGGCATGACTTTCGCGCCTGGGACGTTCACCCCCGCACCCGGCCGGGGTTCGCTGGGCCGGATGCTGCGCACGCACGCGCGCGTCGAGGTCAGCTTGACGTTGCGCCACGGCGAGCAGGTGCTGCTGACGCTGCTGATCCCGCTGGCGCTGCTGATCGGCCTGTCCCTGCTGGACATCCTGCCGGCGTCGTCACTGGGCCCGGTTCCGCGCGTGGACTGGATCACGCCCCGGATCCTGGCCCTGGCGGTGATGTCCTCGGCGTTCACCGGCCAGGCGATCGCACTGGGCTTCGACCGGCGCTACGGAGTCCTGAAGCGCTTGTCGGCGACGGCGCTGCCCCGCTGGTTGCTGGTGGCGGGCCGTCTCGCGGCGGCGCTGGTGGTGGTGGCCCTGCAGTCGGTGATCATCGGCGTGGTGGCGGCGTTCCTGGGGTGGTCGCCGTCTCTCGCGGGTCTGCTGTCGGCCGTGGTGCTGCTGGTGCTCGGCACTTTGGCATTCGGCGCGCTGGGCGTGTTGCTGGGCGGAGCGTTGCGGGCCGAGGCGGTGCTGGCGCTGGCGAACATCGTGTGGTTCGTGCTGCTGCTGGCGGGCGGGATCCTGCTGGCGCCTTCGTCGTTGCCGTCGGGACTGGCCCGGGTGGTGGAGCTGCTGCCGTCGGGGGCACTGGCGGAGGGGATGCGGGCCGCTTTGGTGGACGGTTCGTTCGCTCCCGGGCCCATGCTCGTCTTGACGGTGTGGGCGGTGGTCGCGGGGGCGGTGGCCTCGCGGACCACGAAACTCACCTGAGTCCCGGTCTTCGCGTGACCTAGGTCCCTTGCGGCCGTCCCCGCGCTCTGAGCGTCCGGACCTGCCGGAAGCGTGATTTCCGCGCGCTCTACCATCGATGCCGTGCCGTTCACCAGCCTCGTCGCCCGTCTGCCGTTTCCCTCCGCCGCCGTGCAGCGGGCCGTCGGGATTGCCGCCGTCGTCGCGCAGGCGCTGATCGGCGTCACCGGGTCCATCGTGCGCGTCACCGGGTCCGGGCTCGGCTGCCCGACCTGGCCGCAGTGCGTGGCCGGCAGCCTCGTCCCGAAGCACGACTCCGGGATCGACGCGCTCAACCAGTGGATCGAGTTCGGCAACCGGCTGCTGACCTTCGTCGTCGTCCTGGTCGCCGCCGTCGCGGTCGTCACCGCGTGGCGCGTGCAGATCGACCACCCGGAGCGCAAGCGCCTGGTCAAGCTGGCCTGGACGATGCCCGGCGGCGTCGTGCTGCAGGCCGTCGTCGGCGGCCTGACCGTGCTGGCGAAGCTGGAGTGGTGGACGGTCGCGATCCACTTCCTGGCGACGACCCCGCTCGTCTGGCTGGCGGTCCTGCTGCTGCACGCGTTCCGCGAAGGCGACGAGACCCCGCGCCTGCTGGTCCCGCCGGCCGGCCGCACGATCCTGGTCCTGCTCGCCGCCGTGATGTGGCTGGTGCTGGCGGCGGGCACCACGGTGACCGGCGCGGGCCCGCACAGCGGCGACATCAACACCCACCGCCTCGACGCCCCGGTCGAGGCGCTGGCCCAGGTCCACGGCGGGCTGCTGGTGCTGTACTTGCTGCTGCTGGCGGTGTTCGGGCTGCAGCTGCTGCGCATCGGCGCCCCGAAGAGCCTCTGGCGGCGCTACACGGTGGTCTGGGTGGTCGCCGTCGCGCAGGGTGGGCTGGGATCGCTGCAGTACGCGCTGGGCGTGCCGGAGGCGATGGTGTCGTTCCACGTGCTGGGCGCAATGGCGGTCATCATCGCGACGGCATCGCTGTGGACGGGCAGCCGCGACCGCGGCCCGGTGACCTCGCTGACAGCGGCGCCTCGCGAACTCACGGCCGCCTGACGTCAACGCGGCCTTAACTCCGCGTCGGCGTGGCCGTCCGGCGCGTGAGCTACTGTTCGCGCCATGACGTCGCGCACCGCGCCCAAGCCGCTGATCTCCCACCGCCGCGGCACCGGCGAGATGATCGTGCTCAAGACCTTCCTGCTGGTGCCGTTCGCGGCGCTCCTGATCGCGGTCCCCCTGGTGTGGGGCTGGGGCATGACCTGGATCGACCTGATCCTCGCGGCGGCGTTCTACGTGTTCGCCACCCTCGGCGTAACGGTCGGTTTCCACCGCTACTTCACCCACGGCGCGTTCAAGGCGTCCCGGCCGCTGCGGGTGGTCCTGGCGATCGCGGGCAGCATGGCGGTCCAGGGGTCGGTGATCTTCTGGGTGGCCAGCCACCGCAGGCACCACGCCTTCGCCGACCGCGAGGGCGACCCGCACTCGCCGTGGCTGTTCGGCACGTCCCCGTCGGCGCTGGCGCGCGGCTTCTGGCACGCGCACATGGGGTGGATGTTCGGCCGCGAGGTGACGAACGCGGACCGCTTCGCGCCGGATCTCGTGGCGGACTCGGACGTGCGGTGGGTGAACCGGTACTTCTGGCTGTGGATCACGTTGAGCTTGGCGCTGCCTGCTGTGTTGGGCGGACTGATTTCGTGGTCCTGGTGGGGCGTGGTGACGGCGTTCTTCTGGGCGGGGTTGGTGCGGATCGCGTTCCTGCACCACGTGACGTGGTCGGTGAACTCGGTGTGCCACCTGATCGGGGAGAGGCCTTTTGCCAGCCGCGACAAGGCGGCGAACTTCTGGCCGTTGGCGTTGTTGTCGATGGGTGAGTCTTGGCACAACTCTCACCACGCGGATCCGACTTGTGCGCGGCATGGGGTGTTGCGGGGGCAGGTGGATGTTTCGGCTCGGGTGATCTGGGCTTTCGAGCGGTTCGGGTGGGCGACGAACGTGCGGTGGCCGCGGATGGAGAAGCTGGCCGCCAAGCGCAGCCAGGCGGTCGAAAGCTAACGACGATCCACGTCGGGGCAGCCGCATCGCACTTCGTGACCGCTCACTCGCGTGGCCACTTGAACGCAATTCCGTAGCTCCCACCCGGTTGACATCGCTCCGCGAAAGTGTGTTCCACGAAGCCGTCGCCAACCTCGAGTACGCGGGGGTCACCAGCCGCCGGCGGAACTATCCTTTCGATCTCGGTCTGCTCTACGTACCACCAGCAAGCCTGCGGTAGGCAATGCTCCTCGAAGGCCACCTGCATGGTCAGCCCGGCGATCGGTCGACCGTCGCCATCGACGATTCCCGGAGCGATGCCTTGGTGGTCTACATCCACGTTGATCCAACATCGCCGTTCTTCTAGCTCGTCGTCCCAGGTCTCGGAGACGAACGAGTACCGGTCACCACGGCGGAGCACTTTCCGGAATCGCAGCCGCGCCGCGGTGGGATCATCGGATCCGGCAGCACGCCGGAGTACGAGACGGCAAGCCCAGATCGCCTTCACCGGCAGTTTGGTCGGGTCAGCAGCCCATCCTGTCGCAGCGAGGGCATCGAACGCGTCGACACCGTCCTCGCAAGCGATGATGTCGCGTTCTGTGGTCCGACGCAGCACCGTCGTGCGGTGCATGACGACCCGGACGAGCATGCGCTCGACGAACACCTGTTGCGCCTCAGGGGCCGGTGCCCGATACCCTGATCCGAAACCGAGGTGCCGATCGCGAGACGGCTGCCCGGTGCTTCCCCTGCCGATCTCGACGTAGTTCTGCCAACCACGACCATCCTGCCGAAGCATCTCTATTTTCTGCAGTACGTGACTTGCCAGCTTGCCGACCGCCCGCCGCCACGCTTTGTGCATGGGCGTCGTCGTGATGGGTGGAGGATCACCGAAGACCTTCCTCAGATCGATCAACTGGCGGAATCGGTCGTCAAGCGTGGATTTCCACGCGGTCTCGCCACCGGGGACCGGCAGCAGCCGGAACGCCGCCATCAACGTGTTCCGGCGGCGCGATTCGTCGGTCGAACCCAGCTTCCCGATCTCGTCGACGATCAGTCCCCATACTGCGAAGGCGCGCATCTCCGGCGTTGATGCCAGCAGCGACCCGGTCGGTTCGACCAAACAGCCGAGCGAGCGAGCCGACTCACTCGTGGGATCATCGACTGCATACCGCAGAAACCTCAGTGGTTTGCCGTCCTTGCGGACAGCGAGCCACCTGAGCGCCCGCTCGATCTCCGCCCACGCCGGTGGCTCGTCTCCCGCGGTGCCGTCCATCCCGATGGTCACGGAGTTTCCTCCACTTCGTCGCGGTGTCCGACAATGATCGACAAATCCCGACAAGGACAGACAATGGCGGGAACAGCGACCACGCCGGTCCGACAACGAAAGACATCTGGCGGACACGAATGACCATGCCCAGAACCGCATTCGTTCGGCCATCATCTGCTCAAGGAGTACTAGTACACCACGAACGGGTGACAAAATGGCCACTGACCGGACGCGGAAGCCTGCCGACCATCAGCCACTGCGAGACACGCGCAGGTCGATTAAAGCCGGCCTGACTGGGATCGGCGGCCTCTACCTGGTTACCGGGTCACTGGCCGTGACCTTGATCGGCGCGGTCGTCGCGATCGCGCTCGCCGCCGTGCAGCGAGGCCGCCGGTGAAGCTACGCCAGCTGCTGCCGCACCGCGGAAGCGAAGCGCATCGCCGCCGCCGGGTCCGTCTGGCGGAACCCCAGCGAAGGCTCAGTCAGCTCCAGCTCCAGCAGCAACGGCTTCCCGCCCACCCCGCGCACCACGTCCACCCGCGCGTACAACAGCTCGGCCCGCAGAATCCCCAGCAACGCCGAAGCCCCATCCAGGACATCCTCAGCCAGTGCCACCGCATCAGCCGGCGGCGAAGCCGGCGCCAGCGACTCCGCCAGGTACAACCCCGAATCATCCATTGTGGACCCCAGCATCGCGCCCTTGGTGAACGCGTGCGAATAGACCCCGCCCAGGTACACCAGAGCCAGCTCACCGGAAGCGTCCACACTGGACTGATAAGGCTGGATCAACGCCGTATGGCCCTCGGCGTGCAACCCGGCCACGTGCGCAGAAGCAGCAGAAGCATCCCCGGCGAACCGAGCCGCACCCCGCGAACCCGCCCCCACCGAAGGCTTCACCACGAAATCACCAGCAGGAAAAGACCCCGAGGCACCCGGCGGGACCAGCGAAGTCGGCACCACGGGCAGCCCCGCGTCCAGCAGCTCCACCAGGTACGACTTGTCCGTGTTCCACCGCACCACGTCAGCCGAGTTGAACAGCGACGGCACCGCCGAACACCACGAAAGGAACTCCGAGCGACGGGAAGCGTAATCCCAGGTCGCCCGCAGGATCACCGCGTCCGCCGAGGCGAAGTCGAACGACGAATCCCACGGTGCCCACGAGACCGAAAAGCCCAGCGACGACAACGCCGGCAGCAAAGCATCGTCGTCGCCGTCGCCCGACGGGAGCTCCGCGCAGCTGACCAGGACCGCCGTGGGGCTCACTTGCCCGCCATCTTGCGGCGGTGCTCCGGGCCGATCTTCGTGGCCTGGACCGTCTCCGCGTCCCACGTCGCCGGGGTCAGGTCCTCGACCGCCTCGATCAGCGCCTCGCCCGTCGCCACCGACGGCACCACCACGTCACCGAGGGCGCCGTCCGCTCCGACCAGGACCACGCGGGCGCCCGCGCGGCCGATGTTCTCCACCACCGCCCGGGACGGCTTGCCGTGCGCCTTCACGAACTTGCGGGCCGCGCCCAGCTGCGCGCTGGTCGGCGAAACGGTCTCTTCCGAAGTCACGCTCCGAACCATAACCAAGAACCGGCCGGAACGCGGAACAGCGTGGCCTCGGCCATAGTTGCACCGGATGAACCCGATCCGAGGAGGACCCATGCCCACCGCAGTGCAGGTGACGAAGACCGGCGGCCCGGAAGTGCTCGAACCGGCCGAAGTGGACGTCCGCGCCCCGGAGGCCGGCGAGCTCCTGGTCGACGTCGCCGCGGCCGGGGTCAACTACATCGACACCTACCAGCGCCAGGGCATCTACCCGATGGAGCTGCCGTTCGTGCCCGGCCTCGAAGGCGCCGGCACGGTCGTCGAAGCCGCACCCGGGTTCGAACCCGGCGACCGCGTCGCCTGGCAGGGGTCGATCGGCAGCTACGCGGCCCGCAAGCTCGTCCCGGCGTCGGTCGCCGTGAAGGTCCCCGAAGGCGTCTCCCTGGAGACCGCCGCCGCGACCATGCTGCAGGGCATCACCGCGCACTACCTGGTCGCCTCGACCTTCGAGGTCAAGCCCGGCCACGACGTGCTCGTGCACGCGGCCGCCGGTGGCGTCGGCCTGCTCCTGGTGCAGCTGGCGAAGGCGCGCGGCGCCCGCGTCATCGGCACCGTGTCGACCGAAGAGAAGGAAAAGCTCGCCCGCGAAGCCGGCGCCGACGAGGTCATCCGGTACGACCGCGACGACTTCGCCAAACTCACCCGCGAACTGACGAACGGCGAAGGTGTCGACGTCGTGTACGACGGGGTCGGCAAGGACACCGTCGACGGCAGCCTGGCCAGCCTGAAGGTCCGCGGCCTGCTGGCGCTCTTCGGCGCCTCCAGCGGCCCGGTGCCGCCCCTGGACCCGCAGCGCCTCAACGCCGGCGGCTCGCTGTACCTGACCCGCCCGACGTCCGTGCACTACACGCGCACGCGCGAGGAGATCGAGTGGCGCTCGAAGGAGCTGTTCGACGCCATCCTCGCGGGTGAGCTGACCGTCCGCATCGGCGGCAAGTACCCCCTGGCCGACGCCCGCAAGGCCCACGAAGACCTGCAGGGCCGCCGCACCACCGGCAAGCTCCTGCTCATCCCCTGACACGGGTGAAGGCCGCCCGGAGAATTCCCAGGCGGCCTTTCTTCACCCTTGTCAGGCGGCGCCGACGGCCACGGCGTCGGTGACGAACACCAGCGTCTCGTTCGGCTTCATGCCGTTGCCGCCCGCGCCGTAGGCGAGGTCCGGCGGGATGATCAGCAGCCGGCGGCCGCCCTGCTTGATGCCGGCCAGGCCCTGGTCCCAGCCGGGGATGACCTCGCCGGCGCCCAGGTTCAGGTCGAACGTCTTGCCGCGGTCGAAGGAGCTGTCCAGCTTCTGCTTGTCCGACCACGTCACCAGCAGGTAGTTCATGCTGAGCTTCTGCCCGGCCTTGGCGGGGTCGCCGGTGCCGTCGGACAGGTCCTTGGTGACCAGCTTCTTCGGCGGGTCGCAGTCGTCCGGGATGGTGATCGTCGGCACTTCACCGAACTTGCCCGTCGTCTTGACGTCGTCCGCGGTGCACTCGCGGCCCTTGCTCTGGGGCGTCTGCGCGGCGGTCGCCGACGGGACGGGCGGGCCCGCCGGAGCGGCCTGCTGGGGCTTGGCGTCCTGGCCGCACGCGGCCAGCGACAGCGCCGCCGCGGCGGCGACCACGATCTTCCCGATCTTCTGCATGCGAGGCACCCTAGCCAAGCACGGAGAGTGCCGGGACGTCGTCACCGGTGGTGACCACGCCGAGCCGCCGGGTCGCCCGCGTCAGGGCCACGTACAGGTCGTTGAGGCCCCGCGGCGAACCCGCGACGACCTCGTCCGGCGCGACCAGTACCACCGAGTCGAACTCCAGGCCCTTCGACCGCTCGACCGTCAGCACGCTCAGCCGTTCGTCGTGCTCCGAAAGCAGCGCCGAGACCTCGTCGAACCGGCCGCCGGGCACCAGCACGGCCACCGTGCCGCCGTCCGCTTCGGACAGCTCGCGGGTCACCAGGCCGGGCAGCTCCGCGGACAGCGACGCCGGCCGCACCGACCACGGCGGCACGCCGGTCTCCCGCACCGAAGACGGCGCCGAAAGCCCTGGCGAGACCTCCGCGAGCACTCGCGCCGCGACGGCCATGATCTCGGCGGGCGTGCGGTAGTTCACGGTCAGCTGCTCCAGCCGCCACCGGTCCTCGACGTACGGCGAGAGCACCTCGCCCCACGACCGCGCCCCACCCGCCGCGCCGGTCTGGGCGACGTCGCCGACCAGCGTCATCGACCGGTTCGGCGTGCGCCGCATGAGCAGCCGCCAGTCCATCGCCGACAGCTCCTGGGCCTCGTCGACGATCACGTGCCCGAACGTCCAGGTCCGGTCCTGCGCGGCCCGCTGGGCGGCGGTCAGCTCGCTGCGCGCCTGCTGGCGCTCGGCGAACAGCTCGGCGTCCAGTACGTCGGAAACGCGCAGCAGCTCCTCGTCGATGATCTCTTCGTCCTGCTCGAGGATGTCGAGCACGCCCTCGGCGTACGCGCGGTCCTCGCGCTCACGGCGTTTGCGCTCGACGCGCGCTTCGGTGTCGTCGACGCCGATCAGCTCGGCGAGCTCGTCGAGCAGCGGGACGTCCGCGGGCGTCCAGCGCGCGTCGCGGGGGCTCTCCAGCAGGGCGCGGTCTTCGGCGGACAGCAGCTTGCCGGCGGCCTGCGCGAGGCGTTCGCGGTCGGCGAACAGGTCGTCGAGCACGCCTTCCGGGGTCAGCACGGGCCACAGCGAGTCGAGCGCGGCGGCCACGTTCTCGTCGGCGGCGAGCTCGGCGCGGATGTCGGCGAGGTCCTGCCCGTCGAGGAGGTCCTCCCCCAGCTTGCGGGCGGCCTGGCGGGTCAGCGCGTCGAGGACGTCGGAGACGAACAGGCGCCGCGCCGGGTTGTGCGGGCGCCGCGAGCGGCGGGCGCGGGTGCGGGCTTCGGCGCACGTCTTGCGGTCCAGCCGCAGCACGTCGTGCTCGTATTCGACCTCCATGACCGGCTCGGGCACGCGCTGGCGGTCGCGGACGGCGTTGGCCAGCACTTCGGCCAGCACCAGCCGCCCCTTGACCTCGGTCGCTTCGCGCGGCTCGGTGCCGTCCGCGCTCAGGCCGGGGTAGAGCTGGCCGATGGTGGCCAGCAGCACGCCGGTCTCGCCGAGGGAAGGCAGCACCTGGCCGATGTAGCGCAGGAACGTGCTGTTCGGGCCGACGACGAGCACGCCGCGCGTGGTGAGCTGCTGGCGGTGCGTGTAGAGCAGGTAGGCCGCGCGGTGCAGCGCGACGGCGGTCTTGCCGGTGCCGGGCCCGCCCTGCACGACCATGACGCCGCCGAGCGGGGCGCGGATGATGCGATCCTGCTCGGCCTGGATGGTGGCGACGATGTCGCTCATCTCGCCGGTGCGCCGCTGCTCCAGCGCGGCCAGCAGCGCGGCTTCGCCGGCCAGCCCGAGGTCCTGGCCCTGGTCGGCGGCCGTGAGGTCGAGGACCTCGTCGTCGAAGCCGGTGACCTTGCGGCTCAGCGACCGCAGGTGCCGCCGCCGGCGCACCCCTTCGGGTGAGGCCGCGGTGGCGAGGTAGAACGGCCGCGCGACCGGCGCCCGCCAGTCGACCAGCAGCGGCTGGTAGTCGTCGTCTTCGTCGAACAGCCCGAGCCGGCCGATGTAGGTGGTTTCCTCGGCGCTCTCGGGGACGAAGTCGAGCCGCCCGAAGGCGAGCCCCTGCTCGACCGAGCCGAGCTGGGCGAGCCGGTCGGTGTAGAGGGTGGTGGCGACGTCCCGCTGGGTGCGGGCCTGCGGGGTGCCGCCGGTCTGCCGCAGCGTCTCGTCGAGGCGGCGCTGGGCTTCGAGGCGCTCGGCGTCGAGCTTCGCGTAGAGCGTGGTGACGTACGCCTGCTCGCGGGCGAGCTCGGCGCCGAAGTCGGTGGGGTCGTCCGAAGACAAAGATCCTGCTTTCGCCTCAGGGAAAAAGAGCCAACGAAGTCTAACGGCCGCCGCCGCGCGATCATTCCGTCTCGAGGGCGCAGTACGGGTGGACCTCGGCGGCGGAGACGGCCGCGGGCAGCAGCTTCTCCCCCGGCGCGCACGACACGGCCGACGGCGGCAGCTGCTCCCCACCGGTGATTCGCCCGTCCGGGGCACGGAACAGCACCGCGGCGCCCCGGCTGGTCAGCGCCCGGCAGTTGTCGGAGCGGTAGCGGATCCCGCCCGCCACCACCGCGGCCGTGACGGGTGTGAAGCCGCCCAGGGCCTCGGGAGCGAGCCAGATCACCGGGCCGACGGCGGGGTGGTCGAGCACGACCCCGATCCGCCCGCCGGGCAGGAGCACCGGCACCTCGACGGTCCGGGAGCCGGACGTGACGACGATCCGGTACGCGGCGAGCGTGCCGGTGTTCTCGAGGACCGCGGCACCCGGGCCCTGCTCGGCGACGCGGACGGCGCCGCCATCGGGGGCCGCACCGGGGAGGGCGGTGATCTTGGCCGGGATGGCGCAGCCGGTGCCGAGCAGCCGGTCCTGGTCGAGGTCGAACCGGCCGCGGCCGAGCAGCACCAGCAGGCCCAGGGCGACGACCGCGGTGACCGCGGTCCCGGCCCGTCTCAGAGCCGGAGTCAGAACGGCAGGCCGAGGGTGGGCAGGCCGATCGCCGAGTCGACGGCCAAGGCCACGAACACGATCATCAGGTACGTGTTCGACCGGTGGAACAGCGCCATCGGCTTGGTCTCCTCGCCCCGCCGCACGGCCGCCTGCAGGCTGTGCGCGTAGAAGAGGAACCAGCCGCCGGCCAGGATCGCGAACGTGCCGTACAGCCAGGACGTCACCGGGAGCAGCAGCAGCGTCCACGCCACCATCACCCACGAGTAGATGACGATCTGGCGGGCGACGTGCTGGGCGGTGGCGACCACCGGCAGCATCGGGACGCCGGCGCGCTCGTAGTCATCGCGGTACTTCATGCCCAGCGCCCACGTGTGCGGGGGCGTCCAGAAGAAGATGACGCCGAACATCACGAACGCCGGCCACTGCACGGTGCCGGTGACGGCCGCCCAGCCGATGACCACCGGCATGCAGCCCGCCGCGCCGCCCCAGACCACGTTCTGTGACGTGCGCCGCTTGAGGCCGAGCGTGTAGACGAAGATGTAGAAGAGGATCGTCGCGATCGCCAGGATCGCCGAGAGCAGGTTCACCGTGAGGTACAGCACGGCGAACGAGGCGACGCCCATGACGAGGCCGAAGATCAGCGCGCCGCGGCGCGGCACCGAGTCCTTGACCAGCGGACGGCGCTTCGTGCGGTTCATCACCTTGTCGATGTCCGCGTCGATCACGCAGTTGAGCGCGTTCGCGCTGCCCGCGGCCATCGTCCCGCCGACCAGCGTGGCCAGCACCAGCCACGGCGAGGGGATCTGACGGCCGGCGAGGAACATCGCCGGGATGGTGGTCACCAGCAGGAGCTCGATCACCCGCGGCTTGGCCAGCGCGGCGTAGGCGCCGACGACCCGGCGGAGGCTTCGCCGGTCACCGTGCGGTCGCTCACCGGTCGGGTGCACGGCGCTGGTGTCTTCACTGCGTCCGTGCGCAGCGTTCACCAACGACATTTCACTCCCTGCGTCAGGTTCGGGCGGGACCAGTCCGGGTAGCCGAAGAACCAGCCCTACTGAACCCTCGAACGATGTTAGACGTGGTGAATCCCGTGGGTGATCGCGGGTCCTCGACTCCCCGAAGCACTAGGCTGGCCGCGACGGGCCGCGATTGCCCCTGCGCATGGCCGCGAGCAGGAATATCGTCCCTTCGGGATCGATTGAGATAGGTAGCCGCGCGCACGGGTAACCGGAACGAGCAAGACCAGCCGCAACCATCATGACCGGGAGTTGGAGTTCAGTGTCCGAAACCGCCACTACCAGCGAGAACAACCCACTCCTCCGGCGCAACGTGCCCGCCGACTGGACCGACACCGACACCCGCGCCGTGGACACCGTCCGGGTCCTGGCCGCCGACGCGGTCGAAAACTGTGGCAGTGGCCACCCCGGCACGGCGATGAGCCTCGCGCCGCTGGCCTACACGCTGTTCCAGCGCACGCTGCGTCACGACCCGAACGACCAGCACTGGCCGGGCCGCGACCGCTTCGTCCTCTCGGCCGGGCACTCCAGCCTGACCCTCTACATCCAGCTGTTCCTCGCCGGCTACGGCCTCGAGCTCGAGGACCTCAAGCAGCTGCGCAAGTGGGGCTCGAAGACCCCGGGTCACCCGGAGTACCGCCACACCGACGGCGTCGAGACCACCACCGGCCCGCTGGGCCAGGGCCTGGCGAACGCCGTGGGCATGGCGATGGCCGCCCGCCGCGAGCGCGGCCTGCTCGACCCGGACGCCGCGCCCGGCGAGAGCATCTTCGACCACCACATCTACGTGATCGCCTCCGACGGCGACATCGAAGAGGGCGTCACCTCCGAGGCCTCGTCCATCGCGGGCCGCCAGGAGCTGGGCAACCTGATCGTCTTCTACGACGACAACAAGATCTCGATCGAGGACGACACCAACATCGCGCTGTCCGAGGACACCGTGAAGCGCTACGAGGCCTACGGGTGGCACACCCAGGTCGTCGAGGGCGGCGAGGACGTCGTCGCGATCGAGGAGGCCATCAAGGCCGCCAAGGCCGAGACGCAGCGGCCGTCGTTCATCGCGCTGCGGACCGTCATCGGCTACCCGGCCCCGAAGAAGATGGGCACCGGCAAGGCGCACGGCGCCGCGCTGGGCGGCGAAGAGGTCGCCGCGGTGAAGAAGATCCTCGGCTTCGACCCGGAGCAGTCGTTCCAGGTCGAGGACGACGTGCTCAAGCACACCCGCCAGGCGCTGGAGCGCGGCAAGGCCGCCCACGCCGAATGGCAGGAGAAGTACGAGGCCTGGGCCAAGGCCAACCCGGAGCGCAAGAAGCTCGGCGACCGGATGGCCACCCGCACGCTGCCGGAGGGCTTCGCCGACAACCTGCCGCACTGGGAGCCGGACGCCAAGGGCATCGCCACCCGCAAGGCCTCCGGTGAGGTGCTCAACGCCCTCGCCGAGCCGCTGCCGGAGCTGTGGGGCGGCTCGGCCGACCTGGCCGAGAGCAACAACACGACGATGAAGGGCGCCGACTCGTTCGGTCCCGAGAAGGCCGCCACCGACATGTGGCAGGCCAACCCGTACGGCCGGACGCTGCACTTCGGTGTCCGCGAGCACGCCATGGGCTCGATCCTCAACGGGATCGCGCTGCACGGCGGCACCCGCCCGTACGGCGCGACGTTCCTCATCTTCTCCGACTACATGCGCCCGCCGGTCCGGCTGGCCGCGCTGATGAAGGCGCCGGTCACCTACGTGTGGACGCACGACTCGATCGGCCTCGGCGAGGACGGGCCGACGCACCAGCCGATCGAGCAGCTCTCCGCGCTGCGCGCGATCCCGGGCCTCAACGTCGTCCGCCCGGCGGACGCCAACGAGACCGCGTACGCCTGGAAGGCCGTGCTGGAGGACACCGAGCACCCGTCCGGGCTGGCGCTGACCCGCCAGAACGTGCCGGTGCTCGAGGGCACCAGCGCCGAGGGCGTCGCCAAGGGCGGCTACGTCCTGGCCGACTTCGGCAAGGCGGAGGACGAGCACGTGGTGCTCATCGCCACCGGCTCCGAGGTCCAGCTCGCCGTCGAGGCCGGCAAGAAGCTGGCCGATGAGGGGATCGCCGCCCGGGTCGTCTCGATGCCGTGCGTCGAGTGGTTCGACGCGCAGGACCAGGCGTACCGCGACTCGGTCATCCCGCCGTCGGTGAAGGCCCGCGTGTCCGTCGAGGCGGGCATCGCCCAGTCGTGGCACCGCTTCACCGGTGACGCCGGGGTGAACGTTTCGATCGAGCACTTCGGTGCCTCCGCCGACGCGGCCACACTGTTCCGTGAGTTCGGGTTCACCGCGGAAGCCGTCGTCGAGGCCGCCCGCCGCTCGATCCAGAACACCAAGAACTCCTGAAGGGGATGACAGTAATGAGCAACGACAAGCTCGCGGCGCTGTCCGAGGCCGGTGTATCGATCTGGCTCGACGACCTCTCCCGTGAACGCCTGAACACCGGCAACCTGGCCGGCCTGATCCGCGACAAGCACGTCGTGGGCGTGACGACCAACCCGACGATCTTCGCCAACGCGATGTCGAAGGGCGACGCCTACGACGAGCGGACCCGCGAACTCGCCGCCCAGGGCGCCGACGTCGAGGCCACCATCCGCGACCTGACCACGACCGACGTGCGCAACGCCGCGGACCTGTTCCGCGACGTCTACACCGCGACCAACGGGGTCGACGGCCGCGTGTCGATCGAGGTCGACCCGCGCCTGGCCAAGGACACCGACAAGACGGTGGTCGAGGCGCAGGACCTGTGGAAGACCGTGGACCGGCCGAACGTGCTGATCAAGATCCCGGCCACCGAAGAGGGCCTGCCGGCCATCACGAAGACCCTGGCCGAGGGCATCAGCGTCAACGTCACGCTGATCTTCTCCGTCGAGCGGTACAAGAAGGTCATCGAAGCCTACTTCGCGGGCCTGGAGCAGGCGAAGGCCAACGGCCACGACCTGCGCGGCATCCACTCGGTGGCGTCGTTCTTCGTCTCGCGCGTGGACACCGAGATCGACAAGCGCCTGGAGGCCATCGGCACCGACGAGGCGCTGGCCCTGCGCGGCAAGGCCGCCGTCGCCAACGCGCGCCTCGCCTACGCGGCCTTCGAGGAGCTGTTCTCCTCCGACCGCTGGAAGGCCCTCGCGGCCGACGGCGCCAACGCGCAGCGTCCGCTGTGGGCCTCGACCGGCGTGAAGAACCCGGACTACTCCCCCACGCTCTACGTCGACGACCTCGTGGTGAAGGACACCGTCAACACGATGCCGGAGAAGACCCTCGACGCGGTCGCGGAGCACTCCGAGCTCAAGGGTGACCAGGTGACCGGCCGCGCGGCCGAGGCACAGGAGGTCTTCGACAAGCTCGAGGCCGTCGGCATCGACATCCGCGACGTGTTCCTGACGCTGGAGAACGAGGGCGTCGAGAAGTTCGAGAAGTCGTGGACCGAGCTTCTGGAGACCGTGCAAGGGCAGCTCGAGCAGGCGAAGGGCTGAAGCACGACATGACGACAGGTGAGAAGACCGGCGTCGAGATCGTGGACGCCGCACTGGCGGAGCGTGCCGCGCCGCTGGCCGAACAGCTGGTCGCCGACCAAGCTGCTTCGAAGCTGGCGGCGCAGGACGCGACGCTCTGGGGGCCGGAGGCCGAATCCGAGGCATCGATCCGGCTGTCGTGGACGACGCTGCACAAGTCGTCGCGGCCGCTGATCGGCGAGATCGAGGCGCTGCGCACCGAACTGCGGTCCGAGGGCGTCGACCGCGTCGTGCTGGCCGGCATGGGCGGCTCGTCGCTGGCGCCGGAGGTGATCACCGCGACCGACGGCGTCGCGCTGACCGTCCTCGACACCACCGACCCCGGCCAGGTCGCGGACGCCCTCGCGGGTGACCTCGAGCGCACGGTGATCGTGGTGTCGTCGAAGTCGGGCGGCACCGTCGAGACCGACAGCCACCGGCGGATCTTCGCGAAAGCGTTCGCCGACGCCGGGATCGACGCGGCACGGCGGATCGTGGTCGTCACCGACCCGGGCTCGCCGTTCCAGGCGCTGTCCGAAAAGGAGGGTTACCGCAAGACCTTCCTCGCCGACCCGCACGTCGGCGGCCGCTACTCGGCGCTGACCGCGTTCGGGCTCGTCCCGGCCGGGCTGGCCGGCGCCGACGTCGCCCGGCTGCTCGATCAGGCCGCTTCGGTGGCCGAGCAGCTCGCCGCGGACTCGGCGGACAACCCGGCGGTCAAGCTGGCCGCCGCCTGGGCCGCCGCGCACGAAGCCGGCGCCGAGAAGGTCGTCCTCGCGGACACCGGTTCCGGCATCAAGGGCTTCCCGGACTGGGCCGAGCAGCTGATCGCGGAGTCGACCGGCAAGCAGGGCACCGGCCTGCTGCCGGTCGCGGTCGAGGGCCCGGAGGCGCCCGGGTTCGTGGACGCGAAGTCCGACGCCACGCCCACCGCGGTCGGCGGCCCGCAGGGTGCGGCGAAGATCGCCGTCACCGGCTCGCTCGGCGCGCAGTTCCTGCTCTGGGAGTTCGCCACCGCGCTGGCCGGGCGGTTGCTCGGGATCAACCCGTTCGACCAGCCCGACGTGGAAGCGGCCAAGAAGGCGGCGCGCGCGCTGCTGGACGACCCGGAGAAGCTGAAGGGCGGCGAAGAGCCGTCCAACGTGGACGGGCCGGTCGAGGTCTTCGGCAGCGAAGGTGTTTCCACCGACGGCAGCCTGAAGGACGTGCTCACCGCGTTCTTCGCTTCGGCGCCGGAGGCCGGCTACATCGCGGTGCAGGCCTACCTCGACCGCCTCGACGACGCGTCGACGTCCCTGCTGCGCGGCGAGATCGCCAAGCGCACCGGGCTGCAGACGACGTTCGGCTGGGGCCCGCGGTTCCTGCACTCCACCGGGCAGTACCACAAGGGCGGCCACCAGAACGGCGTGTTCCTGCAGCTCACCGGCGCCGTCGAGCAGGACCTCGACGTCCCGGACCGGCCGTACACCCTCGGCCAGCTGCAGCACGCCCAGGCACTGGGCGACGGGCAGGTGCTCGCCGAGCACGGCCGCCCGGTGCTGCGCCTGCACCTGACCGACCGGGCCGCGGGCCTCGCGGCCGTCGTCCGCGCGGTACAGGAGGGCTGAGCATGACCTGGAGCAACCCGCTGCGCGATCCCCGGGACAAGCGGCTCCCGCGGATCGCCGGGCCGTCCAGCCTGGTGATCTTCGGCGTCACCGGCGACCTGGCCCGCAAGAAGCTGATGCCCGCCATCTACGACCTGGCCAACCGCGGGCTCCTGCCCGCCGGCTTCTCGCTCGTCGGGTTCGCCCGCCGCGACTGGGAGCACCAGGACTTCGGCGAGCTCGTGCACGATTCGGTCAAGGAGCACGCGCGGACGCCGTTCAAGGAGTCGGTGTGGAACCGGCTCGCCGAAGGCATCCGGTTCGTGCAGGGCACCTTCGACGACGACGAGGCGTTCGACCGGCTCGCGAAGACGGTCCGCGACCTCGACGAGGAACGCGGCACCGGCGGCAACACCGCGTTCTACCTGTCGATCCCGCCGAGCGCCTTCCCGGTGGTGACCAAGCAGCTGGCCCGCTCCGGGCTGGCGAACGCCGACGAGAACACCTGGCGGCGAGTGGTCATCGAGAAGCCGTTCGGGCACGACCTGAAGAGCGCCGAAGAGCTGAACGCGATCGTCAACGACGTCTTCCCCGAGGAGTCGGTGTTCCGCATCGACCACTACCTCGGCAAAGAGACGGTGCAGAACATCCTGGCGCTGCGCTTCGCGAACCAGCTGTTCGAGCCGATCTGGAACGCCAACTACGTCGACCACGTGCAGATCACCATGGCCGAGGACATCGGCCTCGGCGGCCGCGCGGGGTACTACGACGGCATCGGCGCCGCCCGGGACGTCATCCAGAACCACCTGCTGCAGCTGCTCGCCTTCACCGCGATGGAAGAGCCGCTGTCGTTCGAGCCGCGGGCGCTGCGTGCGGAGAAGATCAAGGTGCTTTCGGGCACCAAACCGGTCGAGCCGCTGAGCAAGACCACCGCCCGCGGGCAGTACGCCGGCGGCTGGCAGGGCGGCAAGAAGGTGCCCGGCCTGCTGCAGGAAGAGGGCTTCGCCAAGGACTCGAAAACCGAGACCTACGCGGCGGTGACGCTCGAGGTGCAGAGCCGTCGCTGGGCCGGGGTGCCGTTCTACCTGCGCACCGGCAAGCGGCTCGGCCGCCGGGTCACCGAGATCGCCGTGGTGTTCAAGCGGGCGCCGCACCTGCCGTTCGACTCGACGTCGACCGAGGAGCTGGGGCAGAACGCCCTGGTCATCCGGGTCCAGCCGGACGAGGGCATCACGCTGCGGTTCGGCTCCAAGGTGCCGGGGACCACGATGGAGGTCCGCGACGTCACGATGGACTTCGGCTACGGCCACGCGTTCACCGAGTCCTCCCCCGAGGCCTACGAGCGGCTGATCCTGGACGTCCTGCTCGGCGAGCCGTCGCTGTTCCCGGTGAACGAAGAGGTCGAGCTCTCCTGGAAGATCCTCGACCCGATCCTGGAGCACTGGGCGAAGGAAGGCGCGCCGGAGCAGTACGCGCCGGGCACCTGGGGCCCGCCGTCCGCCGACGAAATGCTGAAGCGCACCGGCCGGAATTGGAGGCGCCCGTGATCATCGATCTGCCGTCCACCACGACCTCGGCACTCAACAAGAAGCTCGTGGAGATCCGCGAACAGGGCGGGCAAGTCGCGCTCGGCCGGGTCCTGACGCTGGTGATCGTGGCCGACGACGACGCCAACCTCGAGGAAGCCATCGAGGCGGCCAACGGCGCCAGCCGCGAGCACCCGTCGCGGGTGATCGTGGTGGCCAAGGGCGCCCGCACGGCGGCCCCGCGCATCGACGGCCAGATCCGGGTCGGCGGCGACGCCGGCGCGAGCGAGGTCATCGTGCTGCGCCTGTACGGCGCGCTGGCCGCGCAGGGCCAGAGCGCGGTGGTGCCGCTGCTGCTGCCGGACGCGCCGATCGTCTGCTGGTGGCCCGGGGCCGGCCCGAAGGACCCGGACAAGGACCCGCTCGGCGAGCTGGCCCAGCGCCGGATCACCGACTCGGCCGCGGAGAAGAACCCGGTCAAGGCGCTGACCGCGCGGGCGAAGGCGTACACCGAGGGCGACACCGACCTGGCCTGGACGCGCCTGACGCACTGGCGCGCCCAGCTCGTGTCGGCGCTGGACCTGCCGCCGTACGAGAAGATCACCGCGGCGACGGTGACCGGCGAGGCCGACTCGCCGTCCACCGAGCTGCTGGCCGCCTGGCTGGCCGAGTACCTGAAGGTGCCGGTCAAGCGGGTCAAGAGCTCGGGCGCGGCCGGGATCATCTCGGTGACACTGGACCGGAAGTCGGGCCCGGTGGAGCTGCACCGCCCGGACGGCCGGGTGGGCACGCTGACCCAGCCGGGCCAGCCGACCCGCCGGATCGCCTTGCAGCGGCGCAGCACGCAGGACTGCCTGATCGAGGAGCTCCGCCGGCTCGACCCGGACGAGGTCTACGAAGCGGCCCTGCACGGTCTGGGCAAGATCACGTCGGGCACGAACGGCAAGCCGGGCACGCCGCCGAAGGCCGACGTCACCTCGCCGGCGGCCGCGGCTGCGGCCGGGGCCAAGAAATGAGCAAGACGGAAGTCGTCGTCTACGCGAACCAGGACCTGCTGGCCGCCGCGGCGGCGGCCCGGCTGGTCACGCGGCTGGTCGACGTCCAGGCGGCCAAGGGCTCGGCTTCGCTGGTGCTGACCGGCGGCGGAACGGGCATCGCGGTCCTTTCGGAGCTGCGGGCGTCCTCGGCGCGCGACGCGATCGACTGGTCGCGGTTGGACATCTACTGGGGCGACGAGCGGTTCGTCCCGGCGGATTCGGACGAGCGGAACGAAAAGCAGGCGCGCGAAGCGTTGCTGGACCACGTCCCGCTGGATCCGAAGCGCGTCCACGCCATGGCCCCCTCGGACGGCGAGTTCGGGTCGGATGTGGACGCTGCGGCGGAGGCGTACGCTTCGGTTCTGGCGTCCCAGGCGGGCCCGGAGGACCACGGCGACGTGCCGTCGTTCGACATCATGCTGCTGGGCCTCGGCGGCGAGGGCCACACGGCCTCGGTGTTCCCGGAGTCCCCGGCGGTGTACGAGACCGAGCGTTCGGTGGTGGCGGTCCGGAACTGCCCGAAGCCGCCCCCGACACGCATTTCGCTGACCCTCCCGGCAATCCGCCGGGCCCGCGACGTGTGGCTGATGACGGCGGGCGAGGCGAAGGCGGACGCGGTGGCGTTGGCCTTGGCCGGTGCTGGGGAAGTCCAGCTGCCGGTGGCCGGGGCGCGCGGGCACCGCCGGACGTTGTGGCTGCTGGACCGGGCTGCGGCGGGCAAGCTGACGAAGGTGTACCAGCCGCCCACGGCTTGAGTGGTTGCTTGGGTGAGGGCCCTCTGCTTCGGCAGGGGGCCTTCATTCGTTGGCGCGTTCTCTCCAGTACGCGAGGTTGGATTCGGTGATCGCTGTTTGCATGTGGTCCGCACCGAGCACCCGACGCCGGTCGATCAAGAGCTCTTCAAGCTCGGCGACCGCCCCGGCCGGATCCCCTGCCAGCCCTCGCCAGGAGGCGAGGTTGGAGCGGGCAATGAGAGTTTCCGGACTGTCGGGGCCAAGGACCCGAAGGCGATCGGCAACGACTTCCCCGTAGGCCGCTACAGCTCCGACCGGATCCCCGGCATCCCCGCGATATCGGGCGAGATTGGACCGGATCGTCAAGGTGAAACGGTGGTCAGGGCCGAGCACCCGGAGCTGGTGGGCTAGGAGTTCTTCGAGAGCGGTGACTGCTCCCTTCCGATCACCGGCTTCCCCACGCCAGAAAGCGAGATTGTGACGGTCGGTGAGGGTTTCCAAGGCATCAGGACCGAGCACCCGAAGGCGATCGGCGACGACTTCCTCATAGGCGGCAACAGCTCCGGCCGGATCCCCGGCGAACCCCCGATACCGGGCAAGATTGGCTCGAGTCGTGAGAACGGCCGGATGGTCGGGACCGAGCAGCCGAGTCCGGTCGGTGAGAAGATCCTCCAGAGCAGCGATCGCTCCTGCGGGGTCACCGGCTTGGCCGCCCCAGTAAGCGAGCTGGTGCCGACAAGTCAGGGTAGCCGCGTGGTCCGGGCCTAGTGCCCTTTCGGTGATTTCGTGCAGGCGGTGGAAGTAGTCGGTGGCCCGGCCGACCAATCCGCTGTCACCAAGGCTGTTGCCCGCCTGGAACAGCAACGGATGGACTTCGGAGGACCACAGGTGCTCTCCGGCGAGCACGGTCAGGGTTTCAGCATTGGTCCTCATTACTTGTCCGAGGGCGACATCCCGCTCGATATCGGGCCATGCGGCCAGTAGCGCATCCGCGGCACTTTTCGCGAAAGCGGGCATGTCAGCTTCCGGAATCTGGTCGCGTACCGCGCGCTGCACCAAGGCGTGCACGCGGACCGAGCGCGCGTTCGACGTGGGATCGAACGTGATCAGGCTCAGCCGGTGCAGGCAGCTCAAACCGTCACGGGCCTCCTCCGGCGTCGCGTCCAGCAGCTCGGCGACCGGGTCCGTCATGAAGACCGCAAGCGGGATGCCGTTCGGGTCGAGCAGGGAGGCGATCTCCAGCAGCGGACGAGCCAGCCCGACCGGGTCGAGGCTGTCGGCCAGCTCGATGGACATGGCCCACGTCGTGGCGACCGTCTGCTGGTGGCTGCCCAACGTCCGGCGGCGGTCGGTGAACCTCGCCAGGTACTCGCGGCAGGTCAGCACCCGGTCGAGGGCGTAGGCCGTCGCCTGGCCGAGGGCCAGTGGGAGGAAGCCCAGCTCGGCGGCGAGTTCTGCGGCGCCGTCGAGTGCCTCGGGGCGGTCGGCGAACGAGGCGGCCAAGTACGCGTGGGCCTCCTCCGGGGTGAAGACGTCCACGTCGACGATCCGGCGGTGCCGTCCCCTCAGCGCGGCGTCGCGGCGGCGGGTCGTGACCAGCACCTGGCCGTTCTGCGGCGGCCAGAGGTTCTCGAGGTGCTGGGGGTCCTGGAGGTCGTCGAGGACCACCAGCCAGGGGGCCGTCGTCGCGCGCAGCCACTCGAGGAGCCGGCGGGCGCCTTCTTCGGGGTCGTCGATCGTGCTGCCCGTGACCGCTTCGGCGACCTTCGCGTAGGTCGAAACGATCGCTTCGCGCGAGCCCGCCGTCACCCACACGAGGAGTTCGACCCGGCGGGCCGCCCACAGCGTCTCGGCGTGGTTGACCGCCAGCTGCGTCTTGCCGACGCCGCCGAGGCCGGACAGGACCTTCGTCGGCTCCGAGGTCAGGATGACCGCGTCGCCGTCCGCGACCGCCTCGTGCACCAGCCGCATCGCCGCCCGGCTCTGGAACGCGGGCGCCGCCGGCGGCATCAGCCCGGCCAGGTAGGGCAGCTCGACCGGCTGCCGCGCCGGCAGGACGTAGGTGTTGTTGACGTCCCGTCCGGCCTGCTGCACGCGGCCGTGCCCGGACGCGGTCGCGTCCTGGGTCAGCGGGGCGGGTTGATGTCCCGGCCCGCCTGCTGGATCGTCGCGTTGCCCGAGGCCGTCGCGTGCTGGGTGATCGCCGGGGGTGCGCCGGAAGACTGCAGCCAGACGCTCACCCCAGCGCTGATCACCGTCAGAACCGCCACCGCCGCCCATGCCCACCAAGCGTCCTTCAGATCGGTGGCGATGTTGATCGCCACGCCCAGGCCGGAGGTGACCACCGCCGCCCCCAGAGCCCACGCCCACTGTCTCCCGCTCACAGTGACTGGGTACGCCCGACGGTGGCCCGGCGTTGCCGGGACACGCCCGCCATCACCCGGACGGAGCAGGCCGCCAGCCCCGCTCCAACCTCGAGAAGATCTCCTCCGCCGCACGCTTCGGGTCCGGATGCCCGAGAACCAGCTCCCGCGACGCCAGCGCGAACCGCGCCAAGGCCGCGCAGGCGATGTCGTCCTCCGGGGCGCCCGACTCCTCGGCTATCGCCCGGGCCAGGGCCGTCTCGTGGCGCATCCACATCCGCCTCGCGTAGTCGCGCAGGTCCGGGGTGCTCTCGATCAGCCTGATGAACTCCTCGCTCGGGCCGCCGTCGACGCCGACGTGCAGCATGTGCTCGCGCAGCGCGTCCACGATCGTGTGCCCCGGCGGGCGGCCGCGCACCGCCTGGACCAGGGCCGTCTCGATGTCGTCGTCCTGGTCGAACAACAGGGCTTCCTTGCTCGGGAAGTGCTTGAACAACGTCGTCACCGAGACGTCGGCGGCGTCCGCGACCTCCTTCACCCCGACCTGGTCGTAGCCGCGCTCCAGGAACAGCGCGAGCGCCGCGTCGGCCAAGGCCTGGCGGGTCTGGGCCTTCTTGCGCTCGCGGCGCCCGATCACTTCCGTCATGGCCACCAGCCTACGTGATAGTGGACTCACTTCGAAAGTTGAGTCATTGCACTTTTGTAGTCACTATGGTTTTCTCGGGTCAGGCCCCGGGCGAGCCGGGGCCCCGAACCTCCAGGGGGAAGCCATGAACTCCATCGCGATCGTCGGCGCCGGTCTCGGCGGGCTCGCCTGTGCGCGGGTCCTGCAGCTCCACGGCCTCGACGTCACCGTCTTCGAACAAGAAGCCTCGGCCGGCGCCCGCCCCCAGGGCGGCACCCTCGACCTGCACGGCGACACCGGCCAGGTCGCCCTCCGCACCGCCGGGCTGCACGAACAGTTCCGCAGCTTGGCCCGGCCCGAGGGCCAGCGGATGCGCGGGCTCGACCCGCACACCGCCGAAGCCGTCCTCGACGAGCTCCCCGCCGAGGGCGACGACTTCCGGCCCGAGATCGACCGCGGCCAGCTCCGCGGGATCCTGCTGGACTCCCTCGCCCCCGGCACGGTCCGGTGGGGGCGTCCGGTCGCCGGCGTCACCAAGTCCGGCGAGCTGACGTTCGCCGACGGCGTCACCGAGGACTTCGACCTGGTCGTCGGCGCGGACGGCGCGTGGTCCCGCGTCCGGCACGCCCTCACCGGCGTCCGGCCGGTGTACAGCGGCGTCACGTTCGTCGAGTTCGGCCTCGACGACGCCGACCGCCGTCATCCGGCTCTGGCCGCACTGACCGGGCAGGGGACGATGATGACCAAGGTCGGCGGGAAGGCGCTCTTCGCCCAGCGCACCAGCACCGGCCACATCCGCTGCTACGCGACCTTCTACGCGCCGGAGGACTGGGCCGCCGGCCTCGACTTCGCCGACCCGGACGCGGTGCTGGAGCACCTGCTCGAGCGCTACGCCGGCTGGCACCCGGACCTGCTCGCGTATCTGCGCGAGCAGGACGGCGGGTTCACGCACCGGCCGCTGCACGTCCTGCCGGTCCCCCACGCCTGGACGACCACCCCCGGCCTCACCCTGCTCGGCGACGCCGCACACCTGATGCCGCCGCTCGGCGTCGGCGCGAACCTCGCCCTGCTGGACGGCACCGAGCTCGCGACCGCACTGGCCACGGCACCGAGCGTCGAGGAAGCGGTCCGGACGTATGAGGCCGGCATGCTGCCGCGGTCGATCGAGACGGCGAAGGCCTGCTCGTCCGGCCTGCACGACCTGCTGAGCGACGACCTCCGGTCCATGGCCGCCTGAGAACTATCGCCGGACGACCACACGTGGGTAACATGATTCCCACGATGTGGTCGTCTTGGCACACGCTGGGAAACAGAACTCCCACTCTGGGTAGCACCCTTCGCCGACTATCCCCCGGACGGCCCACCCGATTACGGAATTCGGACGCCGGAGCACCGACCGCGGGTGAAACTAACCGTCTCTGTACACCACCTCGTTAGCATCCGCACATTTGTCTGAGGCCGCGCGTCCCGATCGGGCCCTGAGCGCCTCTCACCAACAAGTCCACAAGACGAATGGGGTCGCCAGCGATGAGTACAGAGGGACTCTCGATTCCAGGCATCTCGATCGCGAGCTCGGGGCCGTCGGCCGCCGAGCGGGTGCGGAAGCGGGGGCTGAGCGTGTTCGGCTCGGTGCCGCGCCCCGCTTTGGTCACCTTCGCCATCGAGGCGGCCGCGGTGCTCCTGGCCGTCCTCGACGTCTGGCTGGTCATTCCGGAGAAGGCCCAGCCGTACTCGATCTACCTGTCCGGCGCCGCCTGCCTCGCGGTGGTGTTCCGGCGGAAGTTCCCGTTCCTCGCCGTGCTCGTCGCGGTGCCCGGCTTCCTGGCCGGCTGGGCGCAGCTCGCGTCGATGATCACCCTCGGCATGCTCGCCACCCGCCGCCAGCTGCACTGGCAGACGTGGGTCGGCGCCGCGCTGGTGTGGATGTGCCGGTTCGTGCAGTGGCCGCTGGAGGACTTCGCCGAGCTCAGCTGGCGCGAGCACATCCTCGACGGCATCTACGGCGTCCTGGTGGCCGGCATGCCGATCGCGATCGGCCTGCTCGTCGGCGCGCGCACCGAGATCTCGAACAAGCTCGCCGAGCTGGCCACGAGCCGCGACCGCGAGCGCCGCTTCCACGCCGACGCCGTCCGCGCCGAGGAGCGCGCCCGGCTGGCCCGCGAGATGCACGACGTCGTCTCCCACCAGATCACGCTGATCGCCATGCAGGCGGGCGCACTGCAGGCCCAGACCACCGACGACCGCGCGCAGGAGACCGCGCAGGTCATCCGCACGCTGTCCAAGCGGACGCTCGAGGAGCTGCGGTCGCTGGTCAGCGTCCTGCGCGCCGGCTCGGACGACGACGGCCCGCGGGCCGGGATCAACGAGCTCGACCGGCTGATCCGCACGTCCGACGTCCCGGTGCACCTGACGGTGGAGCACCTGCCGGAGGTCCTGCCCAACCAGGTGTCGGCGGCGGCGTACCGGACGGTGCAGGAGTGCTTGACCAACGTCCACAAACACGCCCCGGGCGCGACGGCGACGATCCGCATCCAGGGTGAGCACGGTGCACTCAAGATCGAGGTGCGCAACGAGCGGGCCAGCCGCCCGGCGGAGGGGTTGCCCTCGGGTGGCCACGGCCTGACGGGCCTGGCCGAGCGCGCCCGCCTGCTGGGCGGAAGCTTCGAGACGTCGGGAACGGAGGACGGCGGCTTCCGCGTGCGGGCGCGGTATCCGCTGGACCGCTGACCTCCGGCCCCCGGTATCCAGTTTACCGGCGGGCACCGACGGTTCCGGGCCGTCTCGGGCTGCGAACGGCGGATTTCGGACGGAAACGGCCCGGAATCCACCGTTCGCGAGGCTTCCGGCCCCGGAATTGTCGGTCCCCGCCGGTAGCCTGGAAATCGGGGGCTGCTCAGCCGGCCCGTTTGAGCACGGGTGATGCCGGGCCGAGCGCACGAAAAGCCACCCCAGGGGGACCCAGGGCTGCTCAGCCCGCCCCTTCGAGCACGAGTCATGCCTCGCCGGGCGCACGAAAAGCCACCCCGAGGGGTCCCGGGGTGGCGTTCGACTGGAGAAACCTAGAGGATTTCCCGGCGCTTGCGCAGGCGGTCGAGCGCCTCCGCCAGGATGGCCTCGCCGTCGGCGTCGCTGCGCCGCTCCTTCACGTACGCGAGGTGGGTCTTGTACGGCTCGGTCCGCGGTGCGGCCGGCGGGTTCTTCTCGTCCTGCCCGCCCGGCAGCCCGCAGCGGGGGCAGTCCCACTCGTCGGGAATTTCCGCGTCGAGCGCGAACGACGGCCGAGCCTCGTGCCCGTTGGCACACCAGTAGGAGATGCGGCGGCGCGGCGCCGACTCTCCCCGTTCCGATTCGCCCGTAGGACCGGCACCCACCCGGGTGCCCCGAATCGCGTTACCGCCAACCATGAATCCTCACACCTAGGAATCGGCGGCGCGCCCCCCAATAGGCACGCCGAATCGCTGCGCCCCGCCGTCTCGACCCGGTCGCGGCCGACGACGGAACGCCGGACGCCTCACACCTTGAGCAGCAGACCCAGGCCCACGATGCTGATCAGCCAGACCGCGCCCAGCAGCAGGGTGATCCGGTCGAGGTTCTTCTCGGCCACGCTCGACCCGGCCAGGCTCGACTGCATCCCACCGCCGAACAGCGACGACAGGCCACCGCCCCGGCCGCGGTGCAGCAGCACGGCGACCACCAGCAGGACGCTGGAGACGATCAACAGGATTTGCAGGAACAGCTTCATGTCATCCTCTGGGCTCTAGGAGAATGCAGGGGTACGGCATGGTCGTTTCCGACCACCACCGTACCCCTGGACTCGTCCACTGCTGTGTGACGGACCGGATACACAGGCTACCCGGTCGTGGCCTCGATCAGGGCAGCGGCCCGCCCGCGGCGAGTGCGCAGAGTTTCGTGAACTCTTCACCGTCGAGGCTCGCTCCGCCGACCAGGGCACCGTCGATGTTCTCGCAGCCCACCAGCTCGCTGATGTTGCCCGATTTGACCGATCCCCCGTAGAGCACCCGGACGGACGAAGCGACCTCGTCGCCGTACTTCTCCTGGAGGGTCGCCCGGATGGCCTTGCAGACCTCTTCGGCGTCCGCGGACGAGGCGACCTTGCCGGTGCCGATCGCCCAGACCGGCTCGTACGCGATCACCACGTCTTTGACCTGCTCGGCCTTGAGGCCCTTCAGGCCCTCGATCAGCTGCGTCGTGGTGTGGTGGATGTGCTCGCCGGCCTCGCGGACCTCGAGCTTCTCCCCGATGCAGAGGATCGGCGTGATGCCGTGCTTGAGCGCGGCCTTGACCTTCTTGTTGACCAGTTCGTCGGACTCGGCGTGGTATTCGCGCCGCTCCGAGTGCCCGACCGTGACGAACTTGCAGCCCAGCTTGGCCAGCATCGGACCCGAGATGTCGCCGGTGTAGGCACCCGAATCCTGCGGCGCGAGGTCCTGCGCGCCGTAGGTGAGCGACAGCTTGTCGCCGTCGACCAGGGTCTGCACGCTGCGGATGTCGGTGAACGGCGGCAGCACCGCCACGTCGACCTTCGCGTAGTACTTCTCCGGCAGCGCGAAGGCGATCTTCTGCACCAGCGCGATCGCCTCGAGGTGGTTCTGGTTCATCTTCCAGTTGCCGGCGATGAACGGCTTGCGTGCCACTAGTTCTTCTCCTCCAGGGCGACCACGCCCGGCAGTTCCTTGCCTTCGAGGTACTCCAGGGAGGCACCGCCGCCGGTGGAGATGTGCGAGAAGCCGTCCTCGGGCAGGCCGAGCTGCCGCACCGCGGCCGCCGAGTCACCGCCGCCGACCACGGTGAACGCGTCGCTCTTCACGAGCGCCTCGGCGACGGCACGGGTGCCGCCGGAGAACGCCTCGAACTCGAACACGCCCATCGGGCCGTTCCAGAAGACCGTCTGCGCGTCGGCCAGCTTGCTCGCGAACAGCTCACGCGAACGCGGGCCGATGTCGAGGCCCTGGCGGTCGGCCGGGATGGCGGTGGCGTCGACGGCTTCGTGCTCGGCGTCGGCCGAGAACTCCGTCGCGGCCAGCACGTCCACCGGCAGCACCAGTTCGACGCCGCGCTTCTCTGCCTCGGCGAGGAAACCCTTCACCTGGTCGAGCTGGTCGGCCTGCAGCAGCGACTGGCCGACCTCGTGGCCCTGGGCCTTGAGGAACGTGTACGCCATGCCGCCGCCGACGATCAGCCGGTCGACCTTGGTCAGCAGGTTCGCGATGACGCCGAGCTTGTCGGACACCTTCGCGCCGCCGAGCACGACCACGTACGGCCGCCGGACGTCTTCGGTGAGCTTCTTCAGCACGTCCAGCTCGGCCAGCACCAGGCCGCCCGCGTACGCCGGCAGGACCGACGCGACCTCGTAGACCGAGGCCTGCTTGCGGTGGACGACGCCGAAGCCGTCGGAGACGAACGCGCCGCCCGGGACGAGCGCGCCCAGCTCGGCGGCCAGCTCGGAGCGGTCCGCGGCGTCCTTGCTGGTCTCGCGCGCGTCGAAGCGCACGTTCTCCAGCAGGACGACGGCGCCGCCAGCCAGGCCGCCGGTCAGCGCCTTCGCGGACTCGCCGACCAGGTCACCGGCCAGCGCGACCTCGGCGCCGAGCAGCTCGGAAAGCCGCTTCGCGACGGGCGCGAGGGTGTACTTCGGGTCCGGCTCGCCCTTCGGGCGGCCGAGGTGCGCGGTGACGACGACCTTCGCGCCCGCGTCGGCGAGCTTCTTGATCGTCGGCAGCGCCGCGCGGACCCGGCCGTCGTCGGTGATGCGGTCCCCGTCGAGCGGGACGTTCAGGTCGCTGCGCACCAGCACATAGCGGCCCTGAACGCCCTCGCCCAGCAGGTCGTCGAGGTTCTTGACGCTCATCTGCTTCAGGACAGCTTCGAACCGACGAGCTTGACCAGGTCGGCGAGGCGGTTGGAGTAGCCCCACTCGTTGTCGTACCAGCCGACGACCTTGACCTGGTTGCCGATGACCTTGGTCAGCGGCGCGTCGTAGATGCAGGACGCCGGGTCGGTGACGATGTCCGCCGAGACGATCGGGTCCTCGTTGTAGCGCAGGATGCCGGCCAGCGGGCCCTCGGCGGCGGCCTTGTAGGCGGCGTTGATCTCCTCGACCGTGGCGGCCTTGGACAGCGTGACGGTGAGGTCGGTGGCCGAGCCGGTCGGGACCGGGACGCGCAGCGCGTAGCCGTCGAGCTTGCCCTGCAGCTCCGGCAGGACCAGGCCGATGGCCTTGGCGGCACCGGTCGAGGTCGGGACGACGCTCAGGGCGGCGGCGCGGGCGCGGCGCAGGTCCTTGTGCGGGGCGTCCTGCAGGTTCTGGTCCTGGGTGTACGCGTGGACCGTGGTCATCAGGCCCTGCTCGATGCCGAAGGCGTCGTTGAGGACCTTGGCCAGCGGGCCGAGGCAGTTGGTGGTGCAGGACGCGTTCGAGATGATGACCTGCGAGCCGTCGTACTTGTCGTCGTTGACGCCGAGCACGATGGTCAGGTCCTCGCCCTTGGCGGGCGCGGAGATGATGACCTTCTTGGCCCCACCGGCGATGTGCGCCTTGGCGGCGTCGGCGTTGGTGAAGAAGCCGGTCGACTCGAGGACGACGTCGACGTTCAGCTCGCCCCACGGCAGGTTGGCCGGGTCGCGCTCGGCGAGGGCCTTGATGGTCTTGCCGTCGACGACGATGCCTTCGTCGCTGACGCTGACCTCACCCGGGAACCGGCCCAGGATGGAGTCGTACTTCAGCAGGTGGGCCATGGTGGCGACGTCGCCGAGGTCGTTGAAGGCGACGACCTCGATGTCCTGGCCGCTGGCCTGCACGGCGCGGAAGAAGTTGCGGCCGATGCGGCCGAAGCCGTTGACACCTACGCGAACGGTCACTGCTGCCACTCCTTTGAGGGTCGGCCGGCACTCCGGCCGTGACTTGCGGGCTCGCGGCCACCCTAGCGTGCGGGCATGCGCGTCCCTGACTGCCCTGACGAGACTTCCACCACTTGGCGAACGGGTCAAGAATCGATTAAGAAGCCGGTGCGCCACCCGGGGTGCCCGGAGGGCGGACCACGGCGGACCGCCCGGGGCCGGAGGTGCGGCCGCCGGGACCGGTTCCGGCTGATCGTGTGGGGTGCGCGACCGCCCGCGCGAGCACCGGCCGCGACCGCTAAACCTCGACTTGACCGATTCAGCCCTGCGGTCGCCCCGAGCGGTCTTCGGCGGTGGCCCGGAAGCGGGACGTGAGGTCGGTGACTCGACCGATCCAGCGACCCCCGGCCACCCCGGAACGCGGCTCCGGGGCCGACCCCGCCACCCGCCCCCGTGGCGCTCGCCCGCCACGGGGGGAACCCATCCGCGCCCAGGTCCATCAGGCAGTCAGCTCCCGTTCCAGCGGCGTGCGGAACCGCGGCGTCGGCCGGGCCTCACCGAACCACTTCGCGCACTTCTCCGCCTCCGCTTCCACCATCGCGCGAGTTTCCGCTCCGGTGTCCTCCAGCAGCCTGAACACCACCTCCCCCGAAGCCCGCTGGGCCCAGCCGCCGACCACGCGGCCGGATGCCCACACCGTCGGGCCGATGTTGCCGCTGCGGTCGAACAGCGCCGCCCGGTGCGGGCCGAGGAACCAGCCGCGGTCCTGCCAGCCCATCGGGGTCGGGTCCAACGCCGGCAGGAACGCCACCCACGGCGGTGGCAGCGGCACCGGATCCACGTCGTCGGCCGGCACCACGCCCGGCACGCCGTCGAGGTCCACCTCCGCCGGCGACAGCGCTGCCAGCGCCTTCTTCGTCTGGGCCGCCGTCCAGCCCGTCCACCAGCGCAGGTCGGACACCGGGGCCGGGCCGTACGCGCGCAGCCACCGCCGGGCCAGCTCCACCCGGGCCTCGTCCGCGCTCCACGGTGGCAGGCCGCCCGGGACCCACTCGTCCAGCGGGTGCCAGACGTACTGGCTGCTCAGCCAGCTGCCCCGCGGCCGTCCGCGGGCGATCCGGCCGCCCGCCGCCAGCAGGAACAGCACCCGGCTCGTCACGTTGCCGATCGCCTCGTACGGCTTGCCCGCCGCCATCAGCAGCTGCTGGCGCAGGCGTGGCTCGTCTTCGCTCAGCTGCTGCGCCGTCGCCGAACCGCGGGCCCGCAACGCCGCCTCGACCGACGCCTCGACCTCCTTCAGCCACGCCGCCGGCTCCGGCACGTTCTCCGGATGCCCCTGCTGCCCCAGGTGCTGTTCGAGCAGCTTCCGCTGTTTGACCGCGATGTCCGCCGAGCAGCCCGCCTGCACGAGCGCTGCGGTGTCCAGGTCCGTCACGAACACCGTGCGCCGCATGCCGAGCAGGCGCAGCAAGGTCCGGTCCTCGTAAAGAGCCTGCTCGACGTCGGCGACCGCCGGCGCGGCGAGCCGGGCGGAGGCGGACAGGTGGACGGTCGCCGGGTCCGTGGCGTGCAGCGCGACGACCCCGGCGACGGCTTCGGTCACCGAGGCCGCGGGCGCGGCGAGGTGGTGGCGGACGGCGAGGCGGGCCCGGCGCTGCTCGGCGCCGATTTCGGGGCGGCTGGTCTTCGGAGGCACCCGGTTTTCCTACCACCCGGCACCGACAAAACCGCCTGGTCATCCCGCGCGACCAGGCGATAGCCTCGCGAAATGGTGTCCGGTACGCACTTGGCGGCCTTCGCCGCGCTGACGTTCCTCATGGTCGTGGTTCCCGGGCCGAGCGTGCTCTTCACGATCAGCCGCGCGCTCACCGTCGGGCGGCGGGACGCGCTGCTCACCGTCCTGGGCAACGCCGTGGGCGTGTACACGCAGGTCGTCGCGGTCGCGTTCGGCCTCGGCGCGCTGGTGACGACGTCCGCGGCGGTGTTCACCGGGATCAAGGTCGCCGGCGCGGTCTACCTGGTGTACCTGGGGATCCAGGCGGTTCGCCACCGCCGGAAGCTGACCGACGCGATGGCCGCGAAGGTGCGCGCCACGCCGGGCCGCGTGCTGACCGTGCTGCGCGACGGCTTCGTCGTCGGCTTCGCGAACCCGAAGTCGATCGTGTTCCTGGCCGCGCTGCTGCCGCAGTTCGTCGACCCCGTGGCCGGCTCGGTGCCTGCCCAGATGCTCGTCCTGGGCCTGTGCCTGCCGGCGATCGCGCTGGCCACCGACAGCGCGTGGGCGCTGGTCGCCGGCACCGCCCGCGCGTGGTTCGCCCGCTCGCCGAAGCGCCTCGAGATGGTCGGCGGCACCGGCGGCCTGGTCATGATCGGCCTGGGCACCGGCCTGGCCTTCACCGGCCGGGGTGACTGAGCACCAGGTCGAGCAGGCCCGGGAAGGAAGCGTCGAATTCGGGGCGCCGCAAGCGGTTCAGCCGCCGCGGGCCTTCGTCGCGCTGTTCGATCAGGCCAGCCGCGCGCAGCACGGCGAAGTGGTGGCTGCGGGTCGCCTTGGCCACCGGCAGGTCGAAGGTGCCGCACGCCTTCGTCCACTCGGGCACGGCGGCGAGTTCGCGCAGGATGCTGCGCCGCACCGGGTCGGCGACCGCGGCGAGGGCGTCCTGCAGCGAAACGGCCGCCGGGGGCGCGTGCGTCAGCCCCCGGGACCGGGCCGACGTCACCGCACCGCCTTCACCAGCTCCGGCCACCACTCCCGCGGCAGGCCGTCGAGCGGCACGACCACCTGGTCGGCACCCGCGGCCCGGTACTCCCGCAGGCGCGCCACGACCGCGTCGAAGTCGCCCCACACGGTGAGGCCGTCGACCAGCCGGCCGGACCGGTCCGCGATGTCGGCGTCGGTGAAGCCCATCCGCCGGAAGTTGGCCGCATAGCCCGGCATCCCGGCCAGGAACCCCAGCGAACCGCCGCGCACGGCTTCGCGCACGCGGGCCACGTCGGTCTCCGCGACCACGTTGAGCAGCACCGCGAGCTGCCGGTCCGCGCCCAGGATCTCCCGCGCCGAGGCGACGTAGTCCGTCGTCACCAGGTACGGGTACGCGCCCGAAGCGCGGTCGCGCGCCAGCTCGAGCATCCGCGGCCCGAGCGCCGACAGGATCCGCGCGGACCGCGGCACGACGTCCTCGATCTCGTCGAGGTAGTCGCCGAGCGTGGCCAGCGGGCGCGGGCCGTGCGCTCCGCCGAGGCCGACGACGAACCGCCCGGCGGGCAGGTCCGCGTATCCCGCGGTCACGGCCGCCGACGGCACCCGGTCCACCGACAGGATCCCGCTCGCCACCTTGATCCGCGCGGTGTGCCGGACGACCTCGGTGATCTGCGGCAGGATGTTGCCCTGCCCGCCGGCCAGCCAGAGCGTGTCGTAGCCCAGCTCCTCGAGCTCGGCCGCCACGGCCGTGTCGGTCCCCAGTGCGGTGTGGGTGGCCCCCAGCGGCCCCGGTTTCGTCATGCGCCCGGCAACCACGGAACCCGGGAAGATGTTCCCGTCAGGCGGTCTGTTCGTCCTCAGCGGAATCGGCTTCTTCGGCCGCTCGCGTGAACATCCGGGTCGCCGACAGCCGCGCCACGCCGTCGGGCTCGCCCAGGTCCTCCAGGGAGTTCCGGATCGTCGAGTCCACCGACAGGTACTTCCGGCCCGCCCGCAGGTCGGCGTCGTTGCGCAGGCGCACGATCAGCGGGAACTCCGAGAGCGCGCCCGCGTCGAACAGGCCCGTCGTGTAGATCAGCTGCACGCCCAGCGCTTCGGCCACCGCCCGCTGCAGTTCCAGGAGGTACCCGGCCGACGCGCGGCCGATCGGGTTGTCCAGGAACAGCACGCCCGAGTGCCGGTTGCGGACCTTGCCGCGGTTGTTGGCCCGCAGCGCGGCGAGGGTGCAGTACAGGATGATCGCCGCGGTCAGCTGCTGGCCGCCGGAGAAGACGTCCCGGATCTCCGACACACGCTGGCGTTCGGTGCGCAGCACCGAGTCCGGTTTGAGCATGTCGACGCGGAAGCCCTTGGGCGCCGCGGCCCGGACTCCGCGCAGCACCAGGGAAAGCCCGTCGCGCTTGACGTCGCGGCCGTCCGCCGTCTTGCCCACCGCGGCCTCGTCGACGACCTCGCCGAGCTTCTCGGTGAGCGCGTTGTCCTCCAGCTCGGTGAAGCGGATGCGGAGGAACTCCTGCCCGGACCAGTCGCCGAGGCCGTCCGGCAGCCGGGAGACGCGCTGGGCCGAGCGCAACGTCCGGAGCGCGCCGTCGACCATGCCCTGCAGGCGGGTGATGATGCCGCCGCGGTGCCGGTCGATCTGGGCGAGGTCGTCGGTGAGCGACCGCAGGCGCGGCCGCAGCGCTTCGGCCCACTCGGCGGCGTGCGCCGGGAGCTGGTCGCGCTTGACCGAGATGACCTGCTGCCGCACCGGCGTGCTCAGCTTCTCGAACCGCTTTTCCGTCGCGTACTGCGCGAGCTGGTCCGCGGCCGCGCGCACCCGCCGGTCGCCCGCGTCGGCGGCTTCCTGTGCCTGGTTGAAGGTCGCGTTCAGCCGCGCGTGCTGGGCGCGCGCGGTGTCGACGTCGCCGTCGTAGGCGTCCGCGTCCGTGTCGGTGACCAGGTGCGCCATCGACTCGGCAAGCAGCGCGAAGCCGGACGCCGAGTTGCGAGCGGATTCGAGGGTCGCTTCCGCCGCGGCCCGGCGTTCCTGCAGCTCTTCCCACTTGCGGGCGGCCGCGGACGCCTCCAGCCCGGCCGCGTCGATCAGTTCCAGGCCGTGCTCGATGTCCCGCGGTTTCTCGCCGTTGACGCCGTTCTGCAGCGGCAGCGCGTCCAGCTCCGCACGCCGGGTCGAGACGAGCCCGATCGCTTCGGTGCGTTCGTCTTCGAGGCCGTCGACGACCCGGCGGGCGCGCGCCAACGCGGCCGCGCGGGCCGACGCGTCGGAGCCGTCGGGGGTTTCCAGGAGTTCGGCGGCCCGGGCCCGGACGGCCTCGTCCAGGGATTCGACGGCCGAGCCCGCGGCGGCTTCCGCCGACTCCGCCTGTTCCAGTTCGCTCCGCAGGTCGCTGCCGACCTCGACCTTCGCGTACGCCTCCGAAGCCGAGGCGAACGTCCGCCGCAGCGCATCGACCGGCTCCGACGGCGCCGGGCCGTCCGCGGCGTCGGCCGCTCCGGGCACCTCGGCCAGTTCGGCGCGCGCGGTGGTCGCGGTCCGGCGGTGGCCGTCGGCGGTGCGCTGCTCCTCCCCCGCCTGCTCGCGCAGCCGCGCCGCTTTGCCCGCCGCGTCGGACGCCTGGAGGTCGGCGCGTTCGGCGATCTCGGTCGCCCGCTCGGCCTCTTCGGACCACTGGGCGATCCGGGCGCTGCGCACGCCCAGCTCACCGAGCCGCCGGGCGTTCTCCTCGGCCTCGGCGGCGGCCGCCCGCAGCTCGGGGACGCGCTCGCGCAGGGACGCGGCCTTTTCGCTCAACCGGGCGAATTCCGCGTCGGCCTGCTCGAGTGCGGTGCGCGCGGTCTCCCGCGCGGTCCGGGCCGCCTGGGCCTGCTCGGCGAGGGTCGCGACGGCGCCGGCCGGGTAGTCCTCGCGCCACGTCGTGAGCTTCCACGTCAGAGCGCCGTCCGCGGACAGCTTGGCCGACAGCGCTTCGAGCCGCCGCTGCCGCTCGGTGTGCCGCCGCGCGACGGCCTCCCGCTCGGCGTCGGCGGCTTCTTCGTCGTACATCGCGGGGTTCGGCGGCACGAGGAACTCGACGCCGGGCGCGGACGGCGCCGGCGCTTGCAGTGCCTCGGTCGTGCCGACGGCGATGACCGCGCTCGGCAGGAGCCGCCTCTTGGTCAACACCTCGCGGGCGCGATCGGCGTGCGCGGGGTCGTTGAGCAGCACGCCGGACACCAGCTGCGGCAGGCTTTCCAGCACCTCGGCCCGCCGGGGAGCGTCCAGTTTGGACAGGTAGCGCCAGCCGGACCAGGCGGTGATCCCGGCCTCTTCCAAGGCGTCCAGGGCGGCCTGGACGTCCTCGGGCGGCGGCAGCAGCCCGCCGGAGCCCAGCGCGGCCAGCGCCCGCTCGTCGGCGGACTCCTCCATCCGCAGCGCGGTCTGCTCCTTCTCGACGGCCGCGCTCGCCTCGCGCAACCGCTCCAGCAGCACCGGGAGGTCGCTCTCCAGGCTGACGTCGTCGGCGCCGAGCAGCTCGATCAGGCGTCCCTCGGCGGCGAGGGCGTCGGTCCGGCGGTGCGCCCTGTCGAGGTCCTCGGTGGCGCGTTCCAGGCGGTCCTGCGTGGTGCCGGCGAGCTGGTGGGCCTCGTTCACGGCCCGTTGCGCCGCTTGGAGGTCCGTCGCGACGCGGTCCAGTTCCTGCTCGCGGCGGGCCAGTTCCGCGGTGGCCTGCTCGGCCGCGGCACGAGCGGCGCGCGAAGCTTCGGCGACGTCGGCGCCCGAAGGCAGCAACCCGGCGCGGACGGCGGCTTGGACCTCTTCACGCAGTTCGGTGATCCGCGTGGTCAGCCCGCGCGCTTCGGCCCGGCGCGCGGCCGCGAGGTTCGCGGCTTCGTCACGTTCGGTCTGCGCCTTCTCGGCTTCGGCACGCAACGCGCCCGCGTGCGCTTCGGCCTTGTCGGCCTGCCGTTGCGCGTCCTGCGCCAGGGCGTGCAACCCGCGTGCGAGCGCCGAAGCGGCGTCGTTGCGCGCCTTCAGAGCGGGACGCGCCTTCTCTTCCCGGCTGCCGACGAGCTCTCGCAGGTCCTTCGCTTTGCGCGCCGCGTTCAACGAATTCAGCACGGTCGCCGTCTCGCGCCAGGCTTCCGCCTCGGTCTTCGCCGACGCCAGTTCGGCGTCGACGCGCTTGCGGGCTTCCTGGGCTTCGTCCAGCCGCAGCACGGCAACCAGGCGGCGCAGCTCCGTCACCCCCGCGGCGAGCCGCCGGTGGTCGCCCTCGGCGAGCTTCTCCGCGGACTTGACCTCGGTGACGTGGTCTTCGAGCCCGGACAGCCGCGCGTTCTCGAGCTCGTTGCGCGCGACGACCCGCCCCGCCAGCGAAGCCATGTCGGCCTTCGCGGACTCCGCGATCTTCCGCGACTCGGCGGCGACCCCTTCCTCGGCGGCCAACGGCCCGAGCAGGTCCAGCGCACCCGCGACGAAGTCGCGTTCGGCCAGGAGATCCCCGCGCTGGGCCAGGTTGTGCGCGTAGGTCGCGACGACCTCGGCGAGGTCCTTCGGCTCCTCCTCGGAGATGACCGCACGCAGCAGGAACTCGACGAAGGCGTCGTCGGTGCCGAAGGCGAACGCGTCCGCCGCCTCACCTTCGCCGGCGTTCATCGCGCGCTGGTAGCGGAACAGCTCGGTGTCGAGGCCGAGGCCGTCCAGGCGGCCGGTCCACTCGTGGTGGCGGCGGGTCCAGGACAGCTCCAGCTCGGGTTCGGCCAGCTGGGCCGCGGTGAGCTTGTCGTGGAAGCCGGACATGGTGAGCAGCCGGCCGTCCTGGGTCATCGGCAGGGAATCGAGCCCCAGCGCCGCGGTCGGGCGGAAGCAGTACCAGGAGTCGACGAGGTTCTCGGAGTCGGCGGAGACCACGTGCCCGCGCCATTCGGAGACCTTGCCGGTGATGATCCGGTGCCCGCTCTCGACGTGCAGCCACTCCAGCACGACGTGCGAGACGTCCTTGGCGGCGACGAACTTCTCCAGCACCTTGGTGCTGGTGGTGCCGACGACCTGGCGGCGGCCGGGCAGCATCACCGAGAAGATCAGCTTGATGAGCACGGACTTGCCGCCGCCGTTCTCGAGGAACAGCACGCTCGCCGGCGACGGGCGGCGCAGCTCGGCCGGGCCGGTCGCGTGGATGCCCGCGCTGAACAGCGCGTCCTGCTTGGGCGCGGTGATCTTGGCGCCGACGCCGCTGAAGTCGAGCACGACGTTCTGGTAGCGGGCACCCGCCGGGCCCACCGAATGCAGGCGGACCCGCGAAAGCTCGTACATCGGTTCCCCTCTTAGAGCGTGTCCGAGGCGGCCGCGCGCAGCGTGCCCCCGGCGGTCGCGACGGCCACGACGTCGAGCGCGAGCAGGTCGTCGAAGGCGGCGTCGGCGGCGAGTTCGCGGACCTGGATCTGGTAGCGCGGCGTGGTCCGGTAGGTGCCGCCCTGCTCGTCGCTCACCGGGACCAGGAAGCCCTGGTCGGCGAGGAACCGCAGGGCCCGGCTGACCATGCCGCGGGTGGTGTCGGCGGCCAGCCGCCCGTCCTTGGTGGCCGCGGCCGCGGGACGGCGCGTGTAGGCACGCCACGCCTGTTCGAGCTCGGGCGCGTCGGCCAGCGGGTCGTTGTTGGCCTCGGCCTGTGCGGCGCGTTCGTCGAGCATCCGCGCGGCTTCGCGGACCATCGCGTCGACCTGCTCGACGCTGACGCGGCCGATGTAGGTGTCGTTGGCCAGGTCGTCGGGACGCGGGTAGCCCAGCGCCGCGGTGGCGAGGTGGATCAGGCCGTGCAGCACCTTCTCCGTGTCCCGGCGCTCGCGGATCTTGGCCTGGCGCGCGTAGGAGTCCATCTTGATTTCGAAGACGGATTCGTCCGTGGCCGCGAGGACCGCGCCGGCCTGCTGGTTGACCTCCAGCACCATGAGGCCGAGCCCGGCGGCGACGGCGTGGGTGAGGGCCTTGAACGCGTTGTCCTCGCCGTAGCGGCGCACGAGGTCGCCGTACACGACGTCACGCGCGGGCAGCTGCTTCGGCCGCATGCCGAAGGCGACCAGCCGGGCCGCGGCCTCGGCGTCCACGCTGCTGTGGGACAGCGCCATTACGCGACCTCTTCTTCTTCGTCGGCTCGCTCTACGGCGGCGGTGGACAGGAGCAGGTCGGCGCCGCCGAACTCCGGGTCGTCCAGGAGCGTGCCGTCGTCGACGGCGACCAGCACCTGCCGGTCGCCCTGGCGGCGGGCCGCGCCGATCCCGGGACTGTAGGCGTGCACCGCGCGCAGCGCGACCAGGGCGGCGAGCCCGGGCTGGCGGCTGCGGCGGGCTTCTTCGAGCAGCCCGGACAGCCGCCGCGGCACTTCGGGCAGGTCGAGCAGTTCGTCGGCGCGCCGCCAGACGTCGTCGCCGAACTTGTCGCTGACCTCGGCGGGCATCAGCTCGGGTTCCGGGATCTCGCCGACCAGCTGGTCGCGCTCGGGCGCGGGGCGCAACAGCAGCGAGACCAGGGAGGACAGCGACGGCACGACCGGCGCGGTGATCCCGGCGGCGGCGTGGAAGAAGTGCTCGACCGGGGCGACGGCGTCGGCCAGCGGGAGGCCGAGGGTGGGGACCAGGAGCTGGCCGAAGAGGTCCAACGTCGCCCGTTGGGGCGGGCCGGAGAACTGCTGGCGGTCCTGCTCGGCGCGGAACACCGCGCCCGCGTCGGCCAGGCGGGACTGCAGGCGGGTGTGGCGGCGGATGCAGTCGCCGACGATGTCGACGAGCTCGGCGGCGCGGCGCTTCTTGTCGAGGTCCTCGGTCTCGTCGCGGGCGGTGGTGATGTTCTTGAGGATGGCGTTCTCGGCGCGGAAGCGGGCCTCGATGTGGCTCAGCGCGCTGTCGAGCAGCTCCGGGACCTCGCGCTCCCAGTCGACCGACCGGACGTCGCGGCGGGTCGCGTCGAGCTTCGCGCGCAGCGTCTCGCCGTACTGGACGGTCCGGTAGCGCGCCTGCTCGGCGGCGAGCTTGGCGTCGGCGAGGCGGCCGCGGTTGATCAGGTTCTCGAGCTTGACCTCGGCGGCGATCTGCGCGGACTCGACGTCGGTGTCGAGCGCGCCGACCAGCACGTTGATCGCCTCGTCGGTGGCGCGCAGGTAGACCTCGCCGTCGCGGGCGGCCAGCTCCACCAGCAGCTTGAAGTCGAACTGGCGCCGCTGGTAGCCGCCCGGCCCGATCGAGCCGTAGACGCGCCGGAAGCCGCGGTCGGTGGTGCCGACGTTGATGAGGTTGTCCAGCACCCACTTGGCCACCCGGACGTGCTCTTCGGGCATCCGCGAGGGCGCCTGCTGGGCGATGAACGGCAGCAGCCGGTCGATGACCTCGTCGTGGCCGGCGCCGGTGTCGAAGTCCATCGCGATGGTGACCTGGTCGATCGTGTGCAGCGCGATCTCGGCCATCTGGTAGATCGTGGCGTCGGCCCAGTCGAGCTTCGCCTTCCGCGCGTCGAGGTCGTGCAGCGGCGCGGTGCAGGCCAGCGCCTTGAGGCGGCGCGTCAGCCCCTCGTCGGCCAGGCCCGTCATCCCGGTGTCGTCGTCTCGCACAGCAGGCCAGGCTAGTCGGCCACCCTCTGCGCACGCGCGGGTGACGGGCTAACGTCCCTCTCATGCGTGAGATGAGCCGTGACGAGTGGTGGCAGTTCGCTTCGGAAGGCACGCGGACGGGCATGTTGGGCCTGGTCAGGAAGGACGGCTCCCCGATCGTGACGCCGATCTGGTTCCTGCTCAACGAGGGCCCGGACGGCGACGAGCTGATCTTCACCACCGGCACCGAGACGCTCAAGGGCAAGGCCATCGCCCGCGACGGGCGCATCTCCCTCGCCGTCGACGACCAGAAGCCGCCGTTCTCCTACGTCCAGTTCACCGCCGAAGCGCGGCTGACCCACGACCTGGACGAGATGCTGGCGTGGGCGACGAAGCTCGGCGGCCGGTACATGGGTGCCGAGCAGGCCGAGGCGTACGGCAAGCGCAACGCCGTCCCCGAGGAATCCCTCGTCCGGGCGAAAATCACCAAGGTGATCGCGCGCGCCGACATCGCCGGCTGACCCCGGTTCGCTGGTAATCTGCCCCCGGGGGTGGGGGTATGCCTTCAGGGGACAGACGCGACGCCGTCAAGGCGATCGTCAGCGCGGGCCAGCGGGAGCTGGTGGCCGAGCTGGAACGCCTCGACGGCGGCGGCCGCTTCGGCCGGTCCGGCCGCACGCGGCGGCTGGAGAACGGTGACGTCTTCGAGCGCGCGGTCGTCAGCGCGGCCTTCTCCGACGAGTTCTTCGCGGCCGGGCTCTCGGTGGTGCTGCACCCGCGCAACCCGTACGTCCCGGCGTTCCAGGCGCACTTCCGCTACCGCGAAACCGCGGACGCGTGGTGGTTCGGCGGCAGCGTCGACCTCCTCCCCTGCTACGGCTTCGCCGCGGACGCGACGCACTTCCACCGGGTGCTGAAGAACTACTGCGACACGCTCGACCCGGCGTTCCACGCGCAGGCGAAACGCGCGTGCGACGACCGCTTCCGGCTCCCGCACCGCGACGAGGCCCGCGGCATCGGCGGCATCCTGTTCGACCACCTCCGCCTCCCGGGCCCGGACGGCTGGCGCCGATCGGCGGCGTTCACGGCGGCGGGCATCGCCGCGATCGCCCCGGCGTACTTCCCGATCGTGCGGCGGCGCAAGGACGTGCCGTACGGAGAGCGCGAGCGGCAGTGGCAGCTTTACCGCCGCGGCCGGTACGTGGAGTTCACCCTGGTCCACGACGCGGCCACGGCGGTCCAGGCCGACGCCGACGCGATCCTCGCGGCCCTGCCGCCCTTGGCGCGGTGGGAGTCGGAGTTCACGCCCGCGCCGGGCAGCGCGGAGGCGGAGCTGGCGTCGTTCCTGGTCCCGCGCGACTGGGCGGCCGAAACTGTCGGTGCTCGCCGGTAGAGTCGAAAACGGGGGGCGCCCCGCTGCCCCGCTGCCCCGCTGCCCCGCTGCCCCGCTGCCCCGCTGCCCCGCTGCCCCGCTGCCCCGCTGCCCCGCTGCCCCGCTGCCCCGCTGCCCCGC
>NZ_JBSGBQ010000048.1:0-62868 GCF_053601335.1 Amycolatopsis sp. NPDC004747 | reverse complement strand
TTCTGCAGCTCAGCGACCTGTTTGCGCAACCGCGTCACCTCGTCGGTCACCGCCGGATCCTCCACCGGCGGCCCGGCCTCGGCGGCCTGCTTGGCCACGTTCACCCACGACCGCAGCGTCTCATGGTTGACCCCGAGTTCGCGGGCGATCTGCCGCAACGGCCGATCACTCGAGTTCACCAACTCGACCGCATCACGACGGAACTGCTCCGGATACTTCGACCTGCGAGACACCAAGACATCCTCCCTCCAGACCACCGTCTGGAATCAAGGTGTCCGGCCCCACGGGGCAACTCCACGTCCCGAAGGGTCAGCCTGCGCACCAGAACGGCCGACATGCGTACGTGGAGGGTCAACTCGCGCACCGGAACGGACGACACGCGTACCCGGAAGGCCGACTCGCGCACCGGAACGGACGACACGCGTACCCGGAAGGCTGACACGCGTATCCGAAGGGCCGACACGTGTGGCCGGAGGGGCGGCGCGGTGTGGGCGAGGGGAAGCGAGCCTTAGCTGTAGATCGCGCGGTGGGCCGCGCGGATCGCCGCCGCATAGCCGGCGCCCAGGCGGCCCGAGCGGGCCAGGGCCGCGCGGGCCGCGTTCGAACCCGGGCCGCCGTGGACCGCTCCGCCCGGGTGGGCCGATGCTCCCGCCAGGAACAACCTGTCCACCGGGGTGTCCGCGCGGCCCGTGCTGGGCACCGGGCGGAAGAACAGCTGCTGGTGGATCGCCGTCGTGCCGCCGTTGACCGCGCCGCCCACCAGGCCCGGGTTGTGGCCCTGCAGCTCCACCGGTCCTTGGCAGTACCGGGCCTTGATCAGGCTGGTGAACCCCGGCGCGTGCGTCTCGATCGTCTCCTCGATCCGCTTCGCCCGCCGCTCCAGGGCGGCCCGGTTCTCCATCGTGCCGCGCGGCACGTGCGTGTACGCCCACGCGGCTTCCGTTCCGGCCGGCGAACGCGTCGGGTCGGTCGTGGTCATCTGGCCCAGCAGCAGGAACGGCCGGCGCGGCGTCCGCCCCCTCGCGAGCTCGCCGCCGAACGCGGACAGCCCGTCGAGGTCCGCTCCGAGGTGGATCGTGCCCGCGCCGCGGGCCCCTTCGGCCGTCCACGGGATCGGGCCGGACAGCGCCCAGTCCACCTTCACCGTCGCGCTGTCCCACTCGAACTTGCCGAGGTCGTCGACCATCCGGGACGGCAGCCACTCCTCCCCCACCAGGTCGCGGTACAGCACCGGCGCCGGCACGTCGGCGAGCACCGCCCTGCGCGCCCGGACCGGGTCGCCGGCCGCGTCCCGCACGCCCAGCGCCCGGCCGCCGCCGACGAGCACCGAACGCACCGGACGTCCACAGTGGACGACTCCGCCGCGGGACTCCAGCCGCCGGACGAGCGCCGCGGCCAGTTCGCCCGCGCCGCCTTCGGGGGCCGGGAACCCCTCATCCTGCCCGATCATGGCGAGCAGCCAGCCGAAGACCGCGCTGGCCGCGTTGTCCACGGAAAGGTCGCTGTGCGCGGAGTTCCCCGCCACCAGCAGCTTCGCGCCTTCGCCGTCGAACAGCTCGTCGCCGAACCGGCGCGCGGGCAGCGTCAGCATGCGCGCCAGCCGCAGGGCGTCGCCCGTGCCGGTGCGGCGCAGCAGCTTGAGCGCCGGGCGGACCGGCGGGAACGGCGTGAACAACGCGTCGAGCAGCGGCTCGCGGATCTCCTGCCACTGCGCGAACAGCCGCCGCCAGGCCTCGCCGTCGCCCGGGGCGAACTCCTCCGCCGACGCCGCCGTGCGGTCGAGGTCCCGGGACAGCACCGCACACCGGTCGTCGGGCAGCACGTGCGCCAGGACGTCGGGCGCGTGCCGCCAGCGCAGGCCGTGCTCTTCCAGGTGCAGGCCCCGGATCACCGGCGACACCGCGCTCATCGGGTAGAAGGCGCTGAAGAGGTCGTTGCGGAAGCCCGGCTCGGTGACCTCCGCGGTGCGGACCGCCCCGCCGACGTGCTCGGTCGCTTCCAGCACGAGCACGGACCAGCCCGCGTCGGCCAGGAGGTTGGCCGCCACCAGGCCGTTGTGCCCGGCGCCGATCACCACCGCGTCGGCGGCTTCCGTACTCACTGCGGCCTCCCGGCTGCCTCAGTCCTGCGATTGGTGGCTCGGCCCGACCCGCGTGAGCGAGCGGAGCCGGGCCAGTACCCCGTCGCGGCGCGGCGGGGCCAGGGGCGGGCTCGCCGCTCCCGCGCCCGACCGGAGCCCGGCGACGAGGTCGGCGAGCGCGGCCGCGGCGTCATATCGAGGTTGCCAGCCCAGCGCGGTCTCCGCCAGCGCCGTGTCGGCGAGCGCGGCGCGGTCGGCCAGCTCGAGCCAGCCGGGGTGCACCGGCAGCACCCCGCCCAGCCAGGCCGCCCGTGTCGCGAGCCGCACCACCGGCTTCGGCACCGGAAGGCGCGTCCCGCCGAGGACACCGGCCAGCGCGTCGGCGTCGAGCACCTCCGGCGCGGCGAGGTTGACCGCCCCGGAGAAGCCCTGGTCGAGGATCAGCCGGAGCGCTTCGGCGACGTCGGTGGTGTGCACGATCTGCGCGCGCAGGTCCGTCCACAGCGGAACCGGCAACCACCGCCCGCCGACGAGGTGGGCGGGCACCGCCGGGCCGAGCAGCCAGCGCGCGAACTCCCCCGCCGCGCTCCGGTGCAGGATCGCGCACGGCCGGATCCGCGCCACGCGGACCGGCGGGTACTTCTCTTCGAACCGGTCCAGCAGGGTTTCCAGCGCCGCCTTGCCCCGGCTGTAGGCGCTGCCCTCGATGCCGTCGCACGGCCAGTCCTCGGTCACCTTCGCCCAGCGGGGCGCCGGCCCGTAGGCCGCCACGGACGACGCGACGACCACGTGCGGCACGCGCGCGGCCACGGCCGCGGCCAGCACGTTCCGAGTGCCGTGGTCGTTGGTGCGCCACATCGGCGGGTCGCCGCGCACGGGCGAGATCGCCCACGCCAGGTGCACGACTGCGTCCGCCCCCGCGAACACCGCCGCCAGTTCCTCTTCCGCGCCGGGAAGGCCGACGTCGGCGGCCCGCCAGCCCGCCCGGCGGTACGGCTCGACGGTCGTGTCCGGCAGGCGCCGCGCGAGCCCGACCACGTCGTGGCCGGGCTCGAGCGCGGTCAGCAGGGCCGTTCCGACGTTCCCGGTGGCTCCGGTGATCACTATCCGCACGCGAAAGGCGTACCCGGTGTCGCGAATGTGAAACTCCGTGACAACCGGGGCTCCGCCACCCGGACCCCCGAAAGACTCAGACCAGGTCCCGCGGAATCCGCCGGTGCCAGTTCCGGGAGACGATCCGCCGCGCCCCGTCGTACCCGTCGAGCTGCGCGTCGATCACGAACTCGGTGTCGGTGCAGGACACGCGGGTGCGGGTCTCGCTGCGCGCCACCCACTCGCCGCGGGCGAAGGTGACGTCCCACGCGGTTTCGGCCACCGGCGAGCAGAAGTCGTCGGCGACCCAGCTGTACCGCTCGCGGACGTCCCGGGTGACCTCCAGGTCCAGGTCGTCGAACCGGACGGTGCCCGCGTCCTTCACGATGTCCAGCGCCGACTGGTAGTCGACGAGGTCCCGCGAAACGGTCCAGCGCTGCTCCCCCGGCGTCAGCGCGGTCACCGCCATCGGCGGCGCGCCTTCGGGTTCGCCGAACGGCCGGGCCGGCAGTTCGTCCGGCTCGGCGACCGGGCGCACCGGCAGCTCGAGCCCGCTGTGTCCGGTGTGGACACTCAGCAGCACCGGGGTCGGCGGCGGCCAGGCCAGCGGCCAGTACGACGTCGACAGCGAAAGCCGGATCCGGTGCCCGGCCGGGAAGGCCTGCGCCACGGCGTTCAGCTCGATCTCGACTGCGCACCGCTGCCCCGGCTCCATCGGTGCCGGCTCGTCGTGGCCGTCGCGGTGGGTCAGGTTCAGCAGCCCGTAGGTCACGCGGGTGGCCCGCCCGTCCGGCGCGACGTCCGAGATCCGCGCCGCGATCATCGCGACCGGCTGATCGGCCGAAACCTCCAGCCGGACCTTCGGGGAGCCGAGGATCTCGCAGCGCTCGGTGAGCACGTCGGTGTCGAAGACCAGCGACCCGCCGTCCTCTTCGCGCTGGTCGTAGGGCAGGTCCGGCGGGGCGCTGTAGGACGCCCACTTCCCGGAGAACTGCCCGACCGACAGCGGCGACGACACGGTCAGGGCCTCATCGGCGACGTCTTCGCCGGGCCGCGCGAGGCGGTGCCGGGCCAGCGGCAGCACCTGCGGCTCGACGTGCGGCGAGGGCCAGGTGGCCTCCCCGACCCAGCGGCCGGGCCGGTCTTCGTAGGACGTCGACGGCGGCACGCTCTCCTGCATCCACGTGCGCAGCATCGGCCCGTCCATGGCGCCGTTCTCCTCGCCGCGCAGCCAGTGGTCCCACCACCGCACGACCTCCTGGAGGTAGCCGATCGCCGGGCCGGGCTCGCCGAGGTGCGGGTACTTGTGCGACCACGGCCCGATCAGCCCGCGCCGGGGGACGTCGAGGTGGGCCAGCAGCCGGATCACGGCGTTGGAGTAGCCGTCGGCCCAGCCGCTGGAGGCCAGCACCGGCACCTGGACGTCGGAATAGTTCTCCGACACCGACGCGTGCCGCCAGTAGTCGTCGCGGCGCTGGTGGCCGAGCCAGTTCTCGATCCACAGGCTGCAGTTGTCCAGCCGTTCCAGCCACATCTCGCGCCACCGCTCGCCGGCCACCGCCGGGTCGGGCGGCAGCGTGGCGTAGGCGAACATCGTGCCGGACTCGGCGACGTTGTCCGAGAGCAGGCAGCCGCCCATGTAGTGCATGTCGTCGGCGAAGCGGTCGTCGGTGAACGACGAGATCACGATCGCGCGCAGGCTCGGCGGTTTCCGCGCGGCGACCTGCAACGCGGCGAACGCACCCCAGGAGATGCCCATCATCCCGGTGTCGCCGGTGCACCACGGCTGCGCCGCGATCCACTCGAGGACCTCCTCGGCGTCGAGCTGCTCGCGTTCGAGGTACTCGTCGGCCAGGACGCCATCGGACTCGCCGGTGCCGCGGATGTCCACGCGCACGCAGGCGTACCCGTGCCCGGCGAGGTACGGGTGGTGGATGGAGTCGCGGGGCGCGGTGAGGTCCCGCTTGCGGTAGGGGATGTATTCGAGGATCGCCGGCACCGGCTCGGTGTCCGACGAGACCGGCCGCCAGACGCGGGCGGACAGCACGATCCCGTCGGACACCGGGATCCGGACGTGGTCTTCCTCGGTGGTTTCGTACGGCAGCGAGGTGACGGCTCGCAAGAGTCAGTTCCCTCCCAAGGGGTTACGGCTGCAGCAGGATCTTCTGGGCGCCGTCCAGCTTCTTCTGGAAGATCTCGTACGCGCGGGGCGCGTCCTCCAGCGGCAGCTTGTGCGTGGCGAAGCCTTCGACGCCGAGCGGGTCGCCGTCACCGGTGAGCACCGGCATGAGGTCGTCGAGCCAGTGCCGGACGTTGGCCTGGCCCATCCGCAGCTGCACCTGCTTGTCGAACAGCTCCATCATCGGGATCGGGTCGACCATCCCGCCGTAGACGCCGGACAGCGAGATCGTGCCGCCGCGGCGGACGCTGTCGATGGCGGCGTAGAGCACGCTGAGCCGGTCGACGCCGGCCTTCTCGGTGATCTTCTCGCCCAGCGGCTGCGGCAGCAGCCCGACGAGCGTGTGCGCGAGCTTGCCGACCGGGGCGCCGTGCGCCTCCATGCCGACCGCGTCGATCACCGAGTCCGCGCCGCGCCCGTTGGTCAGCTGGCGGATCGCTTCGCCGATTTCCTTGTGGTCCCGCGTGTCCAGCGCGGTGGCGCCGTGTTCGCGGGCCCTGGCGAGGCGCTCGGGCACCAGGTCGACGCCGATCACCTGGCCCGCCCCGCGGTGCCGGGCGATCCGGCAGCTCATCTGCCCGATCGGGCCGAGGCCGAAGACCACGACCGTGCCGCCGTCCGGCACGTTCGCGTACTCGACGGCCTGCCAGGCGGTCGGGACGACGTCGGAGAGGTAGACGAACCGCTCGTCCGGCGGCCCGTCCGGGACCTTGATCGGCCCGTAGTGGGCCTGCGGCACCCGCAGGTACTCGGCCTGCCCGCCGGGGACCTGGCCGTAGAGCTTCGTGTAGCCCAGCAGCGCCGCGCCCTTGCCCTGCTCCCGGACCTGGGTGGTCTCGCACTGCGACTGCAGGCCGCGCTCGCACATCCAGCAGTGGCCGCAGGAGATGTTGAACGGGATCACCACCCGGTCGCCCGGCTTGATGTGCGTGACCTCCGGGCCGACCTCTTCGACCACGCCCATCGGCTCGTGGCCGAGGATGTCGCCCTCGGTCATGAACGCGCCCAGCACCTCGTACAGGTGCAGGTCCGAGCCGCAGATCCCGGTCGAGGTGATCCGCACGACCGCGTCCGTGGCTTCTTCGATCTTCGGGTCCGGTACCTCCTCGACGCGGACGTCGCGTTTGCCGTGCCAGGTCACTGCCTTCATGGCTCTCCCTTTCCGCGGACGGGGGTCTCCGCCCCGGCTTCCCGGGAGGGCCGGAAGCCAAACTCAGGTGAACAGGTCGGCCACCAGGTAGACGGCGGCGGCCACGGCCGCGGCGGCCGGGAAGGTCAGCACCCAGCCGAGCACGATGTCACGCGCGATCCCCCACCGCACCGCCGAGAGCCGCCGGGTCGCGCCGACGCCCATGATCGCCGCCGTGATGACGTGCGTGGTCGAGATCGGCGCCTTCACCGCGAACGCCGTCACGTACAACACCGACGACGCCACCGATTCCGCGACGAACCCGTGCGGCGGGTCGAGCGGGAACACCCGCCTGCCGAGGGTCCGCATGATCCGCAGGCCACCCGAATAGGTGCCCAGCGACAAGGCCCCGGCACAGGCCAGCGTCACCCACAGCGGCACCGAAAACGTCGTCTGCTCGCCCGCCGCCACCAGCGCCAGCACGATCACGCCCATGCCCTTCTGGGCGTCCTGCAGGCCGTGGCCGAGTGCCAGCGCCGACGCGGAGACGATCTGGAACCGGCGGAACACCCGGCCGCTGCGGTGCGGGTTCGCCCGCCGCAGCAGCCACAGCGCGCCTACCATCGCGAGGTAGCCCAGCACCAGCCCGAGCAGCGGGGACGCCACCATCGGGATCAGCACCTTCTCGCCGATCCCCGACCAGTGCACGGTGCTCGCGGCGGCCAGCGCCGCGCCGACCATGCCCCCGATCAGCGAATGCGAAGACGACGACGGGAGCCCGAAGTACCAGGTGATCAGGTTCCAGGTGATGGCCCCGGCGAGCGCGGCGAACACCACGGTGAGCGCGTCCGGTCCCACCGGGACGTCGATGATCCCCTTGGCCACCGTCGCGGCGATGCCGGTGGACAGCAGCGCGCCCGCCAGGTTCATCACCGCCGCCAGCACGAGGGCCGCGCGCAGGGTCAACGCCCGGGTCGACACCGCGCTGGCGATGGCGTTGGCCGCGTCGTGGAACCCGTTCGTGTAGTCGAAGACGAGCGTCAGCACGATCACGGTGACCAGGGCGGCGGTCCCCGTCACTCAGGACTCCTTGACCGCGATGGTCTGCACCACGTCGGCCAGGTGCTCGAACGCGTCGGCGGCCAGCTCGAACTGCTCGACGACCTCCTTGGTCTTCAGCACCTCGAGGGCGTCGCCGCCCGGCTCGAACAGGTGGGCCAGGATCCGCCGGTAGACGCGGTCGGCCTCGTTCTCGAGCTCGTTGATCTCGATCCAGAACGGCTCGAGGTCGCCCACCTTGGCCAGGCCGGGCATCGACGACGCGGTCAGCTCGGCGGCCCGGCAGAGCACCCGCATCAGCACGTCGGTGCCCGGGGGGAAGGTGCCGATGCGGTAGAGCACGGCGAGGTCGGCCGCGGTGTCCATGAAGTCCAGCACGTCGTCGATCTTGGCGGCGAGGGCCTGGATGTCTTCGCGGTCGAACGGCGTCACGAACGAGCTGTTGAGCTCCACCATGATCGTGTGGGTCAGCTCGTCGCCCTCGTGCTCGACCTCGTGCAAGCGTTTCGCGATCGGTTCCCGGTCGGCCGGGTCGGCGGCCACGAGGTCCCTGAGCAGGGCGGTCGCGGTGACGAGGTTCTTCGCCGCTTCGGCGAGGAGGTCGAAGAACCGGGTGCCCCGTGGGGTGAAGCGCATGGATGTCCCTTCGTCGCGCACGCCCGTCGGAGCCGGGTACCCCGAACGGGCGCACGTTTAACAGCCGATCTCCGGGAAACCAGGAGTCATGACCGATCCCGGATCCCGGCGCCTGAGAGTACTGCTCTGGCACGTGCACGGCTCGTGGACCGACGCTTTCGTCCGCGGCCGCCACGACTACCTCCTGCCCGTGTCACCCGACGGTGCGCCGTGGGGCCTCGGCAAGGCGGGGCGTGACTGGCCGTCGGTGACCGAGATTCCGCTGGACCGGCTGGCCGAGGCCGAGCCCGACGTCGTCGTCCTGCAACGCCCGGAGGAGCTCGAGTTCGCCGCGCGCCTGGGCGTGCCGGCCGTCTACGTGGAACACAACGCGCCCCGGCCGTACGCCGCGTCCAGCGAACACCCGCTCGCCGGCCGGCCGGACATCACCGTCGCGCACGTGACCCACTTCAACGCGGCGATGTGGGACTGCGGCCGCGCGCCGGTCACCGTCGTGCCGCACGGCATCCCCGATCCGGGCCCGCGCTACACCGGCGAGCTCGCCGCCGGCGTGTCGATGATCAACGAGCCGGTCCGCCGGGAGCGCGTCACCGGTGCCGACCTGCTGGGCACGCTCGCCGAGGCCGCCCCGGTCGACGTCTTCGGCATGGGGACCGAAGAGCTCGGCGAGCCGCTGCGCGGCCTGGGCGACGTCCCGGCGCCGAAGCTGCACGACGAGATCGCCCGCCGCCGCGTCTACCTGCACACCGCCCGGTGGACGTCGCTGGGACTGTCCCTTTTGGAGGCGATGCACCTGGCGATGCCGGTCGTCGTCTTCGCCGCCACCGAGGCGGTCGAGGCGGTGCCGGATGACGCGGGCGTGCTCTCCACCGACGTCTCCGTGCTGGCGCGGGGGTTCCGCGAGCTGCTGAACGAGCCCGACTTCGCGGCGCTCGCGGGCAAGAACGCCCGTGAACACGCCCTGAAGCACTACGGGCTGGACGCCTTCCTGACCGCTTGGGACCACCTCCTCGCCGAGACGGCCCGTTGAACCTCGAAGGGAACGCCTCACCGATGAAGATCGCGATGGTGTCCGAGCACGCCAATCCCCTCGCCGCGCTGGGCGAAGCCGACGCCGGTGGCCAGAACGTGCACGTCGCCGAGCTGTCGGCGGCGCTGACGCGCGCCGGGCACGACGTCACCGTCTACACGCGCCGGGAAAGCCGCGACGAGCCGCCGGAAGTCCGGACACCGCAGGGCTACCGCGTCGTGCACGTGCCGGCCGGGCCGCCCCGCAGGGAGCCGAAGGACCACCTCCTGCCCTACATGGGCGAGTTCGGCAGCTTCCTGCGGGACCGGTGGGCGCTCGATCGGCCGGACGTGGCGCACGCGCACTTCTGGATGTCCGGGCTGGCGACCTCACTGGCGGCGAGCGCGACCGGGACGCCGGTGGCCCAGACCTTCCACGCACTGGGCGTGGTCAAGAAGCGCTACCAGGGCGACAAGGACACCAGCCCGGCCGACCGGATCCGGCTGGAGCGGATCATCGGACGGCAGGCCGGGCGGGTGATCGCCACCTGCTCCGACGAGGTCTTCGAGCTCTCCCGCCTCGGCGTGCCGCGGTCGCGGATCTCCATCGTGCCCTGCGGCGTCGACCTCGGCCGGTTCTCCCCCGACGGGCCGATCGCCCGCCGCCGGCTGCCGCACCGGCTGGTCACCGTCGGCCGGCTGGTCCCGCGCAAGGGGTTCGACATCGCGATCACGGCGCTGGCCCAGCTGCCGGACACCGAGCTCGTCGTCGCGGGCGGCCCGGAGCGCGGCCGGCTCTCCCAGGACGCCGAGGCCGGCCGGCTGCGGCAGCTGGCCGAGAAGCTGGGCGTCGGCGATCGCGTCCGCTGGCCCGGCCAGGTGTCGCGGGAGGACATGCCGGCGCTGCTGCGCTCGGCCGACGCCGTGGTGTGCACGCCGTGGTACGAGCCGTTCGGGATCGTGCCGCTGGAGGCGATGGCCTGCGGCGTCCCGGTGGTGGCGGCCGCGGTGGGCGGCCTGACCGACACGGTCGTCGACGGCGTCACGGGGCTGCTGGTCCGCCCGCGCCAGCCGAAGGAACTCGCCTCCCGCGTCCGCCGGCTGATCGACGACCCGGCGCTGTGCCACGCCTACGGCACCGCGGGCCACGACCGCGCGGTCGCCCGGTATTCGTGGGACCGCGTCGCCGCCGACACGCTGCGCGCGTACCACAAGCTGGTCCCCCAGACCGCCGCAACCGCCGAGGCCCGCTGACCCCTCGTGAGTGGTAAGGCGGGTTCTAACCCGCCTTACCACTCACGACCGCGTCAGCCCACGTACCGGCGGGCCTTCGACTCCCGCTGCGGGGCTTCCAGCAGGCGCAGGCCGTGCTCGACGTGCTGCGGGACCACCCGGCGGTTCCGCAGCACCCACGGCAGGCCGCGGGCCACGTCCAGCAGGGCCGCCGCGGTGGCGGCGTCGCGCGGGGCGGTGCGCAGGACGTCACGGCCGCGGCGGAAGACCGCCGGCCAGGGGCGGCGCAGCAGGAGCGTCCACATCGTGTTGCGGATGCCCAGGCGGCGGCGGTGGCGCGGGTCGCGCAGCTTCGAGGGCGCGTGGTGGATCACGACGTCCTCGGCCCAGCACATCCACCACCCGCGCGCCGCGAGGTCCAGTGCGAACAGCTCCTCCTCGCCGCCGAGCCACATCCGGGTCGAGAAGCCGCCGACCTCGCGGAACGCGCTGACCCGCACCGCCGTCAGGCCCGCCATGACGCCGAGCAGCGCCGGTCCCGGCAGCCAGTCCGGCCCCGGCACCGGCGACTCGCGCAGCTCCGGCGTGATCGGGTCCTCGGCCAGGCCGGGTTCGACCAGGCAGCGTCCGGTCACCGAGCCGAGGCCGGGATGCGCGTCCAGCAGGTCGGCGGCCCGGGTGAGCGCGCCCGGCTGCCACGTCGTGTCGTCGTCGCAGAAGGCCACGTACGGCGTCGTCACCTCTTCGACCGCGATGTTGCGCGCGACCGCACCGAGGTTCTCCGCCAGCCGGAACAGCCGGACGCCGGGGAACTCGCGGGCGACCATGTCGGCCGTGCCGTCCGCGGAGCCGTTGTCCGCGACGAAGATCGGCGCCGCGTCCGACGTGGACGTCATGTGCGCCAACGTCTCGCGCAGCTGCGAGCGGCGGTTGCAGGTGATGATCACGACCGAGATTCGCGCCATTCGGCGGTCCTTTCCAGAGTCCGGGCCTGGTGTTCGACGTGGGCGGGCAGGACGCGCCGGGAGCTCAGCGCCCGCGGCAGGCGCGGGACCGCGCCGAGAACGGCACCGGGCGCCCGCACCAGCGTCCGCGCGACTTCGCGCCGGCACACCCGCGGTGGCCGGCGCAGGACCGCGATGAGCAGCCGGTTGCGCAGTTCCGCCCGCCGCCGCCACGACGACGGCGGCCGGGACAGGGACGGGTGGTGGTGGGCTCGCAGGCGCCCGACGTAGCAGACCTCCCAGCCGCGCGCGGCCAGGTCGTAGGCCAGCAGCTGTTCCTCCGCGCCGAAGTGCAGCAGCGGGCTGAACCCGCCCACCTGCAGGTACGCCGTGCGGCGCACGATCGCCGAGCAGGCCAGGAAGCCGAGCACCAGCGGCCCGGGCGCGCCGTCCGGTCGGCCCAGCGGGCTGCGCTCCATTTCGGGCGTCACCGGGTCGTCCCGGCATTCCGGGCCGACGAGGGTGCGCGCGGCGAGCAAGCCGGTCCGCGGGTGCTCGTCGAAGATCCGTTCCGCCTCGGCCAGCGCGCCCGGTGCCCACCACGAGTCGTCGTCGCTGAAGGCGACGTACGGCGTGTCTGCCGCGAGGACGCCGAGCGTGCGCGCGGCGGCACCGAGGTTCTGCGGCAGCCGGATCACCCGCACGTTCGCGTACCGCCGCGCGACCTCGGCGGTGTCGTCCCCGGAGGCGTTGTCCAGCACGACGACCGGCGGCTTCGGGTCCAAAGAGGACAGCCGGGTCAGGGTGCGCGCCAGCTCGGCGGCGCGGTCGCGGGTGGCGATGACGACGGTCGTGCGCGCGCTCACCGCGCACCCACCAGCGCTTCGACCAGCCCGGCCAGGGTGGGCACCGGCGGATCGGCCGTGGCCTCCGGCGACCGGCACCACTCCAGCCGGGAGTCCAGCACCGCGGGATCCCCGGCGTCCTCGGCCGCGACGACCGGCCAGCCCAGGGCTTTCCCCTGTGCGGTCACCTTGCCGCCGCCGGCCACCGGGTCGACGGCGAGCACCGGCACCCCGGCCTTCAGCCCGAGAACCAGACCGTGCAGCCGGGTCGTCACCACGACGTCCATTTTGGACAGCGCGGCGACGAACTGGTCCGGGGTGGCGCACCGCTGCCAGTCCCGGTGCGCCAGCCGGGTGTCGAGCGGGACGCGGGCGCAGTCGAGACCGGCGAGCCACCCGGTCAGGGCCGCGTGCACCTCGTCGTGCCGCCCCGCGCCGCCGTACTCGGGCTGGTGCGGCGCGAGGACGACGCCGAGCACCGGTGCCGGCGAGACGGACGCGGCCAGGGAGAGGTCCGGAGTGGCCCCGCCGTCACGCGGGACCGTGTCACGCGGGAGGACCCGGTGGAACCCGGTCACCGCCGGGTCTTCCGGGTCGACCACGCTCACCCCGACCGCGATCCGGCGGCAGGCGGCGTACCGCTCGTGCAGGGAACGCACCTGCGGCCCGTGGACCGGGCCGCAGGCGAACACCAGGTGGGTGAACTCGGCGGGTGGCGCGTCGGCCAGGTGCAGGGCGCCGGGCCGGAAGCCCGGGCTCCACGCGACCCGGTGGTCGATCCCCGCCGCCGCCAGCGCCGTCTCGGCCGCGCGCAGGCTCAGGACGTCACCCGCCGTGGCTTCTCCGTGCAGAAAACTGGCCCAACCGGTGAGCAGAACTCGCATGGTTCGGCGCTTACCCGCTCGCCACCTCCTTACACGGGTTTGCGGCCACCGGGTCCGGGTAGCCGCCACGGCATGACGGATCCGGGAGTGACCAGGCGGTTCGAGCGTGCGGTGGTGACCGGGGGTGCCGGCTTCGTCGGCGCGCACCTGTGCGAGCTGCTGCTCGAAGAGGACATCGAAGTCGTCGCCGTCGACAACCTCGCGACGTCCTCGGCGGACGCCCTCGACGACCTGCGCCGCCACGACCGGTTCCGGTTCGTGCGCCACGACGTCACCCAGCCGATGCCGCTGAACTGCGCGACCGACGTCGTGTTCCACCTGGCTTCGGCCGCCTCGCCCCGCGACTACCTGGCCCTGCCGATCGAGACGCTGCGCGCGGGTTCCCACGGCACCGAGAACGCGCTCGAACTGGCCCGCCGCACCGGTGCCCGGTTCGTGCTCGCCTCCACCAGCGAGGTCTACGGCGACCCCCTGGAACACCCGCAGCGCGAACGGTACTGGGGCAACGTCAACCCGATCGGGCCGCGCAGCGTCTACGACGAAGCCAAGCGCTACGCCGAAGCGCTGACGTCGGCCTACCGCCGCGAATTCGGCGTCGACACGGCGATCGCGCGGATCTTCAACACCTACGGCCCCGGGATGCGCGCCCACGACGGCCGGATGATCCCCGCCTTCCTGGACCAGGCGCTCAAGGAAGAGCCGATCACCGTCACCGGCACCGGCGAACAGACCCGGTCCATCTGCTACGTCGAGGACACCGTCCGCGGCCTGCTCGCGCTCGCGCGGTCGGGCCACCCCGGACCGGTGAACATCGGCAACCCGGACGAGCTGACCGTCCGTCAGGTGGCCGAGCGGATCAAGGACATCACCGGCTCCGGCTCCCCCATCGAAAACGTCGACGCGGTCGTCGACGACCCGCAGCGCCGCTGCCCCGACATCGCCCTCGCCCGCGACGTCCTGGGCTGGGAGCCGAAGGTCGACGCCGACGACGGTCTCCGCCGCACCGCCGCGTGGTTCCGGCGAGCGCCGTTGCCGTGAGTAGCGACGCCCAGGGCTTTTGCGCGCCATCGTTTATCAACGACTTCGCCGGGTAGCGCTATAGGCGAGAGCGGGCCCTGCGAGTCCGCACCGAAACGCCAGAGGCAGGTCGATGCGCATACTCGGGATCAACGCCGTTTTCCACGACCCGGCCGCAGCGCTGGTGGTGGACGGGGAGATCGTCGCCGCGGCGGAGGAAGAACGCTTCAGCCGGCGCAAGCACGGCAAGCAGGCGGTGCCGTTCTCCACCTGGGAACAGCCCGTCCAGGCCGCCGCCTGGTGCCTGGCACAAGCCGGCCTGTCCGCGAAGGACCTCGACGCCGTCGGATACTCCTACGACCCCGCGCTGGTCGAGCCCGGCCTGCCCGGGCACGACCCGAGCGGCGAGGAGCTGCGGACGGAGTTCGCCAAGCGGGCACCCCTGTTCCTGAAGTCCGCTTTGCCCGGACTGGACCCGGACATCGTCAAGTTCGTCCGGCACCACGTCGCGCACGCCGCGTCGGCCGCGCTCGCCGCGCCGTTCGGCGACTGCGCCGTGCTGGTGGCCGACGGCCGCGGCGAGAGCACGTCCTACCTGGCCGGGGAATACCGCGACGGGCGGTTCAAGGAACTGGCGGCGCAGAAACTGCCGCATTCACTCGGCCTGCTCTACGAAGACCTCACCGAGCACTGCGGCTTCGCGCGGTCCAGCGACGAGTACAAGGTCATGGCGCTCGCTTCCTACGGCACGCCGGAGTTCCTCGACGAACTCTGCGAGCACGTGCACGTCACCGGCGACGGCGGCTTCCACGCCGCCGGCGTCGACCTGGCTTCGCTGGCCCCGCGCCGCGAAGCCGGCGAAGAGCTGACCCGGCGGCACGCCGATCTCGCGGCGAGTGTCCAGAAAGTCCTCGAGGACGTCCTCCTCGAACTGACCGACTGGCTGCACGAGGCCACCGGCCAGCGCGACCTGGCGCTGGCGGGCGGGATCGCGCTCAACTGCGTGGCCAACACCCGCCTGCACGCCGAGAGCCCGTTCGACCGGATCTGGGTGCAGCCCGCCGCCGGGGACGCGGGAACCGCGCTCGGCGCCGCGCTGCAGCTGGCCGCCGAAGCCGGGGAACCCCGCACGTCCATGGGAGACGCCGGTTTGGGCCGGGCGTGGACGGACGAGGAGCTCGAAGAAATCCTGATCAAGGCCAAGCTGCCCTACGAACGGCCGGACGACCTCGCCGAAACCGTGGCCGAAGCGCTCGCGAACGACGAAGTGATCGCCTGGTTCCAGGGCCGCGCCGAATTCGGGCCGCGGGCGCTGGGCCACCGGTCGCTGCTGGCCCACCCGGGCCGCAAGGCCAACCTCGAGCGGCTCAACGACGTCAAGGGCCGCGAGCAGTTCCGCCCGGTCGCCCCGATGGTGCGGGCCGAGCGGGCCGCCGGGATCTTCACCCGCGGCCCGCTGCCCAGCCCGTACATGCTCTTCGTGCACGACGTCGCCGAAGACTGGCGCGAGCGCATCCCCGCCGTCACGCACGTCGACGGCACGGCCCGCGTGCAGACCGTCGAGGAGCGCGAAAACCCGGTGCTGGCCCGGATGCTGGCCGCCTTCGAGCGCCGGACCGGCCTGCCCGTCGTGATCAACACCAGCCTCAATACCGCGGGCCGCCCGATGGTCGACTCGCCCCGCGACGCCCTCGAATGCTTCGGCTCCGCCCCGATCGACCTGCTCGCGCTGGGGCCGTTCGTGCTCCGGCGTCCCCGATCCACTCGAACCGGCGCGGCGTCGCCGGAGAAGAAGGAGGTGCCGTGATGGAAGACCATCTCGCCGCGTTGGCCGAAGCCGCCGAGCGGACCCGCGAATCCGCCCCCAAGATAACCGCGTGGGGCCGGCACCTCGCCGGCGTGTTCGAAGCCGGCGGCCGGCTGCTCGCCTGCGGCAACGGCGGCAGCGCCGCCGAGGCCCAGCACCTGACCGGCGAGCTCGTCGGCCGGTTCCGCCACGAACGGCAGCCGCTTTCGGCCATCGCGCTGCACGCGGACACCTCCGCGACCACGGCCATCGTCAACGACTACGGCGACCACGAGGTCTTCGCCCGCCAGGTGCGTGCGCACGGGCGGCCGGGTGACGTGCTTGTCTGCCTGTCCACCAGCGGTACCAGCCAGAACGTCGTCGCCGCGGCGAAGGCCGCGCACGAACTCGGCGTCACGACGTGGGCGCTGACCGGCCCCGCCCCCAACCCGCTCGCCGCCCTGTGCGACGACGCCGTGACGGTCGAAGCGCCGACCGTCGCCACCGTCCAGGAGATGCACCTGGCGCTGGTCCACGGCCTCTGCGCGGCCCTCGACGACGCGCTCGGGGTGACCGCGTGAAGCCGCTGGTCGTCCTGGGCGACACGCTGCTGGACGTCGACGCCGAAGGCACCGCCGAGCGGCTGTGCCCGGAGGCGCCGGTGCCGGTGGTCGACCTGACGGCCCGGCGCCGCCGCCCGGGCGGGGCCGGCCTGGCCGCGTTGCTGGCCGCCCGGTCCGCGGCCGAGGTCGTCCTGGTCACGCCGCTCGGCGACGACGAAGGCGGCCACGCGCTCACCGGGCTGCTGGAACCGGACGTCACCGTGCTGCCGCTGCCGCTGCGCGGCACGACGGTGTGCAAGACCCGTGTCCGCGCGGGCGGGCAGTCGTTGCTGCGCCTCGATTCCGGCGACGGCACGGCGACCGCCGATCCGCTGCCCGACCGGGTGCGCGAAGTCCTCGAAGACGCCGGCGCGATCCTGGTGGCCGACTACGGCCGCGGGCTGACCCGCAATCCCGACGTCCGCCGCCTCCTGCGCGAGGTGGCCGAGCGGATCCCGGTCGTGTGGGACCCGCACCCGCGCGGGGCGCAGCCGGTGCCCGGCACGCGGCTGGTCACGCCGAACCTCGCCGAGGCCCGCGCGGTGCTGGCCGGGCACGAGGAACCGGCCGAGCTCGCCAAGCTGCTGCGCGGCCACTGGCACGCCGACGCGATCGCGGTGACCGTCGGATCCCACGGCGCGGTGCTCTCCGACGGCCTCGGCGAAACGACCGTCCCGATCCCCGCCGCGGCCAGGACGCCGGGCCACACCGCGCCGGACACCTGCGGCGCGGGCGACCGGTTCGCCGCCGCGGCGACCGCGGCCCTGCTCGGCGGCGCGGACACGACCGAAGCCGTGGTGACGGCGGTCGAGGCGGCCGCCCGGTTCGTCGCCGACGGCGGCGCCACGGCGTTGTCCACGAACGACGGCCCGGTACCCGACCCGCAGCCGGCGACCGACGCCTTCGGCCTCGCCGAACGGATCCGCGAAACCGGTGGCCGGCTGATCGCCACCGGCGGCTGCTTCGACCTGCTGCACCCCGGGCACGTCAGCCTGCTGCGGCAGGCCCGCGCCCTCGGCGACGCGCTCGTCGTCTGCCTCAACTCCGACGCTTCGGTCCGGGGCCTCAAGGGACCCGGCCGTCCGCTGGTCCGCGACCGCGACCGGGCCCGGCTGCTCACCGCTTTGTCCTTCGTGGACGCCGTGGCCGTCTTCGACGAGCCCTCCCCCACCGCCGTCCTGGAGAAGCTGCGCCCGGACGTGTGGGTGAAGGGCGGCGACTACGCGGACGCGGACCTGCCCGAACGCGCGGTGGTCGAACGGCACGGCGGCGAGGTCGTGCTCGTCCCGACCGTGCCCGGCTACTCGACCTCCCGGCTGGTCGCCGCGGCGGCCGGTGCCTGACCCTGCCTGACCCCTCCGACCTCGAAGGAGCGCGATGCGACCCCTCGGCAACGTCCTGATCACCGGTGGCGCGTCCGGCCTCGGCGCCGCCACCGTCGACGCCGTCCGCAAGGCCGGCGGTACCCCCTACGTCCTCGACCGCGTCCGGCCCGAGGACCCGGCCGAGTACGTCGAAGCCGACCTGACCGACACGGCCGCCACCGAGGCCGCGGTGCGGGAGCTCGCCGAACGCGCGGGCGGCCTGGACGGCGTCTTCACCGCCGCCGGCACCGACGCCTGCGGACCGCTGTCCACTGTGTCCACAGAGGACTGGGAGCGGGTGGTCAAGGTGAACCTGTTCGGCACGGCCGCGGTGATCCGCGCCGCGCTCCCCTACCTGGAACGCTCGCACGGCACGGTCGTCACCGTGGCGTCCACCCTGGGCATCAAGGCGGTGAGCGACGCGACCGCCTACTGCGCCTCGAAGTTCGGCGTCGTCGGCTTCACCCGCGCGCTCGCCGCCGAGCTCGCCGGGCGGGTCGGCGTCACCCTGCTCGTGCCCGGCGGGATGTGGACGCACTTCTTCGACGACCGCACCGACCAGTACAAGCCGCCGCCGGACGCGAAGCTCAACCAGCCCGAGCACGTCGCGAACACCGTCGTCTTCGCGCTGCAGCAGCCGCCCGGCGCCGAAGTCCGCGAGATGGTCGTGTGCGCGTCCGAGGAGGGGTCGTGGCCGTGAGCGCCGCGGTCCTCGTGCTGCGCGCGCTCGGCGTCGGGGACCTGCTGACGGCGGTCCCCGCGCTGCGCGCCCTGCGTGCGGCCTACCCCGGCGACCGGCTGGTGCTGGCCGCGCCGGAGCAGCTGCGCGACCTGGTGGAGCTGATCGACGCGGTCGACGAACTGCTCCCGACACCCCGGCTCGGCGAGCTCGCCTGGCCGGGCTCCCCGCCGCGGCTCGCGGTCAACCTGCACGGCAGCGGCCCGGAGAGCCTCCACGACCTGCTGGCCGCCGACCCCGCCGAGCTGCTGACCCACCGGCACCCCGACTTCCCCGACGTCCCGGGCCTCGACTGGCGTGACGACGTGCACGAGGTGGACCGCTGGTGCCGGCTCGTGGAGTACCACCACCTGGAAGCGGACCGCTCCGCCCTGCACCTGCCCGTTCCGCCGGGCCCGAGCCCGGCGCCGGACGCCGTCGTGGTGCACCCGGGTGCGGCCTTCCCGGCCCGGCGCTGGCCGCCGGAGCGGTTCGCGACCGTCGTCCGGGACCTCGCCGCCGACGGGCACCGCGTGGTGCTCACCGGCAGCGCCGCCGAACGCGACCTCGCGATCTCGATCGCCGAGGCGGCCGGGCTCGGTGACGACGCCGTGCTGGCCGGGCGCACGGACCTGGCGGAACTGGCCGCGCTGGTGGCCGGCGCGGCGCTGGTCGTCTGCGGCGACACCGGCGTCGGGCACCTCGCCACGGCGTTCGGCACGCCGTCGGTGCTGCTGTTCGGCCCGACCCCGCCGCGGCTGTGGGGCCCGCCGCCGTCCGCGCGGCAGCACGTCGTGCTCTGGGCGGGCAACGTCGGCGATCCGCACGGCGAGGAGCCGGACGGCGGGTTGCTGCTGCTCGGCGAGGAACGCGTGCTGGCCGCGACGCGCTCGGCGCTGGAAATGCGGGTGGCCCATGGCTGAGCACGTCGGGATCGTCGGCGCGGGCTACGTCGGCCTGACCAGTGCCGCCTGCTTCGCCCGGCTCGGGCACCGCGTCACCTGCGTGGACGCCGACGAGTCCAAAGTGGACGAGCTGGGCCGGGGCGAGGTGTCCATCGCCGAGCCCGGCCTGGCCGAGCTGGTCGGCCAGGGCCTTGCCGACCGGACGCTGAGCTTCACCACCGCCCAGGCCGAGCTCCACGGCGCGGACCTCGTCTTCCTGTGCTTGCCCACGCCGCCCGCCGAAGACGGCCGCCCCGACCTCGGCGTGCTCGAACACGTGGTGCCGCAGCTCGGGCGGCTGCTGCGGCCCGGCTGCGTGGTCGTCACCAAGTCGACGGTGCCGGTCGGCACCGCGGCGCGGCTGCCCCGCCTGCTGGGCCGGGACGACCTGCCGGTGGTGGCCAACCCGGAGTTCCTGCGCGAAGGGCACGCCGTCGAGGACTTCCTCCACCCGGACCGGGTGGTGGTCGGCACCGACCCGGCCGATTCGCCCGCGGCGCGGCGGGTCGCGGGGCTGTACGAGCCGACCGGCGCGCCGGTGGTGGCGATCGACTCGGCCAGCGCCGAACTCGCGAAGTACGCGAGCAACGCGTTCCTCGCCGTGAAACTGTCCTACGTGAACGTCCTCGCGGAACTGTGCGAGCGGTTCGGCGCCGACGTCCGCGAGGTCTCCCGCACGATGGGCCTCGACGCCCGGATCGGCCCCGAGTTCCTCGCCCCCGGCCCCGGCTGGGGCGGCTCGTGCCTGCCGAAGGACACTTCGGCCCTGCTGCACGCGGCCGAATCGGCGGACGTCGACTTCGGCATCCTGCGCGACGCGGTCCGCGTCAACGCCCGGCAGCGCGCCCGGGTGGTGCGGGCCGTGCGCCAGGCCGTGACCGGGTCGACGGCCGGGTCGCTCGCCGGCGCCCGCATCGGCCTGCTGGGCCTGGCCTTCAAGGCGGGCACCGGCGACCTGCGCGACTCCCCCGCGCTGGCCGTGGCCGATGACCTGGCCCGCGCGGGTGCCGAGCTGACCGCCCACGACCCGGCCGTCGCGTGCGTGCCCGGCGCGGCCGCGGTCCAGGTCGTCGACGACCCGTACCTGGTGGCCAAGGACGCCGCGGCGCTCGTCGTGCTCACCGAGTGGCCCGAGTTCCGCGACCTCGACTGGGCCCGGCTGGCCGCGTCCGCCGACCGGGCGGTCGTCGTCGACACCCGGAACCTGCTCGATCCCGACGTCCTCGCCGAGGCGGGGTTCGCCCACCTCGGCGTCGGCACCCATCCCAGGAGGCAGTCATGACCCTGCGCGTCCTCGCGCTGACCTGCACGCTCAAGCCGTCGCCCGCGAAGTCGACCAGCGACCTCATCGCGCGGCAGCTGCTCGACGGGTTCGCCGAACGCGGCGCCACCGGCGAGCTGGTCCGGGTGGTCGACCACGACGTGCGTCCCGGCGTCGAAGCCGACATGGGCAACGGGGACGAGTGGCCGGACATCCGGCGGAAGATCGCCGCCGCCGACATCCTGCTGATCGCCACCCCGACGTGGGTCGGCCACATGTCGAGCGTCGCGCAGCGGGTCCTGGAACGGCTCGACGCCGAGCTGTCCGAAACCGACGACGAAGGCCGGCCGGCGATGTTCGGCAAGGTCGGGGTGGCCGCGGTCGTCGGCAACGAGGACGGCGCCCACAAGATCATCGCGGACCTGTTCCAGGCCTTGAACGACGTCGGCTTCACGGTGCCGGCCCAGGGCGCGACCTACTGGAACGGCGAGGCCATGCAGGGCGGCGACTACCAGGACCTCGACGAGACGCCGGAGGCCGTGGCCTCGACGAACGCGACCCTGGTGCGCAACGCCGTCCACCTCGCCGAAGTGTTGCGAGAGCAGCAGTACCCGGCCAAATGACTACACCATTCGAGTGACATCACTGCGCCGGACGAGTGTGGCGTAGGACACGGGGGTAACCCACCGGGACCTTCGATCCTCTCAGGGGGCTTCACCATGCCGAACCGAGTCATGATCAGCCGCGACAGCAAGCCGATCCCCTGCGAGGAGTGCGGCCTGCCGGCGTTGCACGTCGCGCGGCTGGTGTCGGGCGACGGCACGCTGCTGGGTCAGACGATGGTGTGCACGGCCTGCCGACGGCACCGGTCCGAGGCGGACGCGATCGCCGTCCAGTAGTTCTCAGCGCTTTTCCAGCTGCTCCAGCAGGAGCCGGGCGGGCAGGGTCATCGTGCCGAGACCCAGCCGGGCCGGGACGCCGTCTTCCTCGGCGGTCACCAGCCGGTTCTCGAGCTTTTCGAGCAGGGCGCGGCAGTCGTCGAGTTCGACGGGCCGGCCGGCCACCGCCACCGCCTGCACGGCTCCGGCCAGGTGGTGCATGAGGTCGGCCAGCGCGTCGCGCGCGTCCGGCCACGGGTACTCGAACGGGTGCTCCCGCCCGCCCGCGATCGTCCGGACGGCGGCGAGCAGCTGCGACACCGCGGGCCAGAGCCCGATGAGCGCCCGCAGCGGACGTTCGTGGTGCGCCCCGGCCGAGGGCCGGCCGCGCCGGAGGTTCAGCATTCGCCCTTCGCGCGTCAGCCCGACGGCCTCCTCGGCGGCCAGCACCTGGCTGCGGATGTCGTGCGCCTGGGACAGCAGGCCGCCGAGGTCTTCGGGCGGCTCGTCCCGGCGGATCAGGTCGGACAGCGACTCGAGGAGCCCCGCGAGGGCTTTCCCGAGCCGCCCGGCGGCCGCGGCCAGCCGTTCCCCGTAGAGCGGCGGGAAGACGAGCGTGTTGACGGCGACGCCGATGGCCGCGCCGAGTGCGGTCTCGAGGAGGCGGTCGCCGAGCAGGACGGGTTCGCGCGCGGTGCCGTAGGAGACGACGAGCATGCCGGTGACGCCGACCCAGACCCCGGCGTCGCCGAACCGCCGCCAGCTCCCGGCGAGCAGGCCGAGGAAGACGACGGTGGCGAGCGCAACGGCCTGCCAGGGGATGAACTGGCCCGCGACGGCGGCGAGGACAACGCCGGAGGCGACCGAGCCGACCTGCTGCAGCCACCCGCGCAGCGACCGGTAGACGGTGGCCTCGACGAGGAAGACGGCGGCGTAGGGGGCGAGGAAGGGCTGCGGCAGGCGCAGGACGAGCGTGGCGAGCAACCAGGCGGCGGTGGCGGCGAGGGTGGCTTTGGCGCTCTGGACGAGGATGCGCCGCTCACGGCCGGGGACGCGCAGGGCACGAGCGACCCAGCCGATCGGGGTGCGGTCGTGTTCTTCGCCTTCGGGGGCGGCGAGGGAGCCGGCCCGGTTTCGCAGCGCGCCTGCCAACCGGCCTGCGGCCGATCGGGGACGCCGGTCTGCCGCGGAGGCGCCGCTCGGCGAGGAGCCGCTGTGCGGTCGGCTGCGCGCACCCTCGGAACCACGCCCCGCCGAACCGCCGCCCGGTGAAGAGCCGCCGTCCGGCGAGGAGCCGCCGCGCACACCCTCGGAACCGCCACTCGGCGACGAGCCGCTACCCGGCGAGGAGCCGGCGCTCGACCGGCCGCGCACACCCTCGGAACCCCGCCCCGCTGAAACGCCACCCGGCGAGGGGCCGCCCCGCGCCCCTTTGGAGCCAAGCCCCGCCGAACCGCCACCCGGCGAGGAACCGCCGCCCGGCCCCTCCTCCGCATCCGCCGCAGCCGGGCCGCCGTCTCTCCCCGCATCCCCGGGCGCGCCCGGCCGGTGCTCGCCTCTCCCCCGCGGCCCGGTCATGCGGGCGGCGCGATGTGCACGAGCTTCGTCTGGGTCATCTCGTCCAGGAGCTCCGGTCCGTAGCCGTACCCGTTCCCGCTTCGGCCGCGCGGGTGCGCCGCTCCGCCCGGGGCACCGCCGAACACGTTGTTCACCTTGACCGTCCCCGTCGGCAGCTCGCGCCACGCCCGCTGCGCGTGCGCCATCGAGCCCGTCAGCACCGTCGCCGCCAGGCCGTACTCGCCCTTCGCCGCCTCCGCCAGGCCCTCGTCGAAACTCGACACCACCCGGACCGGGGCCACCGGGCCGAACGTCTCCTCCGTCATCACCCGCAGCTCCGGCCCGCACTCGGTCAGCACCGTCGCCGGGTAGTGGGCGCCCGGGCCGTCCGGGATCTGCCCGCCCGTCAGCAACCGAGCGCCGCGCGAAACCGCATCGGCCACGTGGGCGTGCACGTGCTCGCGGTGCCGCCGGTCCACCAGCGGGGCCAGCGTCCGGGTCTCGGCCTCCTTCACCAGCGCCGCCAGGAACGGCTCCGCGACCGCCGTGCACACGTAGATCCGCTCGACCGCCACGCAGATCTGGCCCGAGTTGGCGAACGCCCCCAGCGCCGCCTGCCCGGCCGCCCACACCGGATCGACGTCTTCGTCGATCACCAGCGGGTCGTTGCCGCCGTTCTCCAGCAGCGTCTTCGCCCCCGTCGCCGCCGCGCTCGCGGCGATCGACCGGCCGGTCGCCGTGCTGCCCACGTGGGCGAGGACGTCGACGCCGGCGTGCATCGCCAGGATCGCGCCCACCCCGCCGTCGCCGTGCAGGGTCTGCAGCACGCCGCCCGGGAAGACGCCCGCGAGCACCTCGCCGAGCAGCTGCCCGGTGTGCGGTGCGCGCTCGCTCGGCTTGTGCACCACCGTGTTCCCGGTGGCCAGCGCCGCGCCCAGGAGACCGCAGGCGACCGCGACCGGGTCGTTCCACGGCGTGAGCGCCACGACGACCCCGCGCGGCTCGGGCACCATCAGGTCCGTCGCGCCGACGTCGCCGAGCAGGCTGCGGCCGCGGTGGACCGGGCCGAGTTCGGCGTACTGGTCCAAGGTGCCCGCGCCGGCGAGCACGCCTTCGCGGGCTTCGTCCCGCGGCTTGCCCGTCTCGGCTTCGTTCGTCTTCGCCAGCTCGTCGGCGTGCGCCCGCAGCCGTTCGGCCGCCGTGTGCAGCAGCGCACCGCGCTCGGCGGCCGGGGTCCGGGCCCACTGCGCCCGGAGCCGGCGGGCCTGCGCGAGCACCGCGTCGATCTCGTCTTCGCCCGCGGCCGGCACAGTGCCCACCACGCTGCCGTCGGCCGGGTTCCGGATTTCGATCGTCCCCGCGGTCATCCGCACCTCCTTCTCGTCGCCCGCCGGTTACCCGGGCGCGGGGACTTCGACACGCCGTTTGGCCACCGCCGCCCCGGGTAACCGGTCGCGGTGACTGCTTCGCTCGACTACACCGTGGTGATTCCCACGACGGGCCGGGAGACGCTTCGGCCACTGCTGGAAAACCTGCTGACCGGCCCGGAACCGCGGCCGGCCGAGATCCTCGTCGTCGACGACCGCCCCGGTGGGTCCGAACTGGACGTTCCCGGCGCCGTGCGCGTGCTCCGCTCCGGAGGGCGCGGGCCGGCCGCGGCGCGGAACCTCGGCTGGCGCACCGCGAAGAGCGAGTGGATCGCGTTCGTCGACGACGACGTCGTGCTCGCCGCCGACTGGGCGCGGCAGCTCGAACGCGACCTCGGCTCGCTGCCGCCGGACGTGGCCGCCTCCCAGGGCCGCATCACCGTCCCGCTGCCGGCGGACCGGCGACCGACCGACGACGAGCGCGGTACCGCGGGGCTGGAACACGCGCGGTGGATCACCGCCGACATGGCCTACCGCCGGAGCGCGCTGGTCGAGGCCGGCGGCTTCGACGAGCGTTTTCCCCGCGCCTTCCGCGAAGACTCCGATCTCGCGCTGCGCGTCGCCGAAGCCGGGCACCGGATCGACCAGGGCGAACGGCTGACGACGCACCCGGCCCGGCGGGCCGGGTTCTTCTACAGCCTCAAAGCCCAGCGCGGCAACGCCGACAACGCGTTGATGCGGGCCAAGCACGGCGTGCTCTGGCGGCAGCGCACCGGCGCCGGGCACGGCAGGCTCGGCCTGCACGCACTGTCCACGGTGGCCGGTCTGGCCGCGCTGGCGCTGCCTCTGTTCAACCAGCGCGGAAAGGCGCTGCTCGCCGCCGGTGTCTGGGCCGGGCTGACGGCGGAGTTCGCCACCCGCCGGATCCTGCCCGGCCCGCGGACCCCCGGCGAGGTGGTGCGGATGCTCGTCACCAGCGTTCTGATCCCGCCCGCCGCGTGCCACCACCGGCTGCGCGGAGAGCTCGCGGCCCGGCGGTCCCGGCCCCCGGTGGCGGTGCTGTTCGACCGGGACGACACGCTCATCGTCGACGTCCCGTACCTGAACGACCCGGACGGCGTCCGCCCGGTGCCCGGCGCCGTCGAACTGGTGCGGGGGCTGCGCGAGCGCGGCATCCCGGTCGGCGTGGTGAGCAACCAGTCCGGTGTCGCGAAAGGACTGATCACCCCCGAGCAGCTCGACGCGGTGAACGCCCGCGTCCGGGAGTTGTTCGGCCCGTTCGGCACCTGGCAGGTCTGCGTCCACGACGACGGCGACGGCTGTGCGTGCCGCAAACCCGCGCCCGGCATGGTGTTGCGGGCGGCCGGCGAGCTCGGCGTCGACCCCGCGTCCTGTGTGGTCATCGGCGACACCGGTGCCGACGTCGACGCCGCGCTCGCCGCCGGCGCCCGCGCGGTGCTCGTGCCGACGCAGCGCACGCTCGAACCGGAGATCGCCCGGGCCCGCCGGCACGCCGCCGTGGCCCGTGACCTGGCCGAGGCGCTGCGCGTCGCCGGGGTCGCCGGATGACCCGGGTGCTCGTGGCCCGCCAGGACAACCTCGGGGACGTCCTGCTCGCCGGGCCCTGCGTCCGCGCGGTCGCGGCGTCCGGAGCGCGGGTGACGCTGCTGACCGGGCCGCACGGGCGCGCCGCCGGGGAGCTGCTGCCGGGCGTGGCCGAGGTGCTCACCTGGACCGCGCCCTGGATCGACCCCGAGCCACCGCCGGTGACCGCCGAGGACACCGGTGCGTTCGTGTCGCTGATCCGCTCGAAGTCGTTCGACCGCGCGCTGATCCTGACGTCGTTCCACCAGTCGCCGCTCCCGCTGGCGCTGCTGCTCCGGCAGGCCGGGGTGCCGTGGACCGGCGCGATCTCCGAGGACTACCCGGGCAGCCTGCTCGACCTGCGCCACCGCGTCGACGGCGATCCGCCCGAGCCGGTCCGCATGCTGTCCCTCGCCGAAGCGGCCGGGTTCTCGCTGCCGCCGGACGACCACGGCGCACTGGCGCTGCGCCGCCCGCTGCCGCCCATGGCCCGGCTGACCGGCGGCGGGGCGTACGTCGTGGTGCACCCCGCGGCGTCGGTGCCCGCGCGGCAGCCGTCGGCGGCCTGGAGCCGCGAGGCGGTGCGGGCCCTGGCGGCCGACGGGCACCGGGTGTTCGTGACGGGCGCCCCGTCGGAACGCGCGCTGACCCGCGAGGTGGCCGGGACGTCGGCGGTCGACCTCGGCGGCCGGACGTCCCTGGCCGAACTGGCGGCGGTGCTGTCCGGAGCCCAGGTGGTGGTGGCGCCGAACACGGGCCCCGCCCACCTCGCCGCGGCCGCGGGCACCCCGGTGGTTTCGCTGTTCGCCCCGGTGGTGCCGCAGGAACGGTGGGCGCCCTACGGTGTCCCCGCGGTGGTGCTCGGCGACCAGCAAGCGCCCTGCCGCGCCACGCGCGCCCGGGTCTGCCCGGTCCCGGGCCACCCCTGCCTCGACACGATCGACCCGGCCGACGTCTGCCGCGCGGTGACCGCTCTCGCCCAGCCGGGTGCCGTGGTCCCGGAAATGACGTCTTCGCGGTGACCGCGGCCCGGGCGTGGTGCCCGGGCCGCGCGCGGAGGATCAGCCGCCGATCTCCTTGCTCACGCCGCTCGGCCCCTCGTACGTCCGGTCCGGCAGGCGGCGCACGACGTCCAGGGTGCCCGGGTCGGCGCCGTTCCGCTCGGCCGCCCGCACCAGGTCGTCACGCTTCGCCGGGTAGTCGACGCCGGACAGGTACTTCTGCAGTTCGATCGGGTTCGGCTTGCTCACGGGAGCTCTCCTTCCGTTCGGGGAACGGCGCGGTTACCCCGCCTGGCGGCCGGCACACGCTCAGGACGGCACCGGCTGCTCCCCCGCCGGGTGAAGCCGGCGGACCGTGGCGTCCGGATGACGGGTCAGCGGCTGCAGCGGCAGCGGCGTCGACTCGGCGAGCTGTTCCAGGTGCCGCAACAGGATTCCCTCCCGCAACGCCCACGGGCAGACCTCGGCGCTCGAGACGTCCAGCGTCGACAACGTCACCTCCGCCGCCACCGCACCGGCCACGATTTGCCGGGCTCTCGCCTTGGAAATGCCGCGCAGGCCCGCCCGCTCCGCCGCCGGGACGCGGGCGAGCCGCGGGATCCACCCGCGCACGTCGGCGACCACCAGTTCCCGGGTGACGAACGGGCCCTTGCGCTGCGGCGGCGCGCCGGTGAGGCGGGCCAGCTGCTTGAACGTCTTCGACGTCGCCACCACCCGGCGCGGCGGGCCTTCCCAGCGCAGCCGGTCGACCACCTCGGACAGCGTGTCGCGGACGTGCCGGCGCAGGGCCTTCAGCTGCTTGCGCGTCGGCGGGTCGGCGGTGAGGAATTCGCGGGTCAGCCGGCCGGCGCCCAACGGGAGCGAAACCGCCAGCTCCGGTTCGACGTCCCGGCCGAGCACCAGCTCCATCGACCCGCCGCCGATGTCGATGAGCAGCAGCCGCCCGGCCGACCAGCCGTACCAGCGGCGCGCGGCGAAGTACGTCAGCCGCGCTTCCTCCTCGCCGGACAGGAACTGGGGCCGGATCCCGGCGACCGCCTGGATGCGGTCGATCACCTCGTCGCGGTTCACCGCGTCGCGCACGGCGGCGGTGACGAACGGGTAGAGCTGGTCGACGCCGAGCCGCACCGCCGCGTCCACGGCCCGGCCGACCGCGGCGGTCACCCGCTCGATCCCGGTGTCGCTCAGCGTTCCGTCGGGCAGCAGCTCTTCGGCGAGCAACGTGGGCTCCTTGACCGCGTGCGCCGGGAGCGGTGGCGCCCCGGCGGACACGTCCACCACCTGCAGCTGGGCCGAATTCGACCCGATGTCCAGCACGGCCAGTCTCATCGGGCCGGGTTACCCCGCGACGCCGACGTTTAGTCCCCGGGAGGGGTGGTAGCCGACCGGGAACGAAAGGAGATGCCCGTGTCGCTCCCGGCTCCTCTGCCCGCCGACGCCGCTTCGCCACAACGTGCCGTCGTCACCGGCGCCGACTCCGGCATCGGCCGCGCGGTCGCCGTCGCCCTCGCCGGCGGAGGCCTGGACGTCGGCATCACCTACCACGCCGACGCCGACGGCGCGGCGGAAACCGCCGCCGAAGCCCGGTCGCGCGGGGTTGCCGCGCACGTGCGGCAGCTCGACCTGACCGAGCTGCCCGGCGCCGCCGACGTCGTCGACGCGTTCGCCGCGGACCTCGGCGGCATCGACGTCCTGGTCAACTGCTCCGGCACCGGCAGCAGCGAACTCGCCGTGGACCTGGACTACGAGAAGTGGCGCCAGGTCCTCGACGTCGACCTCGACGGCGTCTTCCTGCTGTCCCAGCGCGCGGCCCGGCACATGATCGACGCCGGGCGCGGCGGCCGCATCATCACCATCACCAGCGTCCACGAACACGTGCCCCGCGTCGGCGCCGCGCCCTACTGCGCCGCGAAGGCGGGTGCGGGCGCCTTGACCCAAGTGCTCGCCCTGGAGCTGGCCGAGCACGGCATCACCGTGAACTCCGTGGCCCCGGGCGAAATTTCGACGCCGATGACGGGACAGACCGACGCCGACCCGCGTGAGCAGGACCGGCCGGGCATCCCGCTCGGCCGCCCCGGCCACGCGGCCGAGGTGGCGGCCGCGGTCGCGTTCCTGGCCACCCCGGCGGCCGGCTACATCACCGGGACGTCGCTCGTCGTCGACGGCGGGCTGCTGCTGACGGGTGCCCAGCACGGGACCGCCCACCGCGGGCACGACTGGCGTTCCCCCTGAGGCTCGTTCCCCCTGAGACCAGGGGCCCGCGTCCTGGCTGCAGGGACCGGCGCGGGTCCCGGCCGCGGGCCGGACGGCGGACTCCCAGCCCGTCGTCCGGCCCCTTCCATTCGTCCGTTTTCCGCACGCGTGACGGGGTATCCGGCCGCGGAGGAAAGGAGACACCATGTCTTCCGCCGAATCCCGCTCCCCGGCGGGCTGGCTCCGCCCGGTCGTCGCCGTCCTCGGGCTGCTCTACCTCGCACTGGGGATCGCCGGGTTCCTGACCCCGGAAACCGCCGCGGTCGGCCACGAAACCGGCCGGGCGGTGTGGATCTTCAGCGTGACCCCGCTGCTCAACCTGGTCCACGCGGCGGTGGGCGTGCTCGGGCTGCTGGCCGCGACCCGGCGCACCGGGGCGATCATCTACTGCTGGGTGCTGTTCGTCGGCTTCACCGGGATGACCGCGTACGGCGTCCTCGCCACCGCGCTCGTGAACCCCGAGGACCCGATCAACCTCAACTGGGCGGACAACTGGCTGCACGGGCTGACCGCGGCCGCCGCGCTGGTGCTCGGCATCGTCGCCGCGCGGGCGGTCAACCGGACCGCCCTGCGTTCGCGGTGATCCGGTCGTTTCTCGCCCGCCGCCACCGGGTAGCCGCCCAAGAACACCGCGTGAAGGAGGTTCCCATGCACCGCGAAAGCGACCGGCATTCGCCCCGGGAGGACGACGCGATGAAGGCCGAGCTGCGGGGGACCCTGCAGGGCAACGGCCCGTCCCGCGCCGAAGACTGGCGAGACCCCGAACTCCCGGCCGACGACGAGCCGGACCTCCCGCCGCCGGGCGGCGGCGCATGACCGCGAGCGAGACGGCGGCGGTGGGCGAGCCCGCCGTCGTCGTGCACTACCGGCTCCACGCGGACTTCGCCGGTCCTGCGTGGCTGCGCCGGCTCCTGGGCCCGCGGGCCGGCCTGGAGCTGGACGCGGCCGGCCTGCGCGTCCGGTTCGGACCGTGGCTGGTCGAAACCCCGCTGGGCAACCTGGCCGGCGCGGAGGCCACCGGGCCGTACCGCGCGCTGCGGGTCTTCGGCGTCCGGCTTTCGCTCGCCGACCGCGGCCTCACCTTCGGGACGACGACGCAGGGTGGCGTGTGCCTCCGGTTCCGGGAACCCGTCCGGGGCATCGACCCGTGGGGCCGGCTGCGTCACCCCGGACTGACGGTGACGGTGTCCGAACCGGACCTGGTCGCCGAAGCCATCAACCGGATCGTGGCGGACGCGTGACGGCGGCCCGCATCCTGGCCGTGGCGGTCGACTGCCGGCAGCCGGACCTGCTGGCCGAATTCTGGGCGGCCGCCCTCGGCGACGGCAAAACCCGCACGTGGACCGACTCCCACGGCGTGGGCTACCGCCAGGTGGACTTCGCCGAAGGCCCGGCGCTGCTGTTCCAGCCGGTCCCCGAGGACAAGGCGGTCAAGAACCGGCTGCACCTGGACATCGCGCCGAGGGAAGGCGACCAGCGCGCCGAGGTCGAACGCCTGGTGATGCTCGGGGCGAAGGTGCTCGACGACCCCGCCGACGACCCGTGGATCGTGCTCGCCGACCCTGAAGGCAACGAGTTCTGCGTGCTGCCGGCCCGCTGACTCAGGCTCGGCCGACCGGGTCGCCCGCGTAGGCGGCCAAGCGCTCGTCGAAGCCGTCCGGGGTGCCGGGTCTGCGGAAGTCCGGGGGATCCGGGCGGCCGGGGTACTTCTCGCCGTACAGGCCGGCCACGAAGTCGACCACCGCTTCGGGTGGGGGCAGGACGTCTTCGCCCAGGTACGCGAGCACGATGACTTCGTCGCCACTGGCCGACTCGACCGCCGCGGCCCAGCCGTCGCGTTCGTCCCACAGCAGGGCCGTTTCGTGGGCCGGGAACCGCGCGAGCCGCCGGTCCAACGCCACGTACGCGCCGGCCGGGACGTCCACTTCGCAGAACCAGGCGGGTGCGTCCAGCTTGGCCGCGACGGCCAGCAGGTACTGCCGCAGCCCGCGCGCCGCCGCGCCGAGCCCGTCCCGTTCGCTCATCCCGCTGCCGCCCCTTCGGTCGGTGACCCCATCGGGTGATACCCCGTCACCCACCCGGTCAATCCGGGGTGCCCCGGGTGGAGTCACGGGGTGAGCAGGGCGAGGACGTCGTCGTCGGCCAGCTGGCGGAAATCGGCGTACCACTGGCCGACCGCGCGGAACTCCGGCGGCTCGGCGACGCACACGACGTCGTCGGCCTCGCGCAGCAGCCGCGCGGCCGCCCCGGGTGCGGCGACCGGTGCCGCGAAGACGAGCGTCCGGGGGTGGGCCGCGCGGAGGTCACGCAGCGCCGCGGTCGCGGTGACGCCGGTCGCGAGCCCGTCGTCGACGAGGAGGACGTCACGGCCGGTCAGCCCGGCCGCCGCCCGGCCGGCGTGGTACAGCTCGAGCCGGCGCCGGGCCTCCGCCCGCTCCCGCGCCTCGGCCCGCGCCAGCCGCGCGGCCGTCAGCCTCAGCGCACGCAGGCCGGTCTCGTCGTAGATCGCCGGGCCGTCCGGCGTGACCGCGCCGACGCCGTATTCGCGGTGGCCCGGCGCGCCGATCTTGCGGGCGACCGCGACGTCCAGTTCGGCGCCGAGCCGCCGCGCGACGACGGCGGCCACCGGCACCCCGCCGCGGGCGAGCCCGAGCACCACCGGGTCGGGCCACGCCCGCCGCCGCAGTTCGGCCGCGAGCCGCCGTCCGCCGTCTTCGCGGTCGGCGAAGATCCGCGCGGGCATCGGCTCACGGGCGCCACTCGTCGCGCCAGCCCGGGTGGGCTTCGTACACCGACGCGATCAGCTTGACGGACGCGTCGTCGTGGACGTCGCGGATCTCGCGGCGCAGGAACTCGGCCTTCTCGGCGAACGGCACCGGGTGCCGGTCTTCCATCGCCTCGACCGGCCCGCCGGCGAGGATCAGCCCGTCGCCGTCGTCGGCGTACATGATCCGGAGCCGTCCGCGCCGTTCGGCCTCGTCGATCAGCGGCAGTTCACCCGCCCGGACGCGCTCTTCGTCCTCCGCGAGCCGGGCCAGCACGAATTCGTCGAGCTTCGCGGTCGTGGTGTCGTCGAGATTCGTCATGGGGCCGGGATACCCGCCCGGCCACGGCCTCAAGCGTCCACGCGGCTCAGGCGCCTGGCCACCGCGAACCCGGTGCCGAGCAGCACGGCACCTCCGGTGATCCACGGCCACAGCGGCATCGGGCCGTCCTCGTCCGGCCGCCCCACCGCCGCGGCGGCCGGTACCGCCGTCGCCGGGCCCGCCACGGTGAGCCGGAACGGGACGGTGCCGGAAACCGGGTGGCCGTCGGCGGACGTGACGCGATAGTGGATCGTGTAAGCGCCGGCCGGCCCGAGTGGACGCAGCGGCGCGGAGACCCGGTCGTCCACAACGGACACCGGACCGGCCTCCCAGTGCGATGCGCCGTCGGGCCCGAGGACCGCGAGTTCGGTGAACCGGTTCTCCACCGGCTCGTTGAACTCGAGCACCGCCTCGGCCGGCCCCGCGGCGACCGACGCGCCCGCGGACGGCGAACTCGACACCAGGACGCTGTGCGCGTCCGCCGCGGGCGCGCACAGCAGGACCGCACCGGCGGCCGCGGCCAGCGCGGCGGCGATCCGGACCGGGAAAGACCAGCGGAAAGTCATGTTTGCTCGCCTTCTCGGGAATTCGAACGACGAACGAACCGTAACGAGGGGTCCCGATGGCACGGCGGAGGTCCGTGAAACGGCTGCGTTAAGCAATTCTCACCGCCACCACCGCGGAACCGGTCAAATCGGGCCATTACTCCGAAGGTCCGCATCATCGGTCACCCGAACAGCCCAGCAGGAGCAGCCTTCGGCTCAGCTTCTCACCACGCCGGGCCGTCGACGGGCCGCTCGACTTTACCCGGCCTTCACGTGAACATCACCCCACGAAACACACCGGCTGGTTTATTGCTCCCACATCCCGTTCTTTCCGCCGCCTCGGAATTGCCCGTGAAGCGCTTTCCCGAAGGGGCCATTCCCGTTCTTTGGAGGACGAAACCGTGCGAGGACCCGCCCTGCGCCGTGACCACGTCATCGCCGCGAGCCTGGCCGGCGCGGTCGTGGTCGTCGTCGGCTACGCGTCCGGCATCGGCCTGCGCCCGGGCACCGCGGCGGCCACCCCGCCCGTGGTCGCGGACGGCGGACACCCCACCTCCCCGGTCACCCCGGGCCCGCAACCACTTCCGGCAGGCCAGCCGCCCACCGGCGGCCCCGCATCCCCACTGCCCGCGGTGCCGGTGGGCGACCGGCCGGCGGACCCGATGCCCTCGATGCCCGGCGACACCGGCGTGGCGCCGGTCCCGGACCCGGGCTCCCCCGATCCCGGCACCCCGCCGCCCCCGCCCCCGTCCTCGCCCGAGCCGACGACGCCGGCGCCACCGCCGCCCGGGACCGACGTGCCCGCGTGCCAACCCGGTGTGCCGCAACAGGTCCTCGACACCCTCGGCGGGCTGCCCCTGCTCGGTGCGGTCACCACCGGGCTCGGGGTCACCGGGCCGGCCGGAGCCGGAGCGCTCGTCCTCGGCTACTGCCGCACGCCCGACGGTGGCCTGGAACCGGCGATGGTGCCCGCCACGACTGTCCCCAGTGGACGGTGAGCCGGTGGAACCCGTCAAGGCGTGGTACGTGCTCGCCCGCACCGCCGACTACGCCGGTCTCACGCTGTTCGCCGGCGGCCTGCTGTTCCTGGCCGTGCTCTGGCCCGCCGGCGCCGGCCACCGCGGCACCCGTTCGGTGCTGGTCACCGGCTGGGTCCTCGGCCTGCTCGGCACGCTCGCCGGCCTGGGCCTGCAGGCGGCGTGGGCCGCGCAGCGCCCGGCCGGTGACGCACTGGCCTGGGACCTGCTCGGCCAGGCACTGGACAGCCAGTTCGGCCGGATCTGGTTCGCCAGGGCCCTGCTGTGGCTGCTCGGCGCGGTGGTGCTGGCCTGGCTGCTGCAACGCGGCCGGGACGCCGCCACGGCGTTGCCCTGGCGCGTCGGGGCCGGCGCGGTCCTGGCCGGCCTGCTCCGCACGACCGGGCTCACCGGCCACGCCGTGGAGAGCACCCGGCCGTGGCTGACGCAGGTCGCCGACTTCGCGCACCTCGCGGGCGCTTCGGCGTGGGTCGGCGGCCTGGCCGTGCTGTTGTTCGGCGTCCTGGCCCGCCGCGACCCCGAAGAGCTGGCCTCCGTGATCCCCCGCTACTCGAAGCTGGCGATGACGTCGGTCGCCGTCGTGGTCGCCGCCGGGGTGGTGCTCGCGGCGCAGACCGTCGGCTCCGTCGGCCGGGTGTTCGGCACGGCCTACGGGCGGACGCTGCTGGTCAAGCTGGCCGTGCTCGCCGTCGTGCTGCTGGCCGCGCAGTTCAGCCGCCGCTGGGTGGGCCGCCGCCTCGACTTCGCCGTCGTCCTGCGCGGGGACGCCGGCACCGTCCGCCCCTTCGTCCATTCCGTCGCCGCCGAGACCACGCTCGTGCTCGTGGTCCTCCTCGCGGCGAGCTTCCTCGTCACGGCCAGTCCCGGCCGGTGATCGCCCTGCGAAAGGAGTCCTCGATGGACAACCCCACCCCCACCGCCCCCGAGCAGCCGGAGGTGGTGCGGCGACGACGGAACTGGCCGGTCGCCGTGGCGGTCCTCGCCCTGGCGACGGCGCTGTTCAGCCTCGCCACGCTGCGCGGCGGGCAGACCGAGCAGGCCGCACCGAGCCCGGCCGCGAACGTCGACCTCGCCGCGCTGGCCCGGCAGGGGCCGCTGGCCGTCCCGCTGTACCAGGGACTCGTGCAGGAGCAGGCCGGCGGGGCCGCCCCGGCCGCGGCGCCGTCCGGCAAGCCGGTCGAGGCCATGGGCTACAAGTTCTCGCCCGCCGACCTGACGATCGCCGTCGGCGACACCGTGACCTGGACCAACCACGACACCGCGCCGCACAACATCGTGGTCACCGACGGGCCGGAGAAGTTCACCTCGCCGACCCTGCAGACCGGCCAGACCTTCAGCCACACCTTCACCAAGGCGGGCAAGTACTCCTACTACTGCTCGATCCACCCGGACATGAAGGCGATGGTCACCGTGACCGGTGCGGCCCCCACCAGTGCCCCGCCGTCCTCGACCCCGACGTCCGCCCCGACCTCGGCACCGAGCCACTCGATGCCGGCGCCGTCCACCCCGGCCGGTGGCTCCTGCGTGCCGAAGGCGGTCCTGCAGCCGATCCTCGACCACATCAAGAGCGCGCACCTGGAGACCTCGCCCGGTCAGCAGGTGCAGGACATCCTCAACCTGGACCAGTACCTCAAGACCCACACGGTGTGGCTGGAAACCGTGCTCGCCCCGGCGTTCGACGGGTCGGGGAGCCAGGTCGTCACCGACACGCTCGCGCCGATCGTCGCGCACATCAAGAGCGCGCACCTGGAGACGTCGCTGGGACAGCAGGTGACCGACCTGCTGAACCTCGACCAGTACATCAAGACGCACACGGTGTGGCTCGAAAACGTGCTCACGCCGTTGCTCACCCAGGCGAGCTGCTGATCCCCGCGGGTGGCCCGGCGCGACCGGGCCACCCGCACCCTTCTCCGGAGGCCGTCCCCATGTCCGACACCGCCGTCCTGCCCGCCACGACCGGCTACGCCCTGCGCCGCGACCGCTGCGTCATCGAGGTTTCCCCGCGCCCGCCCCTGCTCCGCGGCCGGCTGGCCGCGACCGGCGGGCACTGGACGCCCGGCTCGGCGCTCACCGTCACCCTCGACCCCGGCTCGGTCCCGTTCCTCGGCCGGGCGTTCCGCGGCGAGGAGCTGACTTTCCTCGCCGACGGCGTCGCCGAGGAGTCGTTCGCCGTCGAAGGCCGGGTGGCCGGGCGGGCCGTGCGCCTGCTCGGCGACGTCCGGTACCGGGACTCCGGCTGTCTCGTCGTCTGGGCCACCGGGTACGTGCTCCCGGCCCGCCGGAAGCCGGCCCACGCGAGGTGGCCGGTGCGGCTGCTCGCCCGGCGCCGGCTGCGGGTCGAGATCGCGATCGAGTTCGTCCGATGAGGCGCGCCGCCCTTCTCGTCGCCGGCCTGCTGGTGCTGCTGAACGTGCCGCTCGCGAGCCCGGCCGCCGCGGCGACGCAGCAGGTGATGATGCAGGGCTACGCCTACTCCCCCGCGGCACTGACCGTCCGGGCCGGGGACACCGTCACCTGGATGCAGCACGACGAAGCCCCGCACGACGTCGTCACGACGAGCGCGCCGGTCGCCTTTCGCGGCCCGCAGCTGTCGGCCGGGCAGAGCTGGAGCTACACGTTCCGGCAGCCGGGCACCTACCAGTACTACTGCTCGGTGCACCCGGACATGCGGGCCTCGGTGACGGTGCTGCCCGCGCCCACGTCGGCACCGCCGAGCACGACTGCGCGGACCACGCCGCCACGGACCTCGGCCACCGGCACCCCGGCCGCCGCGGCACCGGTGGCCACGCCGCCCACCACGTCCGCGGCCGCTGCGCCCGCCTCCGTACCCGCGACCCCTGTCCCGCAGCCCGCCGTCCAGCAGGCGACCGCGGCCACGCCGTCGACCTTGGACCCGATGCTGCTGGTCGCCGGGCTCGTCACCGGGATCGCGGTGCTGTGCCTGCTCCTGCTGGGCTCGCGGCGGGCGTGAATTCCTGTCCGGGAACCTGTCGCGAAAAGGACTGGACCAATAATATCGGCACCGGAAAATGGGGAGCATCGCCCTTCAGCGCGGAAGGTGACCGATGCACTTCCTTGTCCCCCTGCTGTCCCTCGTCCTGGCCGCCACGCCGACCGCCACGCCGGCCGCGGCCGCCGCCACGATCTGCAACAAGTACTGCGACGCGCGGGATCCCGCCTCCTCGCCGGGTGACCGCGAAGGCTCTTCGGCCGGCGTCGGTGGCCGGAGGATCGCCCTGCACCTCGACGACGGCGACGCCATGGGCTGGGCGGCGATCACCGGCGGCACGGCAGGCGACCACGTCTGGCTGGACCGCTCGTTCGACGCCGGGCGCACCTGGGCGTCGGGCAGCAAGCTCGGCGACACCGCAACGCCGTCCGGCGCGACGGGCTGGCGGACGCTGATGTACAACGCCGACGACTGGGCGAACAAGGGCGTCGGCCTGCTGCGGGCGTGCGGGCAGCCGGCGGGTTCGGGCTCGATCGCCTGCACCGGCTGGGCGCGTCCGACGTGGAACGCCTGGGACCGCCGCACCGCGGCCGCCACGGCGCTGATGGAGCGGTACAACCTCGGCACCGGCCTGTTCGACACGACCGGGTGGTGGAACTCGGCCAACGCGCTCACCGCGGTCATCGACAACGTCCGGGTCAGCGGCATGGGCAGCTACCGCTACGCGATCGACACGACGTACACGAAGAACCTCGCCGCACAGGGCGGCAGCTTCCGCAACGACTACCTCGACGACACCGGGTGGTGGGGCCTGGCGTGGGTGGACGCCTACGACCTGACCGGCGACGGCAAGTACCTGAACACCGCCCGCGCCGACGCCGACCACATGTACGCCTACTGGGACGGCGTCTGCGGCGGCGGGGTCTGGTGGAGCACGAGCCGCACCTACAAGAACGCCATCCCGAACTCGCTCTACGTCCAGCTGAACGCGGCCCTGCACAACCGCATCCCGGGCGACACGGTGTACCTGGCGCGGGCCCGGGCGGGCTGGACGTGGTTCGCGGGCAGCGGGATGATCAACGGCTCGAACCTGGTCAACGACGGCCTGACGTCGGCCTGCGCGAACAACGGCCAGGCGGTGTGGTCGTACAACCAGGGCGTGCCGCTGGCGGCGCTGACCGAGCTGTCCCGCGCGACCGGCGACGCGAGCCTGCTGACGAAGGCCCGCGCGATGGCGAACGCGTCGACGACGAACGGCTCGCTCAACCCCGGCGGCATCCTCCGCGACCCGGGCGAGACGGCCGGCGGTGGCGGCGCAGACGGCCCGAGCTTCAAAGGCGTCTACGTGCGGGACCTGGCGGTGCTCAACGCGGCCCTCTCCGACCACCCGTACACGGCCTACCTGCAACGACAGGCGAACGCCGCGTACGCGAACGACCGGAACAGCGCGGACGCCTACGGCCTGCTGTGGGCGGGCCCGTTCGACCAGCCCGACGCGGCCCGCCAGCAGAGCGCCCTCGACCTGATGAACGCCGCCCCCTGACGAAACCCGGAACCCGCGTGATCAGACCCGGATCTCGCGTGATCGGAGCCGGAACCGGCGAGTTCCGGCCCCGATCACGCGAGTCACGGGCTCAATCACGCGAGTTACGAGCCCGGTCACTTCTCAGAGGGTCTTCTCCAGGCGGCCGGCGAGCAGCTTGATGAACCGCGACGGGTCGGCCAGTTCGCCGCCCTCCGCCAGGAGGGCCATGCCGTAGAGGAGCTCGGCCGTCTCGGCCAGGCCCTCGTCCTCCGGGCGGGCGGCGTGCGCCTCGCGCAGCCCGGTGACCAGCGCGTGCTCCGGGTTGAGCTCGAGGATGCGCTTGATCGGCGGCAGCTCCTGCCCCATCGCGCGGTACATCTTCTCCAGCGTCGGGGTCAGGTCGTGGGTGTCGCCGACGATGCAGGCCGGCGACGTCGTCAGCCGCGACGACAGGCGCACCTCCTTGACCGTCTCGCCCAGGGCCGTGCCCATCCAGGTCAGCAGGCTCTCGAAGTCCTTGTTCCGCTGCTCGCGGGCGACCTCGGTGGCCTTCTTGTCCTCTTCCGACTCGAGGTCGACCTGGCCCTTGGCGATCGACTGGAACTGCTTGCCGTCGAAGCCCGGCACCGCGTCGACCCACATCTCGTCGATCGGGTCGGTCAGCACCAGCACCTCGAAGCCCTTGGCGCGGAACGCCTCCATGTGCGGCGAGTTCTCGATCGCGGAGCGCGACTCGCCGGTCATGAAGTAGATGTGCTCCTGGCCCTCCTTCATTCGCGAGACGTAGTCGCGCAGCGACGTCGGCTTCTCCGCGTCGTGCGTCGAGGCGAACGACGAGATCTCGAGGATGGCTTCGCGGTTCTCGAAGTCGTCGAGCAGGCCCTCCTTGACCGCCCGGCCGAACTCGCGCCAGAACGTGGCGTACTTCTCGGCGTCGGCGGTCATCATCGTCTTGACCGTCGACAGGACCTTCTTCACCAGGCGGCGGCGGATCAGCTGGATCTGCCTGTCCTGCTGCAGGATCTCCCGCGAGACGTTGAGCGAGAGGTCCTGCGCGTCGACCACGCCCTTGACGAACCGCAGGTACTCGGGGACGAGCGACTCGCAGTCGTCCATGATGAAGACGCGCTTGACGTAGAGCTGCACGCCGCGCTTGCGCTCGCGCAGGAACAGGTCCATCGGCGCGTGCGAGGGCAGGAACAGCAGCGCCTGGTACTCGAAGGTCCCCTCGGCCTGCAGCCGGATCGTTTCCAGGGGGTCCTGCCAGTCGTGGCTGACGTGCTTGTAGAACTCGTGGTACTCGTCCTCGGTGACCTCGCTCGACGAGCGCGCCCAGAGCGCCTTCATCGAGTTGACGGTCTCGGCCTCCGCCTCCTCGCCGTCACCCTTCATCCGGATGGGCCAGGTGATGAAGTCGGAGTACTTCTTGACGATCTCGCGGATCTTCGCCGCGGACGTGTAGTCGTAGAGGTGGTCCTCGGTGTCCTCGGGCTTGAGGTGCAGCGTGACCGCGGTGCCCTGCGGCGCGTCCTCGACCGGCTGGATCGTGTACGTGCCTTCGCCGGTCGACTCCCAGCGGACGCCCTCGGCGCCGCCCGCGCGGCGCGTCACGAGGGTGACCTTGTCCGCGACCATGAAGCTCGCGTAGAACCCGACGCCGAACTGCCCGATCAGGTCCTGCGAGGCCGCCGCGTCCTTCGCCTCCTTGAGCTTGGTCAGGAAGTCGGCCGTGCCGGACTTGGCGATCGTCCCGATCAGGGCGACGACCTCTTCGCGGGTCATGCCGATGCCGTTGTCGCGCACCGTCAGGGTCCGCGCCTCCGGATCGGTCTCGATCGCGATGTGCAGGTCGGCGGTGTCCGCCTCGAGGTCCTTGTCGCGGTACGACTCCAGCCGCAGCTTGTCGAGGGCGTCGGAGGCGTTGGACACGAGCTCCCGCAGGAACGTGTCCTTGTTCGAATAGATCGAATGGATCATCAGCTGGAGCAGCTGACGCGCTTCCGACTGGAACTCCAGCGTCTCGATCGGGGCAGTCACTTCCATCCCTTTCCGCGTGTCCGAAGGCCGACGTTGGGTCGATCCTACCGAGCGGGTTCGACAGTGCGTGACCGCGCACTTTATGAACGCAATCTGGGACGGGCGCGCTCCCGGTGTGAAGCTGGCCACGCCCCGCTGTCGATCAAGGAGGATCGAGTGCCCGGACGCCTGCCTCGCTGGACCGCCGTCTTCGCGGCGGTCTGTGCCCTGACCACCGCCTTCGCCGCGCCCGCCGCCGCGGCCGGCGTCACCGGCCACCCCGTCCGCACCACCGGCTGCGGGCGCGCGCCCGGCTTCCCGGCCGGGGTGACGACCACCCGGTACGTCACCTCGGGCGGCCTCGACCGCGAATACACCGTCCACCTGCCCGCGCAGTACGACCCGCACCGGCCGTACCCGCTGGTCCTCTCCTTCCACGGGCACAAGCGGACGTCGCAGTACCAAGAGGAGCTGTCCGGCTTTTCGGCGCTCGAGGCGATCGCGGTCTACCCTCAGGGCCTGATCGGCACCGACGGCGAGTCCGCCTGGACCGGCGCACCCTATTCGGCCGCCGCGGACGACGTGCTCTTCACCGGGGACCTGCTGACCGCGCTGCAGCGCACCCTGTGCGTCGACAACCGGCGGATCTACGCGGCGGGCAAGTCCAACGGCGGCGGGTTCGTCGGCGTGCTCGCCTGCCGCCTGCCCGGCCGCATCGCCGCGTTCGCCCCGGTGTCCGGCGCGTTCTACCCGCAGGGCGGCGCCTGCCACCCGAGCCGATCGGTGCCGATCCTCGACTTCCACGGCACCGCCGACACGACCATCCCCTACGACGGCAACCCGGCGAAGGGCCTGCCCGCGATCCCGGACTGGCTGGCCGCGTGGTCCACAAGGGACGGTTGCCGTCCGGACCCGGTGTCGTGGACGCCGGTGGCGGGCGTCGTCGCGCAGAAGTGGCTCGGCTGCGCCCTCGAGCACTACCGCGTCGAAGGGGCCGGGCACGTCTGGCCCAGCACCCGGCCCAACAACGACTCCGCGACGCCGACGGTCATCGACGCCACCCCGGTCATCTGGCGGTTCTTCCGCAGCCATCCGCTGCGGTGAAACACGATTGACGCAGGTCAAGCCGCTCGGCGACGATGTTGCGCACAAGTTTTCCGGATTTCACGAAGGAAAAGGTGCGCCGTGAAGGTACTCGTCCTCAACGCCGGCTACGAGCCGCTGCAGACCGTTTCGGTCCCGCACGCGATCCGCATGCTGGTCCGCCACGTCGCCGAGATCCACGAGGCCGAGGAGGGTCTCGCGTACGGCCTGTTCCCGCGCCCGAAGATCGTGCGGTTGCTGCGGTACGTCGTCATGAAGTGGCGATATACGCAGCCGCCGCGCTGGTCACGGCGCGGCGTGCTGGTCCGTGACGGCCACCGCTGCGCCTACTGCGGGCAGCGCGCCACCACGATCGACCACGTGACGCCGCTGAGCCGCGGCGGCGCCCGGACCGACTGGCTCAACACGGTCGCCGCGTGCGGCGGCACGGCCCGCAGCTGCAACGCCCGCAAGGCGGACAAGCTGCCGGCCGAGGCCGGGATGAAGCTGCGGTTCACGCCGTACGTCCCGGCGTGGGACCAGCTGCACCGGCCCGGGGCCTGAGCCCGGCCTGTCCGTCGCGCGGCGGCGGGCAGGCCGTTAGGCTCGAACCGATCGCCGCCCGCATCCGTGTGCTCTGGGGAAAGCCGGGGAGGTCGCGTGACCGACGCAGGAGAGCTGATCGCCGGGCGCTACCGGCTGGCCGAGCGGATCGGCCAGGGCTCGATGGGTGTCATCTGGCGCGCCCGCGACGAGCGCCTCGACCGGGTCGTCGCGGTCAAGCAGCTGGACTACGACGCCGCCCTCGGGCCGGCCGCGAGCGCCCAGGCGAGCGAGCGCGCCCTGCGCGAAGCGCGGCTGACCGCCCGCCTGCGCCACCCGCACGCCATCACGGTGCACGACGTCGTCGAGGCGCCCGGCGGGCCCTACCTGGTGATGGAGTACCTGCCTTCGCGCAGCCTGGCGGAAGTCCTGCTCGACCGGGAGACCCTGCCCGCCGAGGAGGTGGCGCGCATCGGCGCGCCGATCGCGTCCGCGCTCGCGGCCGCGCACGCCGAAGGTGTCGTGCACCGCGACGTCACCCCCGGCAACGTCCTGCTCGCCGAGTCCGGCGTGGTGAAGATCGCCGACTTCGGCATCTCGCGGGCCACCGGCGAAGGCACCGTGACCGGCGGCGGCTTCATCGCGGGCACCCCGGCCTACCTGGCCCCGGAAGTCGCGGGCGGGCGCGAAGCCGGCTTCCCGTCCGACGTCTTTTCCCTGGGGGCGACGCTCTACCGCGCGCTCGAGGGCGCTCCGCCGTTCGGCAACGACGACAACGCGATCACGCTCCTGCTGCGCATCGGCAAGGAGGAGATCGTCCCGCCGCGCCACCGCGGGCCACTCGCCGAAGTGCTCACCCGCATGCTGCAGCGGGACCCCGAAGCGCGCCCGGCCATGGCGGAGGTCCAGGAGCTGCTCGAAGCGGTCACCGACGGCCGTCCCCTGCCGCCGCCGCGGCCGCGGCCCCGCGCCGGAACCCGGCTGCTGCGCGTCCGCCGTCCGCGGCGCCGGCTCGTCCTGGCCGCGGCCGGAGCGGTCCTGCTGGCCCTCGGGGTGGTGATCGGCACGGTGCTCGTCCCCGGCGACACGACGACCGTCGCCGTACCGGTCCCGTCCCCTCCCCCGGCTCCGGTGACCTCGAACCCGGCGCCGACGACCCCCGCCGACCTCGGCTGCGCCGCGCGTTATCAGGTGACGAACTCCTGGCCCGGCGGCTACCAGGTGGAGGTGACGGTGCGCAACGACCGGACGGCGGGCCTGTCCGGCTGGAGCGTGCGCTGGCAGCTGCCCGCCGGTCACCGCATCAGCGGCTTGTGGAACGGCACCTTCTCGGTCGATGGTTCCACGGTGACGGTCGAAAACGCCGCCTGGAACGCGAAGCTCGACGCGGACAAGACCACGACGTTCGGCCTGATCGCCCTGACGCAGAACGGAAGTGCCGACGCCCGCCCGGCGCTCACCTGCCGGACGCTCTGACCGCCGGGAGGCCCGTTGCAGTCCCACCACGTCCGGGACCGGCGCCGGTCGATCCACTTCGACGGCCGGACCGTCACCCTCAAGGTCGCCACGAAGGTGCTGGGCTTCCTCCCCGACGACAAGCCGCACCGGTTCCCGGTCGCGAAGCTCACCGACGTCAAGCACACGGAGGCGACCCGCGGGAAGCCGGGCGAAGTCGTGTTCGTGACCCCGGACGCGCCCACGGAGGTCGTGGCGAACGTGCCGATGGGCTGCGACAAGCTGCCGGGCAACACCTTCCGCTACGGGTACGGGAAGCTGGCCCGCGTCAAGGCGTTCCTGGAAGCCGTCGAGCAGGCCCGGAAGAAGAACTAGCTTCGCGCGCCGCCCGCTCCAGCCGGTCCAGTACCGCCGAGACGTCCGGCCGCCGCGCCAGTCCCGCCCGCGTCACCGCGAACACCCTGCGGGTCAACGGTTCCCGCAGCGGGTGCAGGCTGACGCCGGGCGTTCCGGCGGGCAGCGCCATGGCGGGCACCAGCGCGACACCCGCGCCGGCGGCCGCGAGCGCGACGAGGACGGCGAAGTCCGCGGACTCCGCGGCGACCTCCGGCACGAAGCCGGCCGCGCCGCAGGCCCGCTGGATCATCGCGTGGCAGGAGAGGTCGGCCGTCGGCACCAGCCACGGCCGGCCCGCGAACGCGGCCAGGTCCACCGGTTCGCCGTCGGCCGGCCCCGGCGAGGCCGGGTCGCGCGCCAGCAGCACCGGGTCGTCGAGCAGGGCCCGCTCGGCGAACCGCGGCGGGATTTCCCGCGGCAGGAGCGAATAGCTGTGCACGACCGCCACGTCGACGTCCTGACGGCGCAGTGACTCGAGCGCGACGTCGGGTTCCTGCTCGACCAGGCGCAGGGACACCGGTCCGGCCCAGGCGCGCGGCAGGAGCTGCCGGGCCGCGGAGGCGAAGGCCGCGACGCGGACCGTGCCGGTGCCGCCGTTCCCGGCCGCCGCGGCCAGCGCCGACTCCGCGGCGGCGAGGTCGTCGAGGATCACCTCGGCGTGCGAGAGCAGCAGCCGTCCGGCGGGGGTGAAGGCGAGCGTGCGGCCCCGCTTCTCCAGCAGCGGGACGCCGGCCTCGCGTTCGAGCGCGGCCAGGTGCTGCGAAACGGCGGGGCCGGTCAGGTGCAGGGCCGCGGCCGTCGCGGCCACGGTCCGGTGCTGGGCGAGCCCGTGCAGGACCCGCAGGCGACGCAGCTCCAACATGAAGTCCGGCTTTCCCATCGGGCAAGAAAGAGTAACTGGTACTTCGGCATCGTACCGCCGACGATGGACTGGTGAAGCTCAAAGCGACCGCAGCATTGGCCGTCACCGTCGTCCTGTGGGCGTCGGCGTTCCCCGCGATCAAGGTGGGCCTGGACGGCTACGGCGTCGCCGGGTTGTCGTTCGCCCGGCTCGCGGTGGCGTCGGCCGTGCTGCTGCTCGCCGCCCCCGTGCTGGGCGTGCGCCGCCCGCGCCGCGCGGACCTGCCGGCGATCGCGGGCTGCGGGCTGGCCGGGATGAGCGCGTACCAGCTGCTGCTCAACTGGGGTGAGGTGCACGTGCCGGCGGGCACGGCGAGCCTGCTGGTCTCGGTGGCGCCGGTGTTCAGCGCGCTGCTCGCGGCCGCGTTCCTGGGCGAGCGGCTCACCGCGGCGAAGCTGCTGGGCAGCGCGGTGGCGCTCGGCGGCAGCGCGCTCATCGCCACCGGCGGCGGCCTGGGCTACTCGGGCGCGGCGTGGGTCGTGCTGGCCGCGGCCGCGGTCCAGGCGGTCTACCACCTCGGCAGCAAGCCGTTGCTGCGGCACTACACCGGGCTCGAGGTCGCCTGTTACGCGATGTGGGCCGGGACGCTGTTCCTCGCGCCGCTCGCGCCCGACGCCGTACACGCCTTCGCGACGGCGCCGCCGGAAGCGACACTGGCCGTGGTGTTCCTCGGTGCGTTCCCGTCGGCGGCCGGGTTCGTCGCCTGGGGGTACGCGGTGGCCCGGCACTCGCTCACGGTCGCGACGGCCGCCCTCTACCTCGTTCCCGCGGTGGCGCTCGCGGTGGCCTTCGCCTGGCTCGGCGAGAGGCCGACCTGGGTGGACCTCGCGGGCGGCGCGCTCAGCGTCGCCGGAGTCGTCCTGATCAACGCCACTGTCCGTCGTTGGGCCGGTCAGGGTAATTCGCGGAAGATCGAGAACCCGGCTCAACGGCGGGGACCGCTGGCTCGTCGGTAGTGGTGATCAACCACCACACGGAGGTGCCAGTGCGAAGAAGATTTTCGGTACTCGCGGTCCTGCTCGCCGGTTCGGCGGGGCTCACCGGGCTCGCCCCGCCGACGGCGGTGGCCGCCGAGCCGCCCTCGACCGTCACCCTGCCCACCGGCGACCGGGTGACCGTCCGGACCGCCCCGGACGGCCGGGACACCTTCGAAGTCCGGCCCGCCGCCGAAAAGGGGATGGCGCGGGCGCTGGTGCACCTGCGCCTCGGCGGCCGGGACTACGAGGTGCCCGGCACCGCGCTGCCCTACCTCGGGCGCGGGCTCGACCTGAGCCTGTTCGACGTCAAGGCGCTGCTGGCGGGCGCGAAATCCCCGGTGGACCCGGCGACCTTCGGGGCCGCGCTGGCGAAGCAGTTCAAGGAGGACACCGCCCGCGGCCGGTTCGGCGGCCAGGGGTTGTTCGCCGACGGGGTCCGGTACGCCCTGCCGGGCGCGCCGTCGCGGCGGGCCGTCCGGCCGCGGTCGGTGATGCGGACGGTGTCCGTCGACGCCACCGACATCGCCGGCCGGCCCGCCGACACCGGCATCGCGTTCCTCTACAACACCGACGACGGCGACACCCTCGCCCCGGACGAGAACTTCAACTACTTCTTCGGCGGCACGGCCAAGTTCAGCGTGCCGGACGGCCACTACAGCGCGCTCGGCGTGTTCTGGACGACCGACGCCGACGGCAACCCGACCGAGCTGCGGTTCAGCGCGCAGCCGGAGCTGACGGTGACCGCCGACGCCACCGTCCGCGTCGACGCGAAACGGGCGTCCAGCAAGCTGACCTGGGTGACCCCGCGCCCGGCGCTGCTGGACGACACCGGCTTCCTGTTCCGCCGGGCCGCCAAGACCGGGCCGGCACTGCTGGTCGACTTCGACGCCGGGCCCGGCGTGCCGATTTCGGTGTCACCCACGAGCACCCCGGTGCGCACCGGCGCGCTGCAGACCTACCCGTACAGCAGGCTCGTGTCCCCGCCCGGGCCCGGCACGCCGTACGAATACGTGCTGCAGAAGGCGAGCACCGGGGTGATCCCGCAGCAGCGGTACGTGATCACGGCGAAGGACGTCGCCGCGGTCGACGCCACCTATTTCAGCGAGTACTCCTCGCTCGGCCTGCGCCAGCGCAGCGGGATGTTCTCGTTCGAGGACGTCAGCGGCCGGCCGTCGCACCCGATCGAGCTGCCCCGCAAGCAGACCGAGTACGTCTCGGCCGCGCCGGACCTGGCGTGGTTCGGGGGGATGTCGAAGTACGTCCAGCCCGGGCCGTTCCCCGGCTGGGCGGGCGGCCAGCACGAGGCGTTCCACACCTACCGGGGCGGCTCGTCGGTCACCGAGGACTGGAACCGCTTCCCGCTGCACCCGGCGGGTGGGGTGGCGCTGCCCGCCGACCCCACGGTCTACACGCTGCCGGCGGCGACGCGGGCCGGTGACCTGCTGCGGTTCTCGATCACGCCGTTCAGCGACAACCAGCCGGGCCACCTGGGCTTCGGCTACTACGGCGAGCCGCGGGACACCGTCACCGGGCACTACCGGCTCACCCAGGACGGCACCACCATCGCCGAGGGCACCCCGTCGGGTGGTTACGAGGCCGCCTTCGCGGCGGAGGCCGGTGCGGGGCCGTCGACGCTGGGGCTCACGGTCGACGCCGGGCGCACCGGACCGATGTACCACCAGAGCACCGCGAGCCACACGGAGTGGACGTGGCCGTCGCGGCACGTCGAAGGCGCGACGCTGCCGCCGGCGTTGTACTGCGCCCGCGGGGGCGACGGGCCGGACCGGAACTGCGCGGTCGAGCCGCTGCTGACGCTGCAGTACGCCGTCGGCGGGCTGCGGCCGGACGGGTCGACGGCGTCCGGCCCGCAGGGCCTCGACCTCACGGTCGGGCACCTGCAGCAGAGCACCGGTTCGCCGGTGACGGCCGCAACCGTGCAGTACTCGACCAACGGCACGACCTGGCAGGACGCGACCGTCACCGCCCGCGGCGACGGCGTCTTCCACGCGGGCTTCGCCGCGACCACGGAGACCTTCCGCGGCATCGACGTCTCCCTGCGCGTCACGGCGGCCGACGCCGCCGGGGCGACGATCGCCGAAACGATCACCGCCGCCTACCACGTCTACGCGTCATGAGGGGACTGTCCACAGTGAACAGAAGATGGCTGGGAGTGCTGGCGGCCGCGGTTGCGGCCGCCGGCGTGGTGACGCCGGCGGCGAGTGCCGCGCCGGGGCCGCGAGCGGCGTGCCCGGAGCAGCCGGGCGTGCTGCGCTGCCTCACCACCTACACACCGGATGCGGCACGCGCCTTCGGCCCGGCCGGCTGGGGTGCCGACGACCTGGCCTCGGCCTACCGGCTGCCGGACCAGGCCGGGCCGGACGCGGTCGTCGGCATCTCGATCGCCTTCGACGCCCCGGATCTGGAGGCGGACCTGGCCGCCTACCGGGCGCAGTACGGCCTGCCGCCGTGCACGACGGCGAACGGCTGCTTCCGCAAGGTGAACCAGCAGGGCGCGGCGGCCCCGCTGCCGGAGGTGAACTTCGGCTGGGCCCTGGAGTCCACATTGGACGTCTCGATGGTGTCGGCGGCCTGCCCCTCGTGCCGGATCCTGGTCGTGGAGGGCAACTCGCCCGGGTTCGCCGACCTCGCGGAGACCGAGGACACCGCGGTGCGCCTGGGTGCGAAGGTCGTGTCGAACAGCTACGGCGCCCGGGAAGGCGGGGCACCGCTGGCGTACGCGAGCCACTACCGGCACCCGGGTGTGACGGTGGTGGCCTCCTCCGGCGACAGCGGTTTCACGGCGGCGAGCTACCCGGCGGTCCTGACCTCGACGGTCGCGGTCGGCGGGACGTCGCTGGCCCGTGACCCGGACTCCCCGCGCGGCTGGGCGGAGCAGGCCTGGACCTACGGCGGCAGCGGCTGTTCGGCCTACGTCGCGAAACCGGCGTGGCAGAAGGACACCCACTGCGGCAAGCGAACCGTCGCGGACGTGGCGGCGGCGGCCGAGGACATCGCGATCCACTACGCCGAGGCTGGCGGCTGGCTCCCGGCCGGCGGCACGAGCGCATCGGCGCCCTTCGTCGCGGGCCTGATCGGCCGGTCCGGGCACGCGGGCGCCGTTCAGCCGGCGGACTTGTACGCGAACGCCGGGTCGTTCACCGACGTAACCACGGGGAACAACGACCCGGCGGGCGCGGGCAAGAAGTGCGGCGGCGACTACCTGTGCGTGGCGGGCCCCGGCTACGACGCCCCGACGGGAGCCGGCGTGCCGAACGGCCTCGCGGGCTTCTGAGCGCCTGACCCGACCGGCTCTTTCCCGGCGTCCGACGTCGGGAAAGAGCCGGTCACGGGCCGCCCGGGCGGCACAGCCCGCGCTCGTAGGCCAGCAACCCCGCACCCGTCCGGTGCGCGCACCCCAGCTTCCGCACCATCCTGGCCACGTGCTCCCGCACGACCGGCTCCGGCAGTTCCAGCCGCTGCGCGATCTCCGCGTTCGTCAGCGCCGCACCCACCGCCACCAGCACCTCGGTCTCCACGGCCGAGAGCCGGTCCACCGCCGCCATCCGTTCGTCGCGGGGGCCGGACAGCCGGCTCGACGCCGACACCAGCCTGCGGGAGGCGTCCGGGGACAGCACCAGGTGGCCGTCCGCGGCCAGGCGCACCACCTTGACCAGGTCCCGCGGGCGGGCCGACCGCAGGAGGAACCCCGCCGCGCCGTCGCGGAGGGCACGCAGGATGCGCGCGTCCGAGTCGAACGTCACCAGCGCCACCACCGCCGGGCGGCGGGGGAACTCCTCCGGCGGGCTCAGGCGCAGGTCCAGCAGCAGCACGTCCGGCAACCGGCGGCGGAGGGTGACCCGGGCCGCCGCCGCGTCCCCGGCCGCGCCGACGAGCTCGATGCCGTCCGCCTCGTCGAGGGCCGTGCTCAGCCGGCCCCGCACCGCCGGGTCGCGATCGGCCACCAGGACCCGGACCGGCGGCGGGAGCACCGCGTCAGTCCTTCGGCCGCAGGCGGATCAGCGGCAGGTCGGTCTTCGACGCCCCGACCAGGTCCCGGCCGCCCGGGCCGCGCAGCCGCACCTCACGGAACCGCACCGACGACAGCTGCGCGGCTTCGATCGGGTAGACGTCGCCGTAGCGCTTGATCTTGTCCACCAGCTCCTTGCCGAGCAGCTCGACGAGCCCGGCGTGCCGGGTCGCGCCGCCGCCCAGCGGCACGTCCAGCTGCTTGCGCACCTCCGGGAACCGCTGGTCCAGCTCGACGGCCAGCTGGTGGATCGTGACGTAGGCGCGGCCGAACTCCTCGGCGTCCGGACCCGGCGGGATCTCCTCCAGCACCTTGATGAGCTTGGCGTCCATCCCGAGCTTGTCCCACAACGTCACGTCTTTTCCTCCGCTCCCGACCGCCGTTGGTCTACCAGAGGACCGGCACTCGGTCCACTCCCCCGGTGACACGGTTGGCCCGGATCCGGAGTTCATCGACGCCGACGGCCAGGCGCAGCCCCGGGAACCGCCGGAACAGCGACCCGAACACGACCCGCAGCTCGGTGCGCGCCAGGCTGGCGCCGATGCAGAACCAGCCACCGTAGGCGAAGGAGACGTGCGAATTCGGCTTGCGCTCCGGATCGAACGTCTCCGCGGCGGGGAACACGGTTTCGTCGCGGTTGGCCGCGGCGATCGACAGGACGAGCGCGTCGCCCCGCGCGATCCGCACGCCGCCGAGCTCGACGTCCTCGTGGGCGTACCGCAGCACGCCGAGCCCGCTCGGGGCGGCCATCCGCAGGATCTCCTCGACGACGCCGTGCACCCGGTTTTCGGGGTCGGCGGCCAGCGCGTCCCGGCGGGCGAGGTCGGTGAGCAGGTAGAGGACGCCGAGGTCGATCCGGTTGGCCGTCGTTTCGTGGCCGGCGAACAACAGGCCGGCCGCGAGCCGGGCGAGGTCGTCGTCGCCCAAGGTCGGATCGGCGGCCTGCGCGCGCACCATGTCCGAGACGACGTCCTGGCCGGGAGCGCGGCGTTTGGCGGCGGCGAGCCGGCTCATGTACGCGGCGAACTCGTCGAGAGCGGCGTCCGAGCCGGTGCCGATGTCCATCCGGCTCATCCGGTCCGACAGCCTCCGGAAGAGCTCGCGGTCCTCGTACGGGACGCCGAGCAGCTCGCAGATCACCAGCACCGGAAGCGGGAACGAAAGGTGTTCGTGCAGGTCGACCGGCTCGCCGCCGCGGGCGGCGCGTTCCATGGCGGCGAAGCAGCCGTCGGCGAGCTCCTGGATGTGCCCGGCGAGCCGGCGGATCCGGTTGGCGGAGAAGGCGGGCACGAGCAGCCGCCGCATCCGCTCGTGCTGCACGTGCTCGGTCTCGTGGTCGCCTTGCGGACGGCTGAGGAAAACGGCGTCCGACAGCAGCGACGCCTCTTCCGGCGCCGGGTGCGACCGCCCGAACCGCGGATCGGTGAAGGCGGCGCGAACCTGGTCGAACCCGGTCACCAGCCAGGCCGGGTCCCCGGCCGGCGTGGTCACCGCCACCACCGGGCCCCGGCGGCGCAGCACCTCGAACAGCGGTGCGATTTCCAGGACGTTCGGCCGGTCGAACGGCAGGCGCGGGGTGTCCGTGCCGACGGTCATGGGTTTCTCCTCCCGGGTGCGCGGCCGATTCGTGCGCGGACGCGAGCGGGCCGGTCACCGGCCGCTCCCCCGGTCCCCCCGCGATCCACGGTACTCACGAACCGGGCCGCCGGGCCCGCACCGGCGGTTCTCCGCCCGATCGGGCGAGCACCGGCCGTGCAACCGGGCGGCCGGGTGGTTCCGTCCTCGTGGCAATGGAACCGAAGGAGGCGTCTGGCATGCGCAGGCTGTCCGTTGTCCCGGCCGTGGTCTTCGTCGTGGGCGCCGTCGTTTCGGGAGCCGTCGCGTGCGGCGCCAACGCACGGCCCGCGTCGACGTCGGCGCTGTGCTCCGCGTCCTACGAACCCCGGGAACTCGTCGTGAGCGGGCCGCTGTACCCGCCCCTGCCCACCGCCTCCGAAACCGCCGCCGCCGGAGCCCGCACCACCGACGTCGCCGCGATCAAGAAGGTCGCCGCCACGGCGTGCGAGCTGCCGGAACCACCGTCGGACCTCGCCTGCACCGCCGACATGGGGCCCAGCTTCGAGCTCCGGTTCGTCGACGCACGGGGCCGGGCGACGACCCTGACCGCCGCCGCGTTCGGCTGCCGGTTCGTCGACGGGCTGGGGACCCCGCGGGTCGGCGGGACGCCGCTCTGGACGGCCCTCGCCGCCGCCGGGCTCCCCGCCCCGCGCGACCACTGAGCGCACCGTCCACATCGGACGCCCACCGGACCACCGCGATCGGTGGTCCGGGCCACAAAGGGCAGTGTGGAGGGCCGTCCGTACCCGAGCGGGTCCGCGGGACATTGACCTCGGCGCAACGCGTACCTACCGTCCGGTCACCGTTCCCGGTGGACGCGGGGCCCGCCGGCCCCGCGGAAGCCGCCCGCCTTCGAGGAGGTGCCATGCTGTCGAGGCGTACCTTCGTCACCGCCGGCCTGGTCGCCGCCGCGGCGAGCACGCCGCTGTGGTCCGCCGTCACCGCGCCGAAAGCCCGCGCCGCGGCGGCCTTGCCGTTGACGCTGAAGAACAATTCCGGCAGCGGCACGGTCTACGCCTACATCAGCGGCGCGGACACCGCGGGCCGTCCCGGTTTCGTCACCGCCGACGGCCGGTTCCAGCCGCTGGCCAACCCGTCCGCGCCGGTGACGCCGATCCCGGACTACGCGATCCCGCTCGGTGGCCCGGGTTCCCAGGTCACGGTGCCGCTGACCGACTACCTCATCGGCGGCCGGGTGTGGTTCTCGGTCGACCGGAAGATCCAGTTCTTCGTCAACCCCGGGCCGGGTCTGGTGCAGCCGGGGTTCGCGAGCGCGGACCCGAACTGGCAGACGAACTGGACCTTCTGCGAGTTCACCTACAACAGCGCGAACCTCTACGCGAACATCAGCTACGTCGACATGGTGGCGCTGCCGGTGTCGATGGCCACCACGGGCGCGGCGGGCGCGCAGTCGGTCAGCCCGCTGCCCGACGGTGCCCTCGGCGGTATCGCCGACGGCCTGCGCGCGCAGCACAACGCCGACGGCGCGCCGTGGGACCGGCTGGTCGTCACCGACTCCTCCGGCAAGGTGGTGCGGGTGCTCGCGCCGGGCCACTCCCCCGTCGACTTCGGCGGCTACTGGACCAACTACCTCAACGCCGTCTGGGACCACTACCGGTCGACGCCGCTGACGATCAACGGCCAGGGCGGCATCGGCTCCTACACCGGCACGGTCAGCGGGGACGCGATCGTGTTCGCCGGCCTGAACACCAACGGCGTGCCGTTCACCAAGCCGAGCGCGGCGGACATCTTCGGCTGCGCGAGCGGGCCGCTGTACAACTCCGGCAGCGACGCCCGCGGCGCGGTCGCCGCCCGGCTGGCCGCCGCGCTGAACCGCAGCAGCCTGCTGGTGGCCGGCGGGAACAACCAGCCCGACGGCGTCGCGCCTTCGCAGTACTACCGGGACGCCACCACCAACCACTACGCCCGCTTGGTGCACCAGTACGCGTCGATCGGCTACGCCTTCCCGTACGACGACGTGGGCCCGACCGGCGCCCAGCCCGTCGACGGCCACCTCCAGGACCCGGCCCCGACGTCCTGGACGGTTTCGCTCGGGCCGGGCGCGGGCGGCGGCACGACCCCGCCCGGCTCCGGCGGCACGAGCGCGTACGCCACGATCCAGGCGGAGGCCTACAACGCCCAGAACGGCACCCAGAACGAGTCGTGCGCCGACACCGGCGGCGGGGTGGACGTCGGCTGGATCGCCGACGGCGACTGGCTGAAGTACGCCCGCGTCGACTTCGGGGCGAGCTCGCCGAACCAGTTCGTCGCGCGCCTCGCCTCGGGCGCGGCCGCCGGGGTCAGCGGCGCCATCCGGGCCCGCCTGGACAGCGTGACGGGCCCGGTGATCGCCGAAATCGACTTCGCGAACAACGGCGGCTGGCAGCAGTGGCAGACCGTGCCCGCCAACATCGTCGCCCCGGCCACCGGCGTGCACGACCTCTACCTGACCTTCTCCGGGGGCTCGGCGGACTTCGTCAACGTCAACTGGTTCACCTTCACCCGTTAGCGGCCGCTACGACGACGATCACCTTGCCGTGCACGCCGCCCTCGGCGGCCCGGGCGTGCACGGCGGGCAGTTCGGGCAGCGGCACCCGCTCGGCGACGTCGATCCGCAGCTCGCCGCGGTCGGCCGAGGCGACCAGCCGGGCCAGCTGATCGGCGTCGCTGCGGACGAACAGGTCGATGCCGCGGACGCCGCGCTCCTCGTCGCCCGGCGCGGGCATCCACACCGTCGTGTTGACCAGGACCCCGCCCGGGCGGATCAGCGGCACCAGCGCCGCCAGCTGCTCCGGGGTGACCGGGGCGAGGTTCAGCACCAGGTCGACCGGCTCCGGCACCACCGCCGACACGTCGGCGGTGGTGCGGTCGACGGCGATCACGCCGGCACCGGCGTTTTCGGCCAGCTGCACCGCATACCCGCCGACCGCTCCCCGGGCGCCGTTGACGAGCACCCGCTGCCCGGCGGTCACCTTGCCGTGGTCGAACAACGCCTGGTACGCGGTGAGGCCGACCAGCGGCAGCGCGGCCGCGTCGGCCAGCGGGACGGTCTTCGGCGCCGGTGTCAGCACCTCGGCCGGCGCGAGCACGTACTCGGCGGCCGCGCCGGGCTTGTCCATCGGCAGGAAGCCGATCACCTCGGTGCCGACCTCGAAGGCCGTTACCCCGGCACCCAGCTCGTCGACCACGCCGGCGACGTCGATGCCGGGCGTGTGGGGCAGCACCACCGGGATCGGGCCCTGCATGAAGCCGCCGCGGATGGTGCCGTCGACCGGGTTGAACGACGTCGCGGCGACCCGGATCCGGACCTGCCCGGCACCGGGGACGGGCAGCTCCACGTCCTCGTGGCGCAGGACACCGGGGTCGCCGTACTCGTGGAACCGCACTGCCTTCATCGGGTTCGCTCGCTTTCGTCCGTGATCCACTTCGCCACCAGGATCGCGGCCGCGCGCCCGATCAGCCTGGGCCGGTTTGGCCCACCTCGACGACGGAAGGCCGGCCCGACGCGCTGACGACCTCGCCGAGCCGCGCCGCGTCGGGCGAGCCCGGTGCCGCCGTGAGCACCACCGCCATCAGGTCGTCCCCCGGGACGTCGAGCAAAGCGCCGTCGAGGGTGATGGAGCCGCCGTCCGGATGCCGGAACACCGCGCGGTTCTCGTACGCGGCCACCGGTTCCGGAGCGCGCCACAGGGTGTCGAACGGCCGGCTCGTGCTCCGCAGCTCGTCGACGAGCTCGGCGAGGGCGGGGTCCGCGGGGTAACGCAGGGAGGTGTCCCGCAGCCGGGCGGCGAGCATGGCCCGGAACCCGGCCGCGCGCTCGTCGGTCCGGCTGATCCCGCGGGGCGCGTCGCGGAACGTGCGCCAGGCGACGTTCCAGTCCCGGTCGTGCCCGGTCGGCCCGCCGGCCTGCAGCGCGAACCACGCGCTGTTGACGGCCACGACGTTCCACGCCGCGTCGGTCAGGAACGCCGGGGTGCCGCCGAACCGCTCCAGCAGCCGCAGCGCCGCCGGCCCGGCCTCGCGCGGCACCTGCCCGTCCACCGGGGCGTACCCGGCCAGGGCGCAGAGCCGCTCGTAGTCGGCCCGCCCGAGCCGCAGCGCACCGGCGAGGGCGGTCACCACGCCGGCCGACGGGTGCCGCCGCCCCTGCTCCAGCCGCCGGATGTAGTCGGCGGACACCCCGGCCAGCTCGGCGAGCTCCTCCCGCCGCAACCCGCGGGTCCGCCGCCGCCCGCCCGGCAGCCCGGCCGAGGCGGGATCGGTGTTTTCGCGCAGCCGGCGCACCGCGGCACCGAGATCGTGCAAGGCCATGCCCCCAGGATCCCGGCCCGCGGCCGCCCTCACCACCCGCCTCGAACTCGTGTCGCCCCTCAGATCACGCGAGATGCCCCCTCAATCACGCGAGATCCCCCTCCGATCACACGAGATCCGCCTCCGGTCACGCGAGTTGCGCGTACCGGACCCGGCGAACTCGCGTGACCGGAGGGCCGGTGGCCACAATGGACTCCGCGGCTCAGCTCACCTGCAGGTCGATGCAGGCGTAGAACGCGTTCGCCGTGTCCGCGATGTTCCACACCGCCAGCACCGTCTGCCGGCCCGTGCGGTTGCCCAGGTTCACCTGGTGCGCGACCGTCGACGGCGGCTGCTGGTTGTTGCCGCTCACTTCCGCGATCTTCTGGCCGCCGACGAAGTACTGGTAGTTCGACGTGCGGTGGCGGGCGGTGAAGGTCCAGTTGAAGGTCACCGTGCGGCCGACCGACGCGGCCCGCCAGCCCTTGCCGTTGTCGTTGAGCTCGGCGAAGCGGGCCACCCCGCCGTTGCAGGACTGCAGGCCCTTCGGCCCTTCGACGCTCTGGGGTTCGTACTGGATCGCCCCGCACGACACGACGTGCTGGGCGCACTGCGCCTGCCGGCTGGCCGGCGAGCTGACGTAGCCGTGCGCGCTCGCGATCCCGGCGGGGTTGAGCACCACCAGCACCGGGGCGAGGAGAGCACCCACGGCGGCCGCGACCAGTTTGCGGTTCATAGCAGCTCCTTCGGGGACAGGCTCGCCTCCCGCCGCCGGGCACGGCGAAGCCGCGGCCCCGGCCTCCACGGGAGGTCCGCCGCGACGGGAAGGGTTACGAGCGAAGGAAATTGTGGTCTAGACCATACGTCGAACGGTTACCCAGGTCAACGGCTGGCAAAGTAAAGAATGGTGTTGGTAAGGCGCCAACTGTCACCCGGTGTTCCGTTGAGCGGGACCGCGACGGCCGGACCGGCAGGAAGCGGCGGGGCGCGTGCCTCTAGGATCACGCCGGTGACCACCTACGACGACACGTTCGAGCACCTCGACCCTTCGGCCCTGCCGGAGCGGCAGCAGCGGATCCTGGTGGCGATCCGCGACTGGGTGGTCCAGCACGGCTACTCCCCCAGCACGCGCGAAATCGGCGAGGCCGTCGGCCTGCAGTCGACGTCGTCGGTCTCGAAGCACCTGGCGAGCCTCGAAGACAAGGGTTTCCTGCGCCGCGGGGCCACGGTGTCGCGGCCGATCGACGTGCGCGCGTTCCTCACCGGCTCCGCGACGGCCGAAGACGGCGACTCGGTGCCGGTGCCCGTGGTCGGCGACATCGCCGCCGGCACGCCGATCTCGGCGGTCGAGCACACCGACGACGTCCTCAAGCTGCCCCGCGACCTCACCGGCCGCGGCACGGTGTTCGGCCTGCGCGTCCGCGGCGACTCGATGATCGACGCGGCCATCTGCGACGGCGACATCGTCGTGGTCAAGCAGCAGTCCGAGGCCCACTCGGGCCAGATCGTCGCCGCGATGATCGACGAAGAGGCCACGGTCAAGGTCTACCGCCGCCGCGACGGCCACGTGTACCTCGAGCCCCGCAACCCGGCCTACGACGTCATCGACGGCGACCGCGCGGTGATCCTGGGCGCGGTCGTTTCGGTGCTGCGCAGCGTCTGACTCACCAGGTGACCGGCAGCTCGTACACGCCGTACACCGACCCGTCGTGCTTGAACGGGATCTCCCCGAGCCCGGCGGCCGGCGCCAGCGTCGGGATCCGCCGGTACAGCGTGCGGTAGACGACCTGCAGCTCCAGCCGGGCCAGCGGCTGGCCGAGGCACTGGTGGACGCCGAAGCCGAAGGCCACGTGGCGGTGCGCGTCGCGGGTCAGGTCCAGCCGGTCGCCGTCCGGGAAGACCTCCGGGTCGCGGTTGGCGAGGTCGTTCGCCAGGATCAGGCCCTCGCCCGCGCGGATCGTCCCGCCGGCGATTTCGATGTCCTCCAGCGCGACGCGCCGGCGGCCGTTGTGCGTGATGTTCAAGTAGCGCAACAGCTCTTCGACCGCCGACGCGACCAGCGCCGGGTCGTCGCTCTCGCGCAGCAGCGCCAGCTGGTCCGGGTGCTCCAGCAGGGCCAGGGTGCCGAGCGCGATCATGTTCGCCGTCGTCTCGTGGCCGGCGATGAGCAGCAGGACGCCCATCTGCGCCGCTTCGGCCCGGGTCAGCTCGCCCGCCGCGACCCGGGCGGCGAGTCCGGACAGCAGGTCGCCGGCCGGATTCTCGAGTTTCACCCCCACCAGCCGGTCGAGGTAGCCGATCAGCGCCTGGTGCCCGGCCGCCCGCTCCTCGGGCTTCGCGTCGCGGCGGACGATGACCTTGCTGTTCTCCTGGAAGAAGCCGTGGTCGGCGTACGGGACGCCGAGCAGCTCGCAGATCACCAGTGACGGCACCGGCAGCGCGAACGCCTCGACGAGGTCCACCGGCTTCGGGCCGGCCAGCAGCTCGTCGATCAGGTCGTCGACGATCCGCTGCACGGCCGGGCGCAGCGCGGCGACCCGGCGGATCGTGAACGGCGCCGTCACCATCTTGCGCAGCCGCGCGTGCTCCGGGTTGTCCATCAGGATGAAGCCGATCCCGGTGCCGCCCTCCGGCAGCGGCGCGGGGCTCGGGTACCCGGGCCGGGTGGCGTCGGCGCTGACCCGGGGATCCACCAGCAGCGCCCGCTGGTCGGCGTAGCGGGTCACCAGCCACGGCGTGCTGCCGTCCCACAGCCGGACGCGGGCGAGCGGGGCCGCCTCCTGCAGCGCGCGGGCGGCCGGCGGCGGGTCGAAGGGGCAGCCCGCGGCCCGGGGCATCGGGAACTCGGGGATCTCGGTGGTCGTCATCTTTCCTCCGCGGTGGCCGTCGGTCGGTCGGCAGTCAACCGGAGGCTGCTACGCTAAGTCAAGCGACTGATTTAATCACCGTTTCGGAGGACTGCTCGTGCCCGATCCGTCCGGAGCCGCCGGGGAGGCGTCACCGCGCGCGAACCTCGTCGTCGCGGTCCTCGCCCTCGCGGGCATCACCGTCTCGCTGATGCAGACGCTGGTCATCCCGCTGATCCCGGCCCTGCCGGGGCTCCTGCACGCCTCCGCGGCCGACGCCACCTGGGCGATCACCGCCACCCTGCTCGCGGGCGCGGTCGCGACGCCGACCATGGGCCGACTCGGCGACATGTACGGGAAACGGCGGATGCTGCTCGTCAGCCTCGGCGCGCTCGTCGTGGGCTCGACCATCGGCGCGCTCTCCGACAGCCTCGTGCCGATGGTCGCCGGGCGGACCCTGCAGGGCCTCGCCGCGGGCGTCATCCCGCTCGGGATCAGCATCATGCGCGACGAGCTGCCCGCCGAACGGCTCGGCTCCGCCACGGCGCTGATGAGCGCGTCGCTTGGCGTCGGCGGCGCGCTCGGTCTGCCCGCGGCCGCGCTGCTGGCCGAGAACGCCGACTGGCACGCGCTCTTCTGGACCGCGGCCGGGCTCGGCGTGGTCGTCACGGCGCTGGTCGTCGCGCTCGTGCCGGAGTCGCCGGTCCGCACCGGCGGCCGGTTCGACGTACCGGGCGCGGCCGGCCTGTCGGTCGCGCTGGTGTGCCTGCTGCTGGCCATCTCGAAGGGCGCCGACTGGGGCTGGGGCAGCGCGGCGACGCTGGGCCTGTTCGCGGCCGCCGTGGTCGTCCTGCTGCTGTGGGGCCGCTGGGAGCTGCGGACCGCGCGGCCGCTGGTGGACCTGCGGACGACCGCGCGGCGCCAGGTGCTGCTGACCAACATCGCCTCCGCGGTGTTCGGCTTCGCGATGTTCGCGATGTCGCTGGTCCTGCCCCAGCTGCTGCAGCTGCCGGCGGCCACCGGGTACGGCCTCGGGAAGTCGATGCTGGCGGTGGGCCTGGTGATGGCGCCGTCCGGGCTGGTGATGATGGCGCTGGCCCCGGTGTCCGCACGCATCTCGGCCACCCGCGGCCCGAAGACGACGCTGATGCTCGGCGCGGTGGTCGTCGCCGCCGGGTACGCGCTCGGCATCGTGCTGATGAGCGCGATCTGGCACCTGGTGCTGATCTCGTGCGTCATCGGCGCCGGGATCGGGCTCGCCTACGGCGCGATGCCGTCGCTCGTGATGGGTGCGGTGCCGGTGTCGGAAACGGCGGCCGCCAACAGCCTCAACACGCTGATGCGGTCGATCGGCACGTCGGTCTCCAGCGCCACGGCCGGGCTGGTCCTCGCCCGGCTGACGATCTCCTTCGGCCCGGCCACCCTGCCGTCGCAGAACGGGTTCCGCCTGGTGCTGGGCACGGGATCGGCCGCGGCGCTGATCGCGCTGGCCGTCGCCGCGTTCCTGCCCCGCCGGTCGCCGACGGCGTCGCGGCCCGAACCCGCGCTCGCGGCCGGCCGCTGACCGGCGCCGGCCGGGCGGGTGCGCGCACGGTGCGCGGCCGGTCAGCGCCGGGCGGAAACCTTCGGTCAGCGCCGGGCCACGACGGCCCGGCACCGACCTTGGGGAGCCGGACATGACGAGCAGGAACGCCTTGGTGACGGGAGCTTCGCGGGGCATCGGCCGGGCGGTGGCCCTGCGGCTGGCCGCGGACGGCGCGGTGGTCGCGGTGCACCACGGCGGCAACGAGGTGGCGGCCAAGGAAACCGTGGCGCTGATCGAGCACGCGGGCGGCCGGGCCTTCCCCGTGGCGGCCCGGTTCGGTGCGCCGGGGGCCGTCGACCGGCTGGCCGAGGCGGTGACGTCGGCGTTCGGCGACGGCGGCCTGGACATCCTGGTCAACAACGCGGGCATCGGCTCGCACAGCCCGATCGGTGCCCTGACCGAGGACGAGCTGGACCGGCTCCTGGCGGTGAACGTGAAGACGCCGCTGCTGCTGATCCAGCGCCTCCTGCCGGTCCTGAACGACGGCGGCCGGATCGTGACGGTCGGCTCGATGGCGACCCGCATCGCGGTCCGGACGCAGCTCGGGTACACGGTGAGCAAGGCGGCGGTCGAGGCGCTGGCGCCGACGCTGGCCAACGAACTCGGCCACCGCGGGATCACGGTCAACACCGTGGCGCCCGGCCCGATCCGCACGGACATGACGGAACCCGTGCTGGCCATCCCGGAGGCGGCCGCGGGCTTGACGGCGATGACGGCGCTCGGGCGGATCGGGGAGCCGGAGGACGTGGCCGACGTCGTGGGGTTCCTGGCCGGGGCGGGTGGGCGGTGGGTCACCGGGCAGACGGTGGATGTGTCCGGCGGGACGTTCCTCGGGCCGATTGCGGCCGGGTGAAGTGGCGGGTCGGCGGTGGTGGCACGGCTCGGGAATTGTGCTTTCCCGGGTCGTGGTTTCCTTTTCGCCGACCCGAACGCCTCGGCTACTTTCGAGGTTTTTCCGCGACCACCGCCAAAGTCGAGTGTGCCAGCAGGAAACTTCCGCCGAGCGCGTCGATTGCCGCCCCCACCTCGGACAGCAGCTGCTCCAGCGTCTCCGGTGGGAGGCTTGTCAGGCCGCCTGTGGTCAGCAGGAAGTCGAGCCACTCCCGGCGCGTGTAGCTCTGCTCCCACTCGAAACGCCAGCGGGCCGGGGCGCCGAGGGCGTCCTCCTTGGCGATCGCGTCGGCGAATCCGGTGAACATCACGTCGTACATCTGCTCCGCCGACCGCGTCTCCCCGGCGAACGGTGCGTCGGGCTGCAGGCGCGTGTACGCCTCCGCGAACGCCTTCGCCACCTCTGCAGGCGGCTGGAACACGTGCGCGAACACCGCGAGCAGCCCGCCGGGCCGCAGGACCCGGGCCGCCTTGGCCGGGCCCGTTGCCGGGTCCACCCAGTGCCACGCCTGGCCGGACACCACCGCGTCGAACATTCGACCGGCCGGCTCCCAGCTCTCGAACGTCGCCACCTCGACGTCGAGGCCGCCGCGGCGGGCGAACTCGGCCATCCGTGCGTCGGGGTCCACGCCGAGCACGTGGCAGCCCGCCGCGCGGAACTGCCGCGCCTCGATCCCCGTCCCGCAGCCGACGTCGAGGATCTCGGTTCCGGGGCTCGCGGCGACGATCCGGTCCACCAGCTCGCGCGGGTACTCCGGCCGCGCCCGGTCGTAGCGTTCGGCGTCCGCTCCGAAGGATTCCGCCATCGAACGTGCTTCATGGGGTCGAGTGGGCATGCGCCCACTATAATGGGCACTCGCCCACTAGGACAACCACCGGGCGTACCGGAGAATGACCACCATGCCGACCGGAGTCCACCTGCGCGATGTGCGCAAGCAGCTGTTCGACGCGGCCCAGCGGGTTCTCCTGCGCGACGGCCCGAACGCGTTGACCAGCCGCGCGGTGACCGCCGAAGCCGACGTCGCCAAGGGTGTCCTGCACCGCTACTTCACCGACTTCGACGACTTCCTGGCCGAACTGGTCCGCGACCGCCTCGCCCGCTTGGCGGACCAGGCCGTTCTCCTGCGCGCGGCGGCGGGCACCCGCGCGGTCGCGGAAAACCTCGTCGACGCCCTGATCGAGTTCTTCGACCCGGTCACGGTGGCCCTGACGAGCCTGGTCTTCTTCCGCGACGAGCTGCGCGCCCGCGTGCGCGGGCAGGGCGGCCTCCCGATCCTGGCGGAGGCACGCGACATGCTGGCGGGCTACTTGTCGGCCGAGCGGGAACAGGGCCGCATCGCCGCGGACGCCGACACGAACTCCCTGGCCCTTTCCTTGATCGGAGCAGCCCACCTGCTCTTCGCGGGCCGCCGCCGGGAAACCCTCCCCAACACGGACGAACTGCCAAAAATGGTCCACACAGTAATGGCCGACGCACTACAGCGCCGCCTACTGTAACCAGCCAACCAGTCAGTCAGTCAGTCCAATGTAGACGAAAAACCACCCCCGCAAAGCCGCGCCCCACAGAACAACGCAACCACACGCGGGGGTCCGGGGGCTTGCCCCCGGCGGGGGTGTGGGGATCACTGGCGGCCAAAGAAAAGAAGACCGTGACGTTCCCGGTGGTCGGGATCGACA
>NZ_JBSGBQ010000047.1:0-65550 GCF_053601335.1 Amycolatopsis sp. NPDC004747 | reverse complement strand
GCATGCGCACATCGTAGAACGAAATTCACTCAGACAACGGATACGCGCAGCGCGTGTCACAGCCCAGCCCCGCCTGGACACCCCTAACTTAGCGGCATTGGCCGGACGGGCAGGCTCTGGGATGACCACATCTGCCGCTGCCACCTCGCTTTCTTGAGGTGGGCCGCTGGGTGGTCATCCCGTCGCCTGATTGAGGCCTATCACTTTGAGCCGGGCCCGCAAGCTTGCGCTGTCATCTTGCGTTGGTCTTTGGGTTGCGGGCCCGGCTCAAAGTGATTTGACGGCCTCAGGCGACGGGATGACCACCCAGCTCCGTGATTTGAGGCATCACCCGGCTCGGCCGTCGGGTCGAAGCAAACGTCGGCTTCGCCCAGCAGGTGCTCGGCGAAACCGGCCACAGCCGCGGCGAGCATGCAGGCGGCAGCAACAAATTCTCCTCGGGCACAGGTTTCCCGGCGGCGCCGGTGCGGCGGAACCGGCCTCGCTCCCGATCCTGCCGAACCGACGTACCAGGTCACAGGGATCTTCGGGCTCTCGGTCGAGGACCTTGGTCACCGGAGGGCTTCGGCCGATCGGATCACCGGCCGAGGGTGAACCCGAGCTCGCGCCCCCGTGCCCGCAGGTCGTCGCGGACGTCGGGGTGGGCCACCCGGTCCACGATCTGCCGAGCCTGCTCGCTGGAGTCGTTGCCCCAGATGGTCGCGGTGCCGTTCTCGCTGACGATGAAGCTGTGCTGGAAGGACGTGACGGGACCCGCCAGCCGGGGCACGACCGTCGACACGTCCGCCTTCGGGTGCCAGGACGGCAGCGCGATGATCGCCCGCCCGCCGGGGGAGTGCAGGGCGCCGACCACGAAGTCGGTCTGCCCGCCGAATCCGGAGTGGATCGAGCCGCGCACCCGGCTGGCGTTGGCCTGGGCGAACAGGTCGACCTCCAAGGCGCTGTTGACCGAGATGAGGGCGCGACGGCGGGCGATCACGGCGGGATCGTTGGTCTTCTCGGTGCGCAGCAGCCGGACCCGGGGGTTGCGGTCGATCCACCGGTACAGCTCGGCGCTGCCGAACACGAAGGACGCCGTGATGGGGACGGCCGGGTCCAGCGCGCCGGCCCGGTCGAGGCCGAGCACGCCGTCGCTGAACATCTCCGACCACACCGCGAGCCCGCGCCGCTCGGTCACCGCCGCCAGTGTCGCGTCCGGGATCCCGCCGATCCCGAGCTGCAGTGTCGCGCCGTCGGTCACCAGTTCGGCCACCCGGCCGCCGATCGTGCGGGCCGCGTCGCTCCACGGTCGCGGCTCGGGGGACAGGAGGGGCTCGTCGGCCTCGATGGCGTAGTCGATCTCGTCCAGGGGTAGCACGCCGTCGCCGTAGGTGACCGGCATGGCGGGGTTGAGCTGCGCCACGACCAGGCCACCGCGGGCTCGGACCGCTTCGATCGCGGCGGGCAGGATGTTGACTTCGGTGCCCAAGGACACCGTGCCGTCCACCGGGACGGACGTGTGGATCAGGACGACGTCCGGTGGGAGCGAGTGCTTGAGCAGCTCGGGGACCAGCGACAACCGGCACGGGAAGTACCGCAGACCGGCGCGGTCGCGCATCCCGGGTCCCACGAAAGGCGTTTCGAGGAGCACCCCTGCCCGGTCCGGCACACCCGCCTGCGCGTTGAGCGCGAACAGCCGGTACTCCGGCAGCGTGGCGTCCAGAACCGCCAGCGCCCGCCGGGGCGTGGCGAAGTTCCCGCTGACGACGACCCGGGGCGCCGGTCCCGGCACCCCCGCCAGCACCGCGCTCAGCTGCGACTCCGACAACATCCGCATCGGCGGCCTCTCCGTTCGTCGTTCCGTGCCGATCATGCCCGGACCGTGCGGTCCAGGCATGATGATCATGGCATCGGCCCGGCGTCACCCGAAGGGGCCTTTGTCCTTCTCCAGCAGGGACTTTGCGCCCTGCCACCCGGCATGGCGGCGGGAGAATCCTGAAGATCGAGGGACCGTCCCGCAGCCCCGGAAGCCTCCCCGAAGCGGGCGCCCTCGCCCAGAACGGTGGTGGCGGCCCGGGCCGCGTCCCCCTTCCCCTGCCGCCCGGCCGCCACCACCGGGTCTGGGCCGCGACCGTCGCGCCTGCCGATCCCGGTTGCGGAGTTCGGCGGCGAGCACGGCGGCTCCATCCTCCCTGCGTATCCGGTCATCTCCTCGAGGTCCGCGGCGCGCTCCCGGCCGGGCGGCCCGGAGCGGCCAAAGGTCCTCGCGTACGGGGACGAACGGCAGCAGCGTCCCGCCGCCGGTGAGTCCTACTTTCGAGTCGGATGCGTGATCCACGCACCGGAACCCGGAGGAAACAGGTCATGAGCGCAACCGGAAACCCGCCGGTGGTCGTCGCCGTCGACGGTTCGGAAACCGCCGCGGCGGCCGCGTTGTGGGCGGCCGGGGAAGCCGCCCGACGGCACGCGTCGCTGCTCGTCTTCACCGCGTACGGCTACGAGGACGCCGCGTTCGGCGGGAAGATGTCCCCGCCGTCCGACTGGCTCAGGATCAAGGAGGCCGAAGCCGACGAGCTGCTGCGCACGACGCGGGCGACCCTCGAAGCCGCCGTCCCCGGGCTGGCCGTGTCCACCGAGGCCAGTGACCGCGGGCCGGTCCCCGGCCTGCTGGCGGTCTCGGCGCGGGCGCGGATGCTGGTCACCGGGGAACCCGTCGGCGCGATCGCGGGCCTGTTCAGCGGCTCGCCCGACGTCGACCTCGCCGCGAAGGCGCACTGCCCGGTCGTGGTCGTGCGCGGGAACGAGTCCGTCGACGGCCCGGTGGTCGTCGGCGTCGACGGAAGCCCGCTGAGCGAAGCCGCGATCGCCTGGGCGTTCGAGGAAGCCTCGCTCCGCAATGCTCCGCTCGTCGCGCTGTACACCTGGCACGACGGGGACACCGCCGGCCTGTTCAGCGACGGCAACGTCGCGTTCCAGGGCGAAGCCGTTCAGGACTCCGGCCGGCGGCTGCTGGCTCAGCGGCTCGCCGGCTGGCAGGAAAAGTACCCGGACGTCCGGGTCGAGCGCCGGGTCGAGCACGACAAGCCCCGTTCCCGGTTGCTGTCGGAGAGCCACGGCGCGCAGCTGGTCGTGGTCGGCAGCCGCGGCCGGGGTGGTTTCACCGGGTTGGTACTGGGCTCGACGAGCCAGGCCCTGCTGCACCACGCGTCGTGCCCCGTCATGGTGGTCCGCACCGAGAAGGAGAAGTGAAGATGAACGCCGGAATGGTGTCCGCGGTGATGACCGCCGACCCGATCACCGTTTCCACGAAGACGCCGTTCAAGGACATCGCCCAGCTGCTCACCGGCAACGGGATCAGTGCGGTCGGCGTCCTCGACAAGACGGGTGCGCTGGTCGGCGTCGTCTCCGAAGCCGACCTGCTGCCGCACCTGTGGGAGGACCGCAAGCCCCGGTGGCGCGACCGCCGGCTGGCCCGCAAGGCGACGGCGTGCACGGCGGAGGACCTGATGACCAGCCCGGCCGTCACGATCGACGCCGAGGCCACGCTCGCCGCCGCCGCGGCCGAGTTCGCGCGCAGCGGCGTCCGCCGGCTGTTCGTGCTGCGGGGCGGAAAGGTGGCCGGGGTGCTGTCCCGCCGCGACCTGGTGGCGGTCTTCACCCGCGGCGACGCCGACCTCGAGCGCGAGATCACCGACCGCGTGCTGCGTGACCGGCTCGACCTCGGGCCCGACCGGGTTCGCGTGCAGGTCCGGGCCGGCGTCGTGACGGTCGTGGGGCGCGTGGAACGGCGCAGCGACATCGACCCGGTGACGCGGCTGATCCACGAGCTGTCCGGGGTGGTCGAGGTCCGCAACCGCCTGGACTACGTCTGGAACGACGTCGGTTGAGGAGCTCGGCGAGAGGTCGCCGAGAACAGCGCTGCCGGGGCGGGGAAGCTCGCCCAGTCCTTTTCGGACGAACTCCGGCTCGGGGCCCGGGACTGGCCGTCCACCCGGGCCCGGGGCCGGGACATCGGTTCGAGCCTGGTTCAGGCCGAGACCGCGAGGAGTACGTCATGACCACCCCGAAGACCTATCCCGTCCGGGTCGAGGCGACCTTGGACGAACCGCTGTCCCGCTGGCTCTGGCTGGTGAAACCGATCCTGGCGATCCCGCACTACGTCGTCCTGGCGTTCCTGTGGTTCGCCTACCCGTTCGCCACGATCGCCGCGTTCTTCGCGATCCTCGTCACCGGCCGGTACCCGCGGCCGTTGTTCGAGTTCACCACCGGTGTGCTGCGCTGGAGCTGGCGGGTGCAGTACTACTCCTGCGCCGCGCTCGGCACCGACCGGTATCCGCCGTTCACCTTCGCCGACGTCCCGGACTACCCGGCCCGGCTGGAAGTCGCCTACCCCGAAAAGCTTTCCCGCGGCCTGGTGCTGGTGAAGTGGTGGCTGCTGGCCATCCCGCACCTCGTCGTCGTCGGCCTGTTCGTCGGCGGCGGCAGCTGGCTGGCGGCTCGCTCCGGAAGCGACGACTTCACCTGGGCCGCCGGCGGTCTGGTCGGCGTCCTGGTGCTCGTCGCCGGCGTGGTGCTGCTGTTCACCGGCCGCTACCCGCGGCCGATCTTCGACTTCGTGCTCGGCATGGACCGCTGGGTGCTGCGGGTCGCGGCCTACGTGTCCCTGATGACCGACGAGTACCCGCCGTTCCGGCTCGACATGGGCGGCGGCGAAGCCGGCCACGAGCCGCCGCACGCGCACCCGGCCGGGCCGTCCGGCTGGACGGGCGGCCGGATCGCCGCCGCCGTCGCCGGCGCCGTGCTGGTGCTCGGCTCGATGGGGTTGCTGACCGGCGGCGGGGCGCTGCTGTGGGCCGACCGCACGCAACGCGACGCCGACGGCTACCTGACCGCGTCCACCACGGTCGCCGCGAGCGGCTACGCCGTCACGACCGACCCGGTGCAGGTGCACGGCATCTCCGGGTTCACGGCCTTCGCCGGCGACGTCCGGGTCCGGGCCACGAGCGCGGACGGCCGCCCGGTGTTCGTCGGCATCGGCCGCTCGGACGCCGTCGCCCGCTACCTGGCCGGCACCGAGTACACCACCCTCGCCGACCGCCGCACCGGCGACCGGACGCACCCGGGTGGTGCCCCGGCCGTCCCGCCCGGCGACGCCGCGGTGTGGGTGGCGAGCACCTCCGGCCCGGGCACCCAAAGCCTCGCCTGGCCGGTGCTCGACGGGCAATGGACCGCCGTCGTGATGAACGCCGATTCCGCACGCGGGATCTCCGTGCGGGCGGAAGCCGGCGCGACCGCGCCCGCCGTCGGCTGGATCGCGCTCGGCCTGCTGATCACCGGCGTCGTGGTGCTGGCCGGTGGGGCCGCCCTGATCGGGATCGCGGTGCACCGCGCCTCGGGGCGACCGGGGACGCCCACCACGCCCGAGCACTCCACTGTGGACGTCTGAGGAGGGAAGGGCCGTGCACGCGAAGCCGGGCGATCGGCTCGTCCTCAAGGGCCCGCGGGTCGACCCGCCGGACCGTCGCGGACGGATCCTGCAGGTGGGCTCGGCCGACGGCACCCCGCCGTACGTCGTCCGCTGGACGGCCGACGACCACGTGCCGACCGTGTTGCCCGGGCCCGGCGCCGTCTTGCGCACCGCCGAGGAGGAGCGGGCCCCGATCGCGCACCCGCCCTGTCCCGTGGCGGTGGTCCGACCCCGGCAGACCGGGAGGACACGGTGAAGACCCCGCGGACCCGGACCACGATGCGGCTGCTGGCCACGTTCGAGACGCTGTTCGCCGCGAGCGCGGTGTACGGCGGGATCTCGCTGGTCGTCGGAGCACCGGGGTTCACGATGCCGGTCGAGTGGCTCGCGCCGCTCGGGCTGACGAGCTGGGTGCTGCCCGGCATCGCGTTGGCACTCGGCATCGGCGGCGCGCTGGCGTGGGCTTCGGTGTTCGCCTGGCGGGCCGATTTCCGCGCGCCGATGGCGGCGCTCGCCGCCTGCGGCGTGCTGACCGGCTGGCTGGCGATCCAGTTCGGGGTGATCGGCGTGCGCGCGCCGGTCCAGTGGGTGACTGCCGGGCTGGTGGTCGCGCTGCTCGGTCTCGCGCTCCTCGCCCGGCACCGGGTGCGCCGTGCTCGCGGGAGAAGGGACGTAAGTCCCCGCGAGCGGTGACCGACGCCAGCGGCCACCGGAGTCCGGCCTTCCTAGGTTGGGAGGTGACAGGAAAGGAACTCCCGATGCGCGCACGCGACCTGATGACCTCGCCGGTGATCACCGTGCAGCCGTGGACTTCGGCCAAGGAGGCGGCCGAGCTGTTGTCCATGCACGGCTTCACCGCCCTGCCCGTGGTCGACGACGACGGCGGCCTGATCGGCATCGTCACCGAGGCCGACCTGATCCGCGGCCGGATCCCCGCCGACCCGCGCCAAGCCCACCGGCACCATGGTGCCGCCGTCGCCGGCAAGACGGTCGGGGACGTGATGACCAGTCCCGCCACGGCGATGGACACCGGCACCGACATCGCCGACCTGTGCCAGGCACTGGTGGACGCCCGCATCCGGGCGATGCCGATCGTCGACGGCTCGGCCGTCGTCGGCATCGTCACCCGTGGCGACATCGTCCGCATGCTCGCACGGGAAGACGCCGACATCGCCCGCGACGTCAAGCACCGCTTGGAAATCTACGGCGGCGGTGGCCGCTGGAAGATCGACGTCCGCGACGGCTGCGTCGCCATCACCGACCAGTACGACGACGACACCGACCGGCACGTCGCCCGGCTGCTGGCCTTGGCCGTGCCCGGCGTCGTCGCCGCCGAAACCGCTTACGCGGGTGAGGGGCAGGACCGATGACCACCACCGAACCGAGGATCACCGTCGGCGTCGACGGCTCGGCAGGCAGCTCCGCTGCCGTAGCCTGGGCGGCGAAGATCGCCTCCCTGCGCCACCTCCAGCTGAAGATCGTGCACGGCCTGCAGGTCGCCGGTCTCTACTACGGCGGCGGCATGACCGGCGTCGGCGCGGCGACGCTGTTCGAAGCCGTCCAAGCCGACGGCGAACGCGCCATCGCCGACGCCCGCGCGCTGGCCACCTCGATCGACAAGAACCTCCTCGTCACGACCGAACTGCCCAACGACCCGCCGGTGCCGACGCTGATCGAGGAGTCCCGGCACGCCCGGATGCTCGTCGTCGGCCGGACCGGCACGGGTGGCTTCGCCGACATGCTCCTCGGCGGTACCGCGGCGTCGGTCGCCGGTCACGCGCACTGCCCGGTCGCGGTCGTCCGCGGACGGCAGGAGTCCACCGCGGTTCCCGAGACGGGCCCGGTCGTGGTCGGCATCGACGGCAGCCCGAACAGCGAGCAGGCCATCGCCGTCGCGTTCGAGGAAGCCTCGCTGCGCGGTGTGCCGCTGGTGGCGGTGCACGCCTGGAACGACATCACCTACGAGGACACCCGCGGCACCGCCCGGATCCTGACCCAGCCGGAAAGCCTCGAAGAGAACGAAGAGCGGCTGCTGAGCCAGCGGCTCGCGGGCTGGCAGGAGAAGTACCCCGACGTCGAGGTCCGCCGGAAGCTGGTTCGCGACCGGCCGCGACACGCCCTGCTCGAGGAGAGCAAGACGGCTCAGCTGGTCGTCGTCGGCAGCCGCGGCCGTGGCGGTTTCACCGGCATGCTGCTGGGCTCGACCAGCCAGGCGCTGGTCCAGCACGCCGACTGCCCGGTGCTCGTGGTCCGCCCGGAGCCGAAGGCATGACCGCCGTCGACGCCCGGCCCGCGGTGCTCGGCAGCACCGAACTCACCCGGGTGGATGCCCTCTGGCGGGCCGCGAACTACCTCTCGGCAGGCCAGATCTACCTGATGGCGAATCCGCTGCTGCGCGAACCGCTGCGGCCCGAGCACGTCAAGCCGAGGCTGCTCGGGCACTGGGGAACCTCACCCGGCCTGAACTTCGTCTACGCCCACCTCAACCGCGCGATCCTGGCCCACGACCTGAACGCCATGCTCGTCACCGGCCCGGGCCACGGCGGCCCGGCGCTGCTGGCCAACACCTGGCTCGAAGGCAGCTACACCGAGGCGTGGCCGGAGGTCACGCGCGACATGGCGGGTATGCGGGAGCTGTTCAAGCAGTTCTCCTTCCCGGGCGGGGTGCCGAGCCACGTGGCGCCGCAGGTGCCCGGCTCGATCCACGAGGGCGGCGAGCTGGGCTACTCGCTCGCGCACGCCTTCGGGGCCGCGTTCGACAACCCGGGCCTGCTGGTGGCGTGCGTGGTCGGGGACGGTGAGGCCGAGACCGGGCCGCTGGCGACGTCGTGGCACGCCAACAAGTTCCTCGACCCCGCCCGTGACGGCGCGGTCCTGCCGATCCTGCACCTGAACGGCTACAAGATCGCCAACCCGACGGTGCTGTCGCGAATCCCGCGCGCCGAGCTCGACGCCCTGCTGCGCGGCTACGGGTACGCCCCGATCCACGTCGAGGGCAGCGATCCGGAGACGATGCACCAGGCGATGGCCGCCGCGCTGGACTCGGCGGTCGCGACCCTGGCGCAGCGGCGCGGGGTGTGGCCGATGATCGTGCTGCGCAGCCCCAAGGGCTGGACCGGTCCGGCCGTTGTGGACGGACAGCCGGTCGAGGGCACCTGGCGGTCCCACCAGGTGCCGCTGGCCGGCGTCCGGACGAACCCCGGCCACCTGAGGCAGCTGGACGAATGGCTGCGGTCCTACCGCCCCGAGGAGCTGTTCGACGCGGACGGCCGCCCGGTCGCCGACGTCACGGCGATGATCCCGGCGGGGGACCGGCGGATGGGCGCGAACCCGCACGCCAACGGCGGGGTGCTGCTGCGGCCGCTGACGTTGCCGGACACCGCGGCCCACGCGGTGCCCGTGCCGGCGCCGGGGGCGACGGTGGCCGAGCCGACCCGGGTGCTGGGCCGGTTCCTGCGGGACGTCTTCGCGCTCAACGCCGACCGGGCGAACTTCCGCCTGTTCGGCCCGGACGAGACGGCGTCCAACCGGCTCGACGCGGTCTACGAGGTCACCGGCAAGGAGTGGCAGGCCGCGGTCGAGCCGGCCGACGAGCACCTGGTGCGCGACGGACGCGTGCTCGAAGTGCTCTCGGAGCACCTGTGCCAGGGCTGGCTGGAGGGCTACCTGCTGTCCGGCCGGCACGGGCTGTTCTCCTGCTACGAGGCGTTCGTGCACATCGTCGACTCGATGGTGAACCAGCACATCAAGTGGCTGCGCGTGCACCGGCAGATCCCGTGGCGGCGGCCGGTCGCGTCGCTGAACTACCTGCTCACCTCGCACGTGTGGCGGCAGGACCACAACGGGTTCTCCCACCAGGACCCGGGGTTCGTCGACCACGTCGCGAACAAGAGCGCCGAGGTCGTGCGGGTGTACTTCCCGCCGGACACGAACACGCTGCTGGAGGTCGCGGCGCACTGCCTGCGGTCCCGCGACTACGTGAACGTGGTCGTGGCGGGGAAGAACGACACGCCGAACTGGCTCGACGCCGAGCAGGCGGCGCTGCACTGCGCACGCGGGGCGAGCATCTGGGAGTGGGCGAGCACCCACCCGGACCGGGAGCCCGACGTCGTCCTCGCCTGCGCCGGCGACGCCCCGACCCTGGAAGTCATGGCCGCCGCGAAGATCCTGCGGGAAGAACTGCCGGACCTGGCGGTGCGGGTGGTGAACGTGGTCGACCTGATGCGCCTGCAGCCGGAGGCCGAGCACCCGCACGGCCTTTCGGACCGGGAGTACGACGCGCTGTTCACCCCGGACCGCCCGGTGATCTTCGCCTACCACGGCTACCCGTGGCTGATCCACCGCCTGGCCTACCGCCGCACCGGCCACCACGACCTCCACGTGCGCGGCTACACCGAGCACGGCACCACGACCACGCCGTTCGACATGCTGGTGCTCAACCACATGGACCGGTTCCAGCTGGTGATCGACGTGATCGACCGGGTCCCGGGCCTGGCGGCGACGGCCGGGGTGCTGCGGCAGCGGATGACCGAGGCCCAGGGCCGCCACCAGCGGTGGATCCGGGAGCACGGCGAGGACCTGCCGGAGATCCGGAACTGGGCCTGGGAAGACTGAGAAGGACGGCCGCCGCGGTCCTCGTCCCGGCGGCTGGCCCGAAGCCGGAGTGGCCGGCCCCGGTCGGCTGATCGGCCGGCCGCATCGGTGACGAAGGTCCTCGCGGTTCGGGTAGTCCGGCCGCGTCGGCGGGGTACCGGATCGAGGTCTCCTTGTGGTGCGACGCCCGTCGTCGCGGAGAGGAGGAACACGATGACTGCGTTGGTGCCGGGTTCGCGCCTGGCGTTGCCGAGCATCGCGGCGTGGCTGGAGAACCCCTGGCCGTTCGCCGAGCACAACCCGGTCCGGATCGAGGAGTCCACGGTGGACGGACGGTACCTCGTGCGGGCCGAGCTGCCCGGTTTCGACCCGGAGAAGCACGTCTCCGTGACCACGCACAACGGGCTGCTGACCATCTCCGCCGAGCGTGAGGCGAAGGAGACCGCCGAAGGCGGCCGCAGTGAGTTCTACTACGGCACCTTCAGCCGCACGGTCAGCCTGCCGGCCGGGGCGGACCCGGCGAAGGTGAAGGCGACGTACACCGACGGCATCCTCGAGGTTTCGATGCCGGTTTCGGAGCACCCGCGCGACAAGCACGTCAAGATCCAGGTCACCAAGAACTAGGTGACCCTCCGCGGTGGGCGCGGCCCTCGGTCGGCCGCGCCCATCCTCGTGCCGTGAGGAGAAGCTATGACCCGGGCCCTGCTCGCGGACGGCGACGTGGTGCTGGTGCGCCCGCTGCACCCGGCCGACACCGCCGAGGTGCTCGCCCTGCACACCCGGCTCACCCAGCAGGACACCTACTTCCGCTTCTTCGGGGCGCGGCCGTCCGGGTTGGGCAAGCTGGTCGCGGAGATGACCGCCGAGCCCGATCCCGGGCACTACGCCGTGGGCTGCTACCGGCGCGGTGAGCTCGTCGGGGTCGCGAACTACGAAGTCCTCAAGGACACCACGGACGCCGAAGTCGCCCTCGTCGTGGACGCGTCCGTGCGCAAGCTGGGCGTGGCCACCCTGCTGATGGAGCACCTGGTCTCGCACGCCAGGAAGGTGGGCCTGGAACGGTTGCTCGCCGAGGTGCTCGCCGAGAACGCCAAGGTGCTCCGCGTCTTCGCCGACCTCGGCCTGCGGTTCGAGGCCGGCATCGGCGGTCCCGAGCGCGACGTCGTGATGAACCTCGACGAGGATCCGGCCTACCTGGACGCCGTGCTGGAGCGCGACTCGGTCGCCGACGCGGCCAGCCTGGCGCACCTGTTCCGGCCGTCCTCGATCGCCGTGATCGGCGCCGGACGGCGCCCGGGTTCGGTCGGCCACGCCGTCCTGGCCAACCTGGTCGCTTCCGGCTTCACCGGTCCGGTGGAAGCGGTGAACCCGCACGCGGGCGAGATCCTCGGCGTGCCCAGCGTCCCGTCCGTGGCGGCGCTGAGCCGCACTCCCGAACTCGCCGTGGTGTGCCTGCCCGCGCCGGCCGCCGCCGAGGCGGTCGAAGAATGCGGGAAGCGCGGCGTCCGCGCGGTCGTCGTCATCTCTTCGGGGCTGACCGGCACCGAAGCCGGTGACCGGGTCCGCGCGGCGGTCCGCGAGTACGGCATCCGGTTGGTCGGGCCGAACTGCCTCGGCATCCTGTCGACCGATCCGGCCCGTCCGCTGAACCTGACCTTCCTCGCCGGGCCGGTCAGGCCCGGCAACATCGGGGTCGTCACCCAGTCCGGCGGGGTCGGCATCGCGCTCGCGGAATCGCTGAACGACCTGGGCCTCGGCATGTCGGCGCTGGTCTCCACCGGCGACAAGTACGACGTCAGCGGCAACGACCTGCTGATGTGGTGGACCGCCGACCGGCGGACCGAACTGGCCGTGCTCTACCTCGAGTCCTTCGGCAACCCGCGCAAGTTCGGCCGGCTGGCCCGCCGGCTCGCCCGCACCCGGCCGGTGCTCGCCGTCCGCTCCGGCAGCGGCGACACCGCGCAGCGCGCGGCCGCGTCGCACACCGCGGCCGCGGCGACTCCCGCCGTCACCCGGGACGCCCTGTTCGAGCAGGCCGGGGTCATCGCCGTCGACACCGTCGCCGAGCTGGTGGACGTGATCGCGGGGTTGTCCTGGCAGTTGCTGCCGGGCGGCCCACGCGTGGCGGTGGTGAGCAACGCCGGGGGCGCCGGGGTGCTGGCCGCCGACGCCTGCGAGCGCGAGGGCCTGGTCATGGCCGACCTCGCCGAGGAGACCCGTGACCGGCTCGCCAAGCTGCTGCCGGCCGAGGCGGCCGTGCGGAACCCGGTCGACACGACGGCGGCCGTGCGTGCGGAGGTGTTCGCCGACGCGTTGCGTGCCGTGCTCGCCGATGACGGTGTCGACGCGGTGATCGCCGCCACCGTGCCCACCGCTGTCGGCGATCCCGGCACGTCGCTCGCCGCGGTGCTGCCGCCCGAGTACAAGACCGTTTTCGCGGTCCGGCCGGGGCAGCGGGCCCGGGTCGCGCCGCTGGTCCCGGGCGCGGGCGTGACGGCCTGCTACGACGATCCGGCCGCGGCGGCTGCGGTGCTGGCCCGGCTGGTCCGGTACGAGCAGTGGCTGAACCGGCCGGAGCCCGCCGAGTCCGTGACTCCGCCGGCCGATCCCGGTGCGCTGCGGGCGTTCGTCGCCGGGCGCGCAGGCTGGCTTTCGCCCGCGGACGCCGTCGAGCTGCTGCGGCTGGCCGAGATCCCGATGGTGGAGACGCACTACCTCGAGGCCGGCGACTCGATGGCCGCCGCGGCCGCCGACCTCGGCTCGCCGGTCGTGCTCAAGGCCGACGCCGACGGTCTGCTGCACAAGACCGCCGGCGGCGGCGTGCTGCTCAACGTGCACGGCGCCGACCGGATCCTGGAGGCGTTCCGCACCCTGCGGTCCCGCTTCGGCTCGGCCCTGCGCGGGGTCACCGTGCAGCCGATGGCCGAACCGGGCCGGGAACTGCTGGTCGGCGTGCGCTCGGACCCGGTGTTCGGCCCGCTGGTCGTGTTCGGTCTCGGCGGCGTCGACACCGACCTGATCGCCGACCGCGCCGCCCGGCTCGCCCCGCTCACCGGCGCCGACGCCGACCTGCTGCTGGACGGCTTGCGCTCGTCGAAGGCGCTCTGGGCGTCGGGCCTGGACCGGGCGGCGGTGCGCGAGCTGCTGCTGAAGGTCAGCCGGCTCGCGGAGCTGGTGCCGGAACTGGCCGAACTGGACCTCAACCCGGTGCGGGTCCGGTCCGACGGCTGCGTGGCCCTCGATGTGCGCGCCCGCCTGGAGGCCGCCGCGAGCGAAGACCCGTTCCTGCGGCGGCTGCGAGACTGAAGGGAGTGACCGTGGACGCCGAAGTCGTGCCGCACACCGAAACCGATCGGGTCGGCACCGCGCCGGGCTCGCCGGTGCCCGCCCTGATCGTCCTGCCCCGGGAAGACCCGGAGCCTGCCCGCGGCGCCGAAGAGGCGCTCGCCCGAGTGTCCGTGAGGTGACCCGTGCACGTCCTCCTGACCGAATCCTCCTTCGGCGACTCCGATTTCCTGCTGCAACCCCTGCGTGACGCGGGCTGCCTGGTCAGCCGGTGCCACAGCCGCGCCGGGCTCTGCCGCGCGCTGGCGGTCGGGGGCCGCTGCCCGCTCGACGAGCCGTTCGCCCAGCCCGACCTCGTCGTCGACGTCCGCGGGCAGGGCGGTGAACTGACCGCACGCGAGTACGGCGTCGTCTGCGCGGTCCGCGACCGCGTGCCCGTCGCGCTGGTGTCCCCGGACGCGTGCGTGCGAGCCGAGGTACCGCCGGGGCTGGAGAACCGCGTCACCGTGATCGACGTCGAGGGCCTGCTGGCGACCTGCCGGGCTGCGTCGGAACACCTGGGTGCCGGCGGGTGATCGAACGCCGGATTCAGGCGGGAGCGAGCCGGTGGGCCGCCTCCGGGGTGATGACCACGACCGGGCACCGCGAGAAGCGCACGCACTCCCGGCCGACGCTGCCGAGCACCAGGTCCGCCATCGCGCCGCCGCGGTGGGTGCCGAGGACCAGCAGGTCCGCGTCCGCCGAGGCGGTGACCAGTTCGGTCGCCGGGTCGCCGTGCACCGTGCGGGTATCCAGCCGTGCCGCGGTGTCGATGGCCAGCCCGGCGACGTGCTCGTCCAGCGAGTAACCGGCTTCGGGCACGCGGCCGTGGGGGTGGATCGCGAACGACGTCCCGGGCAGCAGCGTGTCGCGCGGCCGGACGAGGATCGCGCGGACCGTGTCGCCGGCGTGCGCGCCGATCTTCAGCGCCCACTGCAGGGCGGCGTCGCCGTGGGGCGTGCCGTCGACGCCGACGACGAGCACGCGGCCGGTGGGTGAGTCCATGATCTGCCTTCTTTCCTCCGGTGTTGCCTCGATCGTGTGGCGGGGGAGGCGTGCGCCGGTAGGGGACGAATTCCGCCGGACCGAGGGACTTTGTGCTCCGGTGCCGGTCCGGTGGCCGCGGGGGGAGTCGGTCAGCTCGAAGTCTGATCGAGGGTGAGCTGCCCGAGGTGGAAGGCGAAGTGCCGGGCCGGGTAGCGGTAGACGTCGGCCAGCGTCATGTACGGCCGGAAGAAGGGGTCCCACCGGGTCGGGTAGTGCATCCCGCGGTCGAGGTCGGCTTCGGTGACCCGGTCGAGGCTGCGGTGGAGTGAGGCGACGATGCGGTCGAGCCAGGCGGCCGCGAGCCGCGGGCCGAGCAGGCCGCCGCCGCAGGACCCGAGGTAGTTGATCACGTGGAACGCGGGCGCGGCTCCGTTCAGCAGGGCGGCGAACCCGCGGCTCACGGGGTCCGGCAGGCGGCCGAAGAAGCGGACCAGGAGCAGCAGGGCACGAACCACCTGGTAGCCGAACACCAGGTGGAACAGCAGCTGCCGATTGGTCCACCGGGTACCTCTCGACCGGCGGCGGAGCCCGGTGGCGGTGGCTGCGGCCACGAGTGCGTGGAGCGTGGCGCGGTCGTGCTCCCACTGCTCGTGCGCTGCCTGACGATCCATGGTCGAGCCCTCCGGGGCGCGGTTCCGGTCGAGCATCGCACGGCGCGGCTGAAACCCGTCTCAGGCCCGAGGCCCGCGGGAGGCCTTTGGTCCCTTCGGCTCGTGACGCGTTGCCGTCGCGGGCGGACGCCGCCGCCGGTGATGCTGGGTGTGTTCGTCCCCCCCAGGAACCGGAGCCCGACGATGAGCCGACCACTGCCCGGCGTGTTCGACCAGGCCCTCGCCTCGGCTGTGCGCGCGCCGTCGCCGCACAACACCCAGCCCTGGCGGTTCGTCGTCGAGCACGACGTGATCGAGGTGTGGCTGGACCGTGAGCGCCTGCTCACCGTGGCCGACCCGCACGGGCGGGAGGCGCGGCTGGCGTGCGGTGCCGCCGCGTTCAACCTGGTCATCTGCCTGCGGGCCAACGGGCTCGCGGTCAAGGTGCGGATGCTGCCCGATCCAGCCGAACCGGACCTGGTCGCGGTGATCGGGCTCGACGGCAACCAGAAGGCCACCGCCGCCGAGCGCACGCTCGCCGAGGCCGTGTTCCGCCGCCACACCAACCGGCGCCCGATGCTGGACAAGGACGTGCCGTCCGCGGTGCGGTCCGCGCTCAAGTCCGCGGCGCTGCAGGAAGGCGGCCAGGTCGAATACCTCGACGCGTCGGGTCGCTACACGCCGGTGGCGTCGCTGGTCCGGCAGGCCGAGGCGCTGCAGGCCGAGGACGCGGCGTTCCGGGCGGAGGCCGCCTACTGGACCCATCGCGAGGCCGACAGCCCCGACGGCGTCCCGAAGATCGCGTCCGGGCCGCCGCCGCACGGCCCGGGTGTCGTGTCGCTGCGGGCGTCGCACGAGAACGAGGACCTGCCCCCACGCGAATACGAACAGGAGCCGCTGCTCGGTGCGGTGCTGACCCGTGACAAAGGGCCGCACGCGGAGGTGCGGGCCGGGATGGCGATGCAGCGGGTGCTGCTGACCGCGACCGCCGAAGGACTGGCCACGTCGTTCCTGTCGCAGCCGTTCGAAACCCCGCACACGCGGGAGTCGCTCGATCGCCTCTTCGCCGGGCTCGGGCAGCCGCACACCCTGCTGCGCATCGGGTACGGCTACCCGACGCGGCTCACGAGCCGCCGGCCGGTCGAGGACGTCCTGACCCACCGCGCCGGGCCCGACGTGCCGTCGGACTAAGGCTCGGACACGGCCGGCGGGCCGCGGATTCCCGGCTGTTCCGGGCCGGCGAAGGGTCCAAAGGCCTCAGGGCGCCGCCGCAGGACCTCCCCAGCGGCGCGGACGAGTCCCGGCGCGCCGGGGACCAAGGCCTCTTCGAACGGTTCCGGAAATCGATGATCCTGGTGGTACCAGGGATTGGCCAGGTCGTCGCCGCCCGGGGCATGCTCAAGGGCGAACCGGTGACGATCTGGGTGGACCGGACCGGCAACCCGGTGGCACCGCCGCTGAACAGCGCCGGCGTGGTCGTCGAAGCCGTCGGCGTCGGGCTCGGCCTGTGGCTCGGCGCGCTGGCGCTGCTGGCCGCCTGCTACCGGCTCACGGTGTCCTCCCTCGACCGCTTCCGCTTCGCCCGCTGGCAGCAGGAGTGGTTCGCCGACCTGGATCGCAAAACCCGTTCTTGAGGACGAAGAGAAGGTGAAACTGACATGACCACGGCAAACCAGGGCGACATCGTCGTCGGTGTGGACCATTCGGCGATCAGCGTCGCCGCGCTGCGCTGGGCGGTGTCCGAGGCGGCGGTGAGCGGCCGTCGGGTCGTTGCGCTGCGTGCGTGAGGCGAACTGCTCCGTGGTGGTGATCCCGGCGCGGACGGTTCCGGAACCGGAGAAGGAAACGGTGCGGACGCCGGAGCCCGCGGGCAACTACTACCCGGGCCCGCTGCTGTGAAGGAGATCCGGATGCCCAGCCGCCGCAAGGTGGGTTCGGTGATGACGACCCGAGTCGCCACCGTCGGACCGGACGCCCGTTCAAGGCCGTCGCCGGAATCTTGAGCTCGCACGAACCGCACAACTGAACCGACGGCCCACGCGAGAGCGGCCACCGTCCGAATCGGACGGTGACCGCTTTCCCGTGGGTGCCGCTGCGGAACAGGGCGACCTTCGGCGATGCCTTCCCTTCTTCTCCTTGCCAGGAAAACGGGAAGGGGCGCCCGCCGGTCGCGGGCGCCCTGGGGCGAAGTGCTCACCGCAGCCACGTGCGGTCGCCGGCGAGGGCGGCCCAGCGGCGGCCGAGGCCCCATGTGTTCCCGGCCGCGGTGGCGGCGAGTGCGATGAGGACGAGGGCGTAGATGATGTGGTAGTCGATGACGGGGTTGGTGGAGTGGGTGGCTTGGCCGGTGCTGGTGCTGAGGGCGAAGGGCCATTCGGCGGCCCACATCATGAGCATCATCAGTGAGCCGGCGGCGGCGCTCAGGCGCAGGCCGATGCCGGCGATGACGGCGGTGCCGATGCCGGCGAGGCCGAGCATGAAGAGTGTGTCGGCCCACCAGGTGCCGGCCCAGGCGTGGAACATGGACTGGAAGGGGCCGGCGTCGACGCCGCTGAGGAAGCCCTTGGTCGGGGAGCCGCCGCTGATCCAGGCCCCCTTGCCCGGAGTGGCGTAGCCGAACCCGAACAGCTTGTCCAGGAACGCCCACAGGAACACGAACCCGGTGGCGAACCGCAGAACGGCGAGGGATTTCCCGGCGATCGTCGGTTCGGCGACGAAGTCGGGGACCGTCGCCGGCTCGGTGGCCCGCTGGGTGGGGACACGGCTCGAGGTGGTCTTCTTTTCATCCGGTCGGATGGACATGGGGAAACCTCCGTTCCTCGGTGTTGCCCTCAGTTTCTGCCGTCGCCGCGGCCCGGTCTCGGGTCGAAGGTCCCCGGCCGGGAGGCCCTTGGGTGCTCGTTCGCGGGACCGCGCCGAAGGGACCAAAGTCCTGCGCAACGAGGGCGGAAGCCCCGCGCCGGCCGCGGCTTCGGCCGGTTGGCTTTTTCGCGTAAGCGGTGACGGGAAAGGGGAAGCGGATGACCGGCTCGGCTCCAGCACTGGTGGTCGGCGTCGACGGCTCGGCGGGCGCGCTCACGGCGGTTCGCTGGGCGGCGCGCGTCGCGCGGGAACGGAACCTCGGTCTGCGCCTGGTCCACGCCCTGCCCGAGCTGCCCCCGCCCTACCCGCGGGGCGACCCGACGTTCGAGCAGATCCAGCAGGCGGTCGGTGCGCGGGGCGAGCGCGTGCTCGCCGAGGCCCGTGCCGTCGTGTCCGGCACGGGCCTCGAGACCGTGGTGCGCTCGGAACGGCCTGCCGAGGCGTTGCTCGCCGAAGCGGAAGGCGCGGCGATGATCGTGCTCGGGACGCCGGGACTGCGCCCGCTCGGCCGGGTGCTGCTCGGGTCGGTCTCGGTGGCGCTGGCCGCCCACGCGCCGTGCCCGGTCGCCCTGATCCGGCCGCACGCGGGCGAGGACGCGCCGCCGGCCGAAGGGCCGGTCGTCGTGGGCGTCGACGGCACTCCGGCGAGCGAGGCGGCCATCGCGGTCGCGTTCGAGGAGGCGTCCTGGCGGGGTGCGCGGCTGGTCGCGGTCCACTGCTGGCACGAAGGGTTCCTGGCCGCCGTCTTCGAAGAAGGCCGGTGGACGGTGGACAGCACGGCGATGGAGGAGCACGAACACGAACTGCTCGCCCAGCGGCTGGCCGGCTGGCAGGAGAAGTACCCGGACGTCGTCGTCGACCGCGTCGTGCGGGCGGGACGCCCGGCCGAGCAGCTGCTCGGCTTCGCCGACCGGGCGCAGCTGCTCGTGGCCGGCAGCCGCGGCCGGGGCGGGTTCAGCGGCCTGGCCCTGGGCTCGACGAGCCAGTCGCTGATGTCCTACGCGCTCTGCCCGGTCGTCGTCGCCCGCGGGACCCGGGCGCACGCGAAGTAGACCACCGGCCCGACGTAGTTCACGGCGATCACCAGGGTCCACAGCCACTTCGGCCCGCGGACCCGGCCGGCGGGCCGCCGGGCGAGGTCCCACCAGGCCGCCGCGGCGAGCAGGAACTGCACGCTCGCCGCGGCGCCGATGCCCCTGCGTTGCCGAATGGTCAGCTCACGCCACCGCTTGCGCTCGCCCATGGGCTCTCCTCTCTCCGGGCTTTCAGGCAACGGCACCGGAACCCGCGCGCAAAGGGGCGAAAGGCCTCTCGGCCGGGGACCGTAGCCAGCCGCGCGAACCACCGGCCGGCTCCTACCTTGGCTGGAGAAGCGTTTCCGACGGAGGTGCAGTCATGCGTGGTCCGCTGGTGTCCGACCTGATGAGCCGGCCGGTCGTGTCGGCAGGTCCCGGGACGTCGTTCAAGGAACTGGTCGCCCTGCTGGCCGAGCACGCCATCGCGGCGATTCCGGTGGTCGACGAGCACCGGCGCCCGATCGGCGTCGTCGGTGAGGCCGATCTGCTGGCCCGGCACGGCCAGGACGCCCGGCGTGAGCGCGGGCTCGGGCGGCTGCGCGTGTGGACCAAGGCCCAAGGCCTGACCGCGCGCGAGCTGATGACCCGCCGCGTGCCGACCGTGGCGAAGGACGAACCCGTGGCCGGCGCGGCCCGGCGGCTCGTGGAGGCGGACCTGCGCTGCCTCTACGTCGTGAACGGCGCGGGCCACCTCGTGGGCGTTCTCGCGCGCCGAGACGTCCTGCGGGCGTTCCTGCGGCCGGACGAGGAGATCAGGGAAACCGTCGAGCGCGAAGTCCTGCAGCGGTCGATCTGGGCGGATCTTTCGACAGCCGGGGTCCAGGTCGACGACGGCGTCGTGACCCTCAGCGGGGTGATCGACCGGCGCAGCGAGGTGGAGCGCGCGGAGTGGCTCACCGAAGCGGTGCCGGGCGTGATCGCGGTCCGCAACCGCTTGAAGTACCTGCAGGACGACGGGACGGCCGTCCAGCCGCACTAGGAACTCCCGACGATCGGAGCCGTGATGAAGCGCATCCTGATCCTCGGCGGCGGCACCGGCGGAACCCTGGCGGCGAACCGGCTTCGCGGCGACTTCGGCGAAGGCGCCGAGATCACCGTCGTGGACCAGGACGACGACCACGTGTACCAGCCGGGGCTGCTGTTGGTGCCCTTCGGCATGGCCGATGCCGACGACCTCGTCCGATCCCGTCCCGGGCAGCTGGCCGACGGGATCGGTTACCACCGCGGCGAAGTCGGGCGAGTCGACCTCGGCACCGACCGGGTCCACCTGGTGGACGGCACGATCCTCGGCTACGACGTCCTGGTGATCGCCACCGGCGCGCGGCTGCTGCCGGAGGAGACCGACGGACTGACCGGCCCGGGCTGGCGTGCGCAGGTCGACACCTTCTACGACCTCGACGGCGCCGTCGGCCTGGCGTCGACGCTCGAGGCCTTCCACGGCGGCCGGCTGGTGGTCAACGTGATCGGCCTGCCGGTCAAGAGCCCGCTTGCGGCGCTGGAGTTCTGCTTCCTCGCCGACTGGTTCTTCACCGAGCGGGGCGTTCGCGACCAGGTCGAGCTGAGTTACGTCACGCCGCTCGACGCCGCGTTCACCACACCGGTCGCCGCGCGGACCCTGGCCGGTCTGCTCGAATCGAAGGGCGTGGAGCTGGTGACCGGGTTCGACACCGGCGAAGTCGACGGCACCCGGAACCGGCTCGTTTCCTACGACGGCCGTGAAGGCGCCTTCGACCAGGCGGTGGTCGTGCCGCTGCACGGTGGCGCATCCTATGTGGACCGTTCGCCGGGCCTCGGCGACGAGTTCGGCTTCGTCCGCGCCGACGAGCACACCCTGCGCTCCCTGGTCCGGGACAACATCTTCGTCCTGGGGGACGCCGCCTCGCTGCCCACGTCGAAGGTGAGCTCCGCAACGCACTTCGCGGGCGAGGTGCTGGCCCGCAACGTCGGCCAGTTCCTCGACGGCCGCGAACTCGACGCGAGCTTCGACGGGCACGCGAACTGCTTCGTCGAGAGCGGGTTCGGCAAGGCACTGCTGATCGACTTCAACTACGACACGGAGCCACTGCCCGGCCACTACCCGGCGGACACGGGTCTGCCGTTGCTCAAGGAGTCGCGGCTCAACCACCTCGGAAAACTGATGTTCCCGTGGCTCTACTGGCACACGATGCTGCCCGGGCGGGACCTGCCCGGCCTGCCGAGTGCGATGCCTCGCGCGGGCAAGCGGTTCCCGGTCCCGATCGACCGGCCCGCAGCCGCGCGGTGAACGAGGACCGGGTGCCCGCCGGGTCGCCGGCGGGCACCCGGGTCGCTCAGCCCAGTGACCGCCCGATCAGCTCGACGAGCTCGACGGTGCGGGTGGCGTAGCCCCATTCGTTGTCGTACCAGCCGAAGACCTTGGCCAGGTGTGCGTCGGCCTTGGTCAGCTGGGCGTCGAAGACGCACGATGCCGGGTCGCCGATGATGTCCCGGGAGACGATGGGGGCTTCGGTGTAGCGCAGGATGCCTTTGAGGTCGCCGTCGGCGGCTTCGGCGAACGCGTGGTTGACCTGCTCGGCCGTCACCGGGTGCTCGAGTTCGACGGTGAGGTCGGTCAGCGAGCCGTCTTCGACGGGGACGCGGACGGCGACGCCGTCGAGCTTGCCGGCCAGCTCCGGGAGCACCAGGCCGATGGCCTTCGCGGCGCCGGTGCTGGTCGGGACGACGTTGACGGCGGCCGAGCGGGCGCGGCGCGGGTCCTTGTGCGGGCGGTCGAGCAGGGCTTGGTCGCCGGTGTAGCTGTGGATGGTGGTGAGCAGGCCGCGGCGGATGCCGAACGCGGAGTGCAGCACCTTCACCATGGGGGCGACGCAGTTGGTGGTGCAGGAGGCGTTGGAGACGATGTGGTGGTTGGCGGGGTCGTAGTCGTCTTCGTTGACCCCGAGCACGATCGTCGCGTCGACGTCCTTGCCGGGCGCGGAGATCACGACCTTCTTGGCGCCGGCGGCCAGGTGCACGCCGGCGGCTTCGCGGGTGCGGAACTTGCCGGTCGATTCGACGACGACGTCCACGCCGTATTCGCCCCACGGCAGCTGGGCGGGGTCGGCGGTCGAGGTCACCTGGACGAGGTGGTCGCCGACGCGCAGCGCTTCGCCGTCGACGACCTCGACCGGGGTGCGCAGGCGCCCGTAGGTGGAGTCGTGCGCGAGCAGGTGCGCCAGCATCTCCGGGGAGGTGATGTCGTTGACCGCGACCACTTCGATGGGACTGTCCGGGGCCTCCAGCACGCACCGGAGGATGTCGCGGCCGATCCGGCCGAAGCCGTTGATGCCGAGCCGTACCGTCATGGGTCTCTCCCTGTCCTCGTTCGTTCCCCTTCGATGGTCTGCACCACGCGCCTTCGCGTGTAGGGCCCTTGGTCCCCGCAGGCCGGGCAGAACGGCAGCTTCGTTGTGCTTCACCGGGAAGTCCCCGGCGTCGCCGGGAGCGTGGACAACCGGTCTTCGAGGGCGGGGCACTTCGCTCCGCCCTCGGGTGACTTCCGGCCCTTTTCCGGACGGCACCCCGGGCGCCAGGGTGGATGCCGGCGAAGCGACGGGAGCGGACGATGACCGTGCGGAACAGGCGGAAACTGATCGGGCCGCATCGGCGGATGCCGGCGCAGGACAGCCTGTGGCTGCACCTGGACCGGCCGGAGAACCTGATGGTCGTCACGTCCGTGCTGTGGACCAGGACGCCGGTGGACGCCGCGCGGCTGCGGTCGCTCGTGTCGGACCGGCTGCTCGCCCGGTATCCGGTGTACCTGCAGCGAGCCGTGCGGCACGGCGGCCCGGCGCAAACGATCACCTGGGAGACCGATCCCGGCTTCGACCTCGGAAACCACGTGGTGGAGCAGGAGCTGCCCGCACCCGGAGACCAGGCGGCGCTCGAAGACTTCGTCGCCGCTCGGCGAAGCACCCCGCTCGACCCGAAGCATCCACTGTGGACCATCGAGCTGCTGCAGGGTTACCGTGACGGCAGCGCGCTCGTCTGCCGCACGCACCACGCGATGGCCGACGGGATCCGGCTGACGCAGGTGTTGTTCAGCCTCCTGGACCCGCTGGACGGTGCTACCGCTCCGCACGCGAAGGTCGGCGGTGCGGCGCCACACCGGGGAGCCGTGGCGCAGCCGGTGGTCCGGCTCGGTGCGGCCGCCCTGCGCGCGCTCGGCGACACCGGCGCGAAGGCCCAGCAGGAGGCGGCCCGCGCGCACCCCGTGCTGGAAGCCGCGGTGGCCCTGCCGGTGCTGGGAGCGACCGCGACGGTGGGCGCCACCGGTGCCGTCGCCGGGTTCCTGGCCTCGGCGCTGGACGGCGGTCCGCGCCGCGTGGTCGACACGGTCGCCAGCGCCACGACGACGGTCTGGCACAGCGCCACCGGCGCCGCGGACCTGCTCGGGCCGTCCACCGCGACCGGGCTGTGGGACGGTGAGCCCGGGGTCGAGAAAACCGCGGCGTGGGGCGAGCCGATCCCGCTGGCCGAGCTCGCCCGGATCGGCCACGAAACCGGGACGACGGTCAACGACGTCTGCACGGCGCTGGTCGCCGGCGCGCTCGACCGGTACTTCGCCGACCACGGCACCGCCCGCCCGGACCCGTCCGATCTGGGCTGGCTGATCCCGGTGAGCCTGTCGTCGTTCGACGACGAGCTGCCGGCCACGCTGGGCAACCACTTCTCGCTCGTGCTGGCCCGGCTGCCGCTGGGGCGCCGGACGTTCGCCGAGCGGCTCGCCGAGGTGCACCGCCGGGTCGCGCGGATCCGGGACTCGTACGAACCGGTGCTGACGTTCGGGATGCAGTACGCGATCGCCCGGAGCCCGGCACCACTGGGCCTCGCGTTGAGCCGGTTCTTCGCCGGCAAGGCGGTCGGGGTGCTGACGAACGTGCCCGGCCCGCGCACGCCGATGACGCTGGCCGGTGCGGAGGTCGAGGGCGTCGTCGGCTGGGCGCCGTGCAGCGGACGGCAGGCGATCACGATCTGCGTGTTCAGCTACGCCGGGCAGGTGAGGTTCGGGTTCGGCACGGACCGGAAGCTCATCCCCGATCCGGAGGCACTGGTCGCCGGGCTGGCCGCGGAGTTCGCGGCGTCGCCGTGCGCTCCGGCCGGCGCCGCATCGTCGCGTGGGTCTCGGCCCTGAGGAAGGACCCGGCGGATCGCGTCCGGCGGCCCGGCTCGCGTGAACACACGGAAAGGCAGCTGCCCGCGTGTCGGAGCCGCGGGCAGGACCGAGGCGGGCCAAGACCGTTCTCGTGGTCACGAGAACGGTCTTGGCCTGCCTGGTCATCTCGGCGTCAACGCGTCACGGCGGCGTTCGTACTCCTCCTGGTCGAGCTCGCCGCGGGCGAACCGCTCGTCGAGGACCCGGCGGGCCGCGTCGCCCGGCGGCGGTTGCGGTGCCCTGCGTGGTGCCAGTACGGCATGACCGGGCTTCTTGCCTAGTGGGCCTGGAAATGCTTCGGGGCCGCTTCGAGCGGCTGCAGCACGTCCTCGAGGTCGCGTCGCGGTGTTGCCGGTAGCGGGTCGGCGTTGGCGGGGGCCCAGCCGATGCGGAGCACCATTTGGGGGAATGATCCGCCGGTGACGTGTTCGGTGACGGTGTCGCGGACGTCGGGCAGTTCGAGCGGTTCGGTGAGGGGGCATGAGGAGAGGCCGAAGGCGTTGGCGGTGAGTAGTACGGCGCTGGTTGCTTCGCCGGCGCGCAGGCGGGACATCCGGTCGTCGGAGGCGGTGCTGAGGACGAGCAGGATGGTTTCGTCGTCTTCGGCTTTGGCGTCGGGGGGTTGGGCCAGTTGTGGGTCGGCGAAGGGGCGGGTGCGGAGTGTGCCTGGGGTGTTCTCCGGTGCGGGGGTGTTGCGGGCCGGGACGCCGTCGGGTGAGAGGTGGCGGCCGCTCCAGGCGGCCAGTTCGGTGCGGTAGGCGGGGTCGGCGGCGTGCCGCCGCGAAGCCTCCTCGATGGCGACGGCCAGGTGGTACCGCGCGGAGTTCTCGACGGCCTGCAGCACGGTGCCTTCCAGCGCGGCGGCCTTGATCATGGCCTCGACGTGCCCGCGCGGCACGGTCCAGGAGCTGTGCCGTCTCCGGTCGGTGCGCCGCCGGGGGATCGCGGCCGCCATGGCGACCTCGTCCTGCGTCGGCTGGTGCTGCCCGAGGGTGATCGCGGCGAGGTGGTCGGGCTCGTCCGGGTTGGGCAGCCGGTGCACCTCGGCGGTCCAGCCGAGCGCGGCGAACGCGATCCGGATGTGGTGCAGGGCGGCGCCGCAGCTGAGGATCAGGTCCCGTCCGTCGGGGTCGGTTTCGTGCAGGAGCCGGTCCGGATCGGCGTAGAGGTGCAGCGAGCTGTGCCCGATCCGCCAGTACCACGGCTGGGAGTTGTGCACCGACGGCGCGCGGACGGCCATCGCCACCGCGGTCTTGACGGTGAACTCGTCCGGGAATGCTCGCTCCATCATGGGCCTTCCTCATGCTCGGGATGCTCGGTCGGGTCGAGCCTCGCACCGCCCGCCTCGCCGGTAGCAGGGCCGGAATGCCCTTGGGCGGGGGACTTTCGGTGCTCCGGTGCCACGTGGGCCAAGGCGTGCGTCACCGATTCGGCCGGCGTACCGGTGGTCGGCAGCGGGTACGCCTCGGGCCACGGGTCGGCGTCCGCGCTCATGCGGTGCGCGATGCCCGGGGTCGCGTCGGACAGGGTGCCGGCACGGCCGGTGATCCGGTGTGCGGCCGTCGCTTCCGGTGCCTGGCAGCGCACCGCGACCAGCAGGCTGCTCGTCCGCCCGGCGGTCTCGGCGGCCGGTTCGCGGTGCCGCGCGGCGTTCCAGGACGCGTCCAGCACGACGGTCTCGCCCAGGGCGAGCAGTTGCCCGGCTCGGCGCACGAGTTCGGCGTAGGTCGCGTCGGTGTGGTGGTCGTCGTAGAGGCCTTGCCGGTAGCCCTCGGCGGGCCGCCGGACGGGGACGAGCCCGGCCAGCTCCTTGCGCAGCCGGTCGGACTGCAGCAGGGTCGCGCCGAGCCGGTCGGCCAGCCCGCCGGCGACCGTCGACTTGCCGGTGCCCGGTTCTCCGCCGACGAGGACCAGCCGCACCTGCCCCAGCCGGAGGTGCCGCAGCGTGAGGTCGGCGTATTCGCCCACGAGCGCGGCCGCGCCGGGGTCGCCCTGCGCGTGGCGCAGGCAGGCGACCTTGACCCGGACGAACGCCCGGTAGGCCAGGTAGTGGTGCACCAGGGCCGGGGGAGCGGGGTCACCGGCGAACTCGCGGTAGCCGGCGAGCAGCCGTTCCCCCAGCTCGGGTGCGCCGAGCCGGTCGAGGTCCATCGCGAGGAAGGCGACGTCGTCGAGGACGTCGACGTGCCGGAGGTGATCGTCGAACTCGAGGCAGTCGAGGACCCGCGGACCGTCGTCGAGGCAGAAGACGTCGTCGGCGAGCAGGTCGCCGTGGCCGTCGACGACGTGTCCCTCGCTGATCCTGCGGTCGAACAAGGGTCCGCGCCCGGCGAGGAAGCCCTCGGCCAGCGCCTCGATCTCGAGTGCGGTGGCCGGGTCCAGCACTTCGCCGTGGAAGGGACGCACCTGCGCGAAGCTCGCGCGCCACCGGTTCCGGACCGCGTCGCGCGTCGCGTCGGCGCTGATGCCGGGGCCGCGTTCGGCCCGCGCGTGGAAGGTGGCGAGCCGCCGGGCCAGCCGGCGGATCGTCGCGTGCAGCGGCTCGTGCCGGCGGACCAGGGTGGACAGGCGGCGGTCTTCGGGCATCCGGCGCATGACCACGAGGTGGTCCCGCGCCGCGCCGTCCAGGCCGGTGACGTCGGCGACGCCGAGGTAGACGTCGGGTGCCAGCCGCCGGTTCAGCTCCACCTCCCGGTGGCAGACCCGCTCCCGCGTCTCGCGGGCGGTGAAGTCGAGGAAACCGAGGTCGACCGGCTTCTTCAGCTTGTAGGCGAGGTCCCCGACGAGGAAGACCGCGCCGATGTGGGTTTCGTGCACAGCGGCCCAAGGCGCGTTCATGCCCCGAGGATCGCCGTTCGACGTGCGACGCCGAAGGGCGTTAGGTCACCGGCCGGGAGGCGGAAGTCCCGGGCCGGGCCGCGCTCGGCCGCGGAACGCGTCACCGCGGCCCGGCCGCCCCGACCGCGGTGCGCAGGCGCGCGGCGGCGTGTTCCGGGGCCACGGTCGTCACCGGGACACCCGTCGCCAGCTCCAGCCCGGCCGGGATCTCCAGGCGCGGCACGAGCTGCAGTGACCACGCCAGGAACGGTGCGGTCTCGTAACCGCCGGGCGCGGTCCGCACGACGATGTTGTAGGCCGGGTCACCCAGCTCGGCGTGCAAGGCGGCGAGGACCGCACGCAGGCACCGGGCCGTCGCCTGGATCTCTCCGGCGCTCGCGGCGGCGAAGTCCGGTGCTGCCCGGTGCGGGAGGATCCGGACCTCGTAGGCGGCGATCGGCGCGAACGGCGTGTAGGCGACCACGTGGTCGTCCGCGAAGACGACCCGCTTGCCCTCGCTCAACGCCGCTTCCCGCTGTTCGTCGGCGAGCCGACGGCCGTGGTCGAGGTGGTGGACGCGCGCCGTCTCCAGCTCGCGCCGCGTTCCCGCGGACAGCACGGGCAGCCCGGCGACCTGGGAATGCGGGTGCCGCAGGGAGATCCCGGCCGCGAGGCCGTGGTTGCGGAACACGACGACCTGAGCCGCCGCGGGCCGCAGCGCGCGGTGCCGCTGCTGCCAGGCGGTGAGCACGTCGGCCACCTCGGCGTCGGTGCCGGTCGCAAGGTCCCAGTCGTGCCGGGGCGACTCGATCACGATCTCGTGCTTGTCGGACAGCGCGTACCGGTTCGGGACCGTGCGGACGCGCCAGTCCGGTCCCTCGCCGGGCAACCGCCAGCTTTCCGGCGGGGTGTCTTCGGTACCCGGGCAGAACGGGCAGCCGGCTCCGGTCGCGCTGTGCGGGCGCGCCCGGCGGCCCTGGGCAACCACGGTCCAGTCCTCGGTTTCGGCGTTCCAGCGCAGTTCGCCACCGTGCCACGAACGAGCCGTCACGACGCTCGCTCCCGCCGGAACCCGGGGACGGCAAGCTCATCGACATCGACCGTCTGCATCCGGGGACCTCTCGCTCGGCGGGCGGCTTCCAGCGTCGGTCCTGGGGAGGGACGCCGCCAGGGTCCTAGGTCACCGGATCGGCGGCCGCGGAAACGGACGCATGGCCCACCGGAGCGGGACCGTGGGCTCTTCGCCGTCACCGTGGCCATCGGTGATGCTGGGCCGCGCTCCCCGTTCCCCGGTCGCGCGGAAGGCAGGACAGATGCCCACCTCGATGTGGTTCACCCGGTTGCGGCACAGCGTCCTGCCCGGGCGCGACACCGTGGCTCGTCCGTCGGATCGGCTCCAGGGGGCCGTGCTCCTCTGCGTGATCGTGTCGTCCCTCCTCGCGGGGGCGGGTGCGGTCCTGCTCGGAATCGGCATCCACGCCGGGCAAGCGGCCGAGTCCCGCGCGCAAACCGCCGCACGCTACGAGGCGACGGCGGTTCTGCTGGCCGACGGTCCCACCGCCGGCACCGTCGGCCGCGGCGGCGTCCCGGGCGAATCCGGGCCCACCCGGGCGTTCTGGCTGACGCGCACCGGGCAGCGGCACGTCGGCGAGGTCGACGCGCCGGCCGGAACGGTCGTCGGCAACCAGGTTCCGGTCTGGCTCGATGCCGCCGGCACGCCGGTCGACCGCCCGCTGACCCCGATCGCGGCGGCCGTCGACGCGGCGGTCGTCGCGATCGGGCTCTGGGCGGGCGTGGTGTTCCTCCTCGTCCTGGCCCACGTCGGCGTGGTCGCCGTGCTGAACCGGCTGCGCCTCGCCCGGTGGCAGCGGGAGTGGTTCGCCCGGCAGCCCGGGCCCACCCGCCGAGATGACCAAAGTCCCGCCGGCTCGTGACCGCCGGCCACAGTCGGCCGGGGGCCGGTTCCGCGATCGTGGGGCCCCACCGTCCAAGAGGAGTGAACATGAAGGCCGCCGTCGTCACGGATTTCTCGTCGCCGCTCGAGCTGCGTGAGGTACCGATCCCGGAACCGGGCGCCCAGCAGATCCTGGTCCGGCTGGAATCCTGCGGGATCTGCCACACCGACATCCACGCCGCCCACGGGGACTGGCCGGTCAAGCCGCCGTTGCCGCTGATCCCCGGCCACGAGGGCGTCGGCATCGTCGAGCGGGTCGGCGCGGGCGTGCCGGAGAGCCGGATCGGGCAGCGGGTCGCGCTGCCGTGGCTCGGCTCGGCGTGCGGCGAATGCGGTTTCTGCGTGTCCGGTTGGGAAACCCTGTGCGAGTCGCAGCAGAACACCGGGTACTCGATCGACGGCGGCTATGCCGAGTACGCCGTCGCGAACGCGCGCTACGCGGTCCCGGTGCCCGAAGGTGTCCCGCCGATCGAGGCGTCCCCGCTGACGTGCGCCGGTGTGACGACGTACAAGGCGGTCAAGGTCGGCAATGTCCGGCCGGCGGACCGGGTCGCGATCTTCGGCGTCGGTGGCCTCGGCCACCTCGCCATCCAGTACGCCCGCATCGCCGGCGGCTTCGTCACGGCGGTCGACGTCGAGCCCGCGAAGCTCGGTCTCGCCCGCGAACTCGGTGCCGACCGCGTGGTCGACGCGAGCGCCGCTGACCCGGCCGAAGCCATCCAGGCCGACGGCGGCGCCGACGTGGCGATCGTCCTGGCCGCCGCGCCGAGTGCCTTCGAACAGGCCCTGCGTTCGCTGCGCCGGGGCGGCCGGCTGGTGTGCGTCGGCATCCCGGCGGACGGCGTCCTCCCGGTCCCGATCTTCGAAGCGGTGATCAAGGGGATCTCGGTGCTCGGCTCGATCGTGGGTACCCGCAAGGACCTGGCGGAGGTGTTCGCGCTGCACGCCGCCGGCCGCACCACGGTGACGGCCGAGACGCGGAAGCTGGAGGACGTCAACGACGCGTTCGGCGAGGTCCTGGCCAACCGCGTTCCGGCGCGTCTGGTCATCGAGTTCTGACCGGCTGAACGATCCGGCTCCGGCCTCAGGGCGTGGGCACCGTCAGGGACGCCATCGCCCGGAGGACGGCGCCGGAACGCTCGGCGTCCCAGGTCACGTCCGGATCGGGCTCGAGGAACGACGACGCGATCCCGGCGAGCCCGAGTGCCGGCACGGACCATTCGGCCTGCCGCGTCGCCCCGAACGGCCGGGCCGCGGTCCGCCGCTCCGCTATGTCCGGTGTGGACAGACCCATCAGGATCAGCCCGCGCAGCGCGGCACTGGCCACGGTGGCGACCGTGGCGAAGCTCGTGCCGTACCCGGGCCGCAGGCGATAGCCGAACAGCCCGGCGACGTGCTGCCACGACGCGGCCACCCGGTCGACGAACCCCTGTTCGGACCGGCGCAGGGTCTCCTGGACGCGGTCTCGCAGCTCGCCGTCCCCGAGGCTGAGGAACGTCGCGTGCAGGGCCAGGTAAGTCCGCCACTGCGCGGAACCGTACAGCGCGTCGAAGTCCGCGAGCGCGGCTTGGCGGATCACCTCGACGAGCAGGCCGTGGCGCCCTTCGGGAGAGGCGAGGTCGCCGGCCCGCTCGGCCACGATCCCCCGGATGAGGCCGGCGATGGCGTCGTTGGCCGCGGCGGTGGGGATCGCCGCTTTCGCCAGTTCGGCCACGACGTCGCTGAAGAAGAGGTCTTTGTACGGCCAGTGCCGGTACACGGCGCTGCGTGCCACGCCGGCTTCCCGGATCACGTCTTCGAGGCTGAGGTGGTCCAGGCTCACGGTCAGGCCGGTCCGGTTGATCATCTCCAGTGCGGCCGACAGCATCCGGTCGGCTGTTTCCCCGTCGGAGAGCCGGCGGGCCCGGCGGCCCAGCCCGGTCGGTCCGGGTACGGAATCGGCCATGGCGCGCCCTCCTGGGGACTTTGGACTCTATGTCTCAAGTTTCAAGTCTTGGATTCTTCAAGTCCATGAAACCACGTGTCCCAGGAGGTGACGGGTGATGTGGCCGTACTCGGAGGAGCGGTTGCGGGCGATGTACGCGGGCGGCCGGGCCGATCCCACCGCGCGCCGGTTCGCCAGGTTCTGGGCCTGGGTGTTCGCCCTGGGTCTGCTGCCCCGGCGGTGGGTGACGCTGGAGGTCCGGGGCCGCCGCACCGGCCGGACGCGGTCGTACCCGCTGGGCATGGCCGACTGGCAGGGCGCCTGGTACCTGGTGCCGATGCTCGGCGAGCGGAGCGGCTGGGTCCGCAACGTCCGTGCCGCACACGGGCAGGTCGTCCTCCGGCGCGGCCGGCGCCGGACCTGCCGGCTGAGCGAGGTTCCCGTGCCGCAGCGGGCGCCGATCCTCGAGCGTTACCTCGCCACCGTGCCCGGCGCCCGTCCCCACCTCCCGGTCGGCCCCGGCGCCTCGCGGGCCGACTTCGCCGCCATCGCGGCGCGCTACCCGGTCTTCCGGGTCGATCCCGTGGCCGGCGCCCGTCGGCACCACACCGAGGAGGCAACGCCATGACCACCACCACCGGCTCGGCCGAGCCCGCCGCGCCCCGCCGCCGCAAGCGCCACTGGCTGCGGTGGACCCTCGCCGCCCTCGTCGCCGTCATCGTCCTCGTCGTGGTGACGGTCCAGCTGTACGTCGCGAACGCGCCGGCGCCCGCACCCCTCACCCTGCCCGCCGCGACCGAACAGCCCACCGGCCCGCTCGCCGGCACCTGGGAGGCCACCGGCGGGTCCGCGGCCGGGCTCCGGATCAGGCAGACGGTCCTGTTCGCCGAAGGCGACGTCGTCCAGCGCACGCAAGCCGTGACCGGGCAGCTGGCCGCCACGGCCACGGCGATCACGACCGCGACGTTCGCCGTCGACCTCACCACCCTCACCGACGACGGCACCGCCAACGGGCGGAAGACACCCCAGGTCGCGATCAGCCTCGACACCGGCCGGTACCCCACCGCCACGATCGCCCTGAGCCGGCCGGCGGACGTCGGCGCCGGGTTCGGCTCCGGCGCCACCGTCACGACGACCACGCCGGCGGCGATGACCCTGCGCGGCCGGACCCACCCGGTGACCGTCACCCTCACCGCCCGCCGCGACGGCGACCTCCTCCGCGCCGCCGGCTCGTTCCCCGTCGCGTTCGCCGACTGGGGCATCGCCGCACCCGAGGGATACGGCGCCCTCGGCTCGCTCGCCGATCACGGCACCGCCGAATTCCTCCTGGTCCTCCGCAGGCACTGACCGGTTCTCCGGCGACAGGAGCGAGTCGGTCAAGAGGTCGCGGAAGCGGGGCGTTGGACCGGCGGGGGGAGCGGATTCGCCCGTGTGCCAGCGGTTTTCGCGAAATCCAAGTGGTCTATACCAATCAGGGGCCCATCGGCACGCCGCCCGGTGACATTCGGCCCCTGTCCGGCCGGGTGGCCGGTTCCACGCTGGAGAATCGCGCAATCCGTCTCGACGGAGAGGAGGACCCGCGATGCTGGTTTGCCCTGTCGTCGCGCGACATCGCGGGCCGAGCCATGACTGAAGCCGAGCTCGCCGGCCTGGACGCCGAAACCCTGACCATGATCCTGGAGGCGATCGGGGAGTTCGCCGACCGGAACCTGAAACCCGAGCTGCTGCTGCGGCTCGACCACGCGGACGAGTGCCCGGAGGAGCTCGTCCGCCGGATGTGCGGGGACGACCTCGGCATCCACCTGCTGTTCGTGCCCGAGGACTACGGCGGGATGGGGGCGGGCAGCCTCGACGTGTGCCGCGTCTGCGAACGCATGGCCGGGATCGACCTCGGCGTCGCCACCAGTGTCCTCGCCACCGCGCTGGGCAGCGACCCGATCGCCGTCGGCGCGACCCCGGAGCAGAAGAAGACGTGGCTGAGCCGCATGGCCGGGGAAGGACTGCTGTTCGCCTACGGGGCAACGGAACCCGAGGCCGGCAGCGATCTCGGGGCGCTCAAGACCGTCGCCGTCCCGGTCGTCGAGGACGGCCGCACCACCGGGTACCGGATCACCGGCCGCAAGCAGTGGATCAGCAACGGCGGCATCGCCGACGCCTACAGCGTGCTGGCCGACGCGCCGGGCGGGCCGAGCTGGTTCGTCGTCGAGCGGGACGCGCCCGGGTTCACGCGGGCGAAACCCGAGGACAAACACGGGATCCGGCTGAGCAACACCGCCGCGTTGTTCCTCGACGAGGTCCCGGTCGGCCTCGACGCGCTCGTCGGCGGCGTGGAGGGCCAGGGCCTGTGGCAGGCCCAGCAGGTGTTCGGCTACACCCGGCTGATGGTCGCCGCCTTCGGGCTCGGTGCGGGCTGGGCGGCGCTCGACCGGGCGATCGCCTACGCCGCCGACCGGATCCAGGCCGGCGGCCCCCTGTCCCGCAAGCAGGGGTACACGCACAAGCTGATCGTGCCGCACGCCGCGCGGCTCGAAGCCGCCCGCGCGTACATCGAGGAGACCGCGACCCGGCTGGACACCGGCGAACGGGGGCTGAACACCGAGGGGGCCATCGCCAAGTACCTCGCCACCGAAGCGGGCAACGCCGCCGCGGACGCCGCGATCCAGGCCCACGGCGGCTACGGCTACACCCACGAGTACCTCGTCGAAAAGATCAAGCGCGACGTCCGGATCACCACGATCTACGAAGGCACGTCGGAGATCATGGAGATGACGATCTCCCGCGACCGCTGGCAGCAGCACCTCAAGACCCGCGGCCGGTACTACCACGACCGGGCCGCCGAACTCGAAACCCTCGCCGCGGCCGGTCCGGGGGCCGGCGCCGCCACGGCGGCACTCGGTCTGCACGTGCTCGCCGAGCTGCTCGAACGCTGCCGCATCGAGCGGCTCACCCGGCACCAGCACGTCCTGCTGCGCCTTGGCGAACTCATCGCGTACGCCGAATGCGCCGCCGCCCTGTGCCGGCGTGCCGCGCGGGCCGAGCTGCCGTCGAAGGCCGACCGGCGGTTCGACAAGGACGCACTCGCCGTCCTGGCGCGGGTCTTCGCGCGGGAGGCGGTGCTTCGCGTGGCGACCACCGGGCTGCAGCTCGTCCAAAGCAGCGCCGGCACCGCGGTGGCCGACCTGCCCTCGGCGCTGCGGCTGCCCGAGGTCACCGCGAGCCAGGCCGGTGGGCTCGCCGACTGCGATGCCCTCGCCGGCATCCTCAACGCCCGATCCGGAGGCAAGTGATGCACGAGCCATCCCACGAGCGCGCCGTCGCGATCGTCGGCGTGAGCGCGATCATGCCCGACGCGCCGGACGCGGTGGCCTTCTGGCACAACATTGTCCAGGGCCGCTACTCGATCAGCGACGTCCCGCCGGAACGGTGGGACCCGGCGCTGTACTACGACGCCGATCCGGCCGTGCCGGACAAGACCTACTCGAAGATCGGCGGCTGGGTCCGCGAGTTCGAATGGGACCCCCGGCACTGGCGCCTGCCGGTTCCGCCGAGGGTCGCGGCGTACATGGACGACGCCCAGAAGTGGGCGGTGAACCTGGCGCGGGCGACGCTGCTCGACTACGGCTGGCCGGAGCGGAAGCTGGACCACGACCGCACCGCCGTGATCGTCGGCAACGCACTGGCGGGGGAGAAGCACTACCAGACCGCGCTGCGGATCAGCTTCCCCGAGTTCGCCCGGGAACTGGAGCGCTCGGCGGCGTTCTCGGCGCTGCCCAAGGCGACCCGGGCCGCGATCGTCGACGAGGCCCGGCACGGCCTGCGGGAAACCATCCCGGACGTCACCGAGGACAGCATGCCCGGTGAGCTGGCCAACGTCATCGTCGGCCGGATCGCCAACCTCTTCGACTTCCACGGGCCCAGCTACGTCACCGACGCCGCCTGCGCGTCCGGCCTCGCCGCCATGGCCGCCTCGATCGAAGGCCTGATCAACGGCGAGTACGACGCGGTGCTCACCGGCGGCATCGACCGCAACATGGGCATCGCCGCCTACGTCAAGTTCTGCAAGATCGGCGCCCTCTCGGCCACCGGCACCCGGCCGTACGGGAAGGGCGCGGACGGGTTCGTGATGGGCGAGGGCGGAAACCTGTTCCTGCTCAAGCGGCTGGCCGACGCTGAGCGCGACGGCGACCGGATCTACGCGGTGCTGCTGGGCATGGCCGGCTCGAGCGACGGCAGAGGCAAGGGCATCACCGCGCCCAACCCCGTGGGCCAGCGGCTCGCCGTCGAGCGGGCCTGGCGGCTGGCCGGCGAAGACCCGGCCACCTGCTCGCTGGTGGAGGGCCACGGCACGTCCACCGCGGTCGGCGACGTCGTCGAGGTGCAGGCACTGGCCGAGGTCTTCGGCTCGGCACCGGCCGGGTCGATCCCGCTCGGCTCGGTGAAGTCCAACATCGGCCACCTCAAGGGCGCGGCCGGGACGGCCGGGCTGTTCAAGGCGGCGATGGCCCTGCACGAAAAGGTGCTCCCGGCGACCCTGCACGCCGAGGTGCCGAACCCGCAGATCGACTTCGCCCACGGGCCCTTCCGGCCCAACACGGAGATCCGCGAATGGGCCACGCCCGCGGCCGGCATCCGCCGCGCCGGGGTGAGCGCGTTCGGCTTCGGCGGCACGAACTTCCACGCCGTGCTGGAGGAGTACGTCCCCGGGCGCCACCGCGACCCGGAGCGGAAGGCCGTGTCCTTCGCCGGGGCGGACCTGCCCGCGAAGACCGAGCCCGCCCGCGGCGCGTTCGTCGCGGGTGCCGCCGACGAGCGCGGGCTCGCCGACCGGCTGCGGCAGGCCGCCGCGGGCGAGACACCGCCGGCGGGACCGCCGTCGACCGCCGATCTCGCCGCGCCGGTGCGGATCGCCATCGACTACGGCGACCCGGCCGAGCTGGCCGGCAAGGCGAACCGTGCGCTGCAGGCGCTGGACCGCGGCAACCCGGCGATCTGGAAAGCGCTGCGCGCCCAGGGCGTCTTCCTCGGCCGCGGGCGGCCCGGCAAGGTGGCCTTCCTCTACACCGGCCAGGGCTCGCAGTACGTCAACATGCTCCGGACGCTGGCCGCCCGCGAGCCGGTGGTGGCCGAGACGTTCGCGCAGGCGGACGCGGTGATGACCCCGCTGCTCGGCGAGCCGCTGACCCGGTTCCTGTTCGCCGACGGGGCCGACGCCGTCGCCCAGGCGGAGCGGCGGCTGTTGCAGACCGAGATCACCCAGCCCGCCGTGCTGGCGGCCGACCTCGCGCTGACCCGGCTGCTGGCCACCCACGGTGTCCGGCCGGACCTCGTGATGGGGCACAGCCTCGGCGAGTACGGCGCGCTGGTCGCCGCGGGGTCGCTCTCCTTCGAGGACGCGCTGGAAGCCGTCAGCGCGCGCGGCAGCGAGATGGCCCACCTCACGGTCGAGGACAACGGCGCGATGGCCGCGGTCTTCGCCCCGCTCGACGAGATCGAGCGGACCGTCGGGGAGATCGACGGCTACGTCGTGATCGCGAACGTCAACAGCACGAGCCAGGCGGTGGTCGGGGGCGCCACCACGGCGGTCGAAGCCGCGGTCCAGCGGTTCACCGCGGCCGGGCGCACCGCCGTGCGGCTGCCGGTCAGCCACGCCTTCCACACCGCGATCGTCGCGCCGGTGAGCGACCCGCTGCGCGCGACCCTGCGGCGGCTCGACCTGAAGGCGCCGGCGCTGCCGGTCGTCGCGAACGTCGACGGGCAGCTGTACCCGGCCGGGCCGGACGCCCCCGAGCGGATGCTCGACATCCTGGGCCGCCAGGTCGCTTCGCCGGTCCAGTTCGTCAAGGGCCTCGAGACGCTGTACGCCCAAGGCGCGCGCGTCTTCGTCGAAGTCGGCCCGAAGAAGGCACTGCACGGCTTCGTCGAAGACGCGCTCGGCAGCCGGCACGACGACGTGCTGGCCCTGTTCACCAACCACCCCAAGCAGGGTGACCTGGTGTCGTTCAACCAGGCCCTGTGCGGGCTCTACGCCGCGGGGATCGGCGCCGCCGAGGCGGCCGCGCCGAGCCCCGCCACCCCGAGGACGGCGACCGTGACTCCCGACCTGACCACCGACCGCTACACCGAGCTGGGCCACCTGGTGGCCGACTTCTTCGCCCGGAGCCAAGCCGTGCTGGGCGGCGCACCCCCCGCCGCGGCGGTGCCCGCGGAGACCGAGCCGGTGGTGATCACCGGCGCCGCCCTCGGCCTGCCCGGCACCGAGCGCGTCTTCGACGACGCCAACGTGGGCCGGATCCTGCACGGCGAGCAGTTCATCGGCGCGATCCCGCAGGCGTTCCGCGAAGCCATCGCCGACAAGCACATCACCCGCCTGGTCAAGAGCGAGAACGGCGCGCCGCGCTTCGAGAGCATCGACACCCCGGACGACGTGATCAAGCTCGCCGCCCGCGCGGGAGCGCTCGACGTGGTCGAGGAGTTCGGCGTCGACCCCGAACGCGACCAGGCCCTCGGCGAGTGCACCCGGCTGGCGATCGGCGCGGGCTTCGACGCGTTGCGAGACGCCGGGATCCCGTTGTCCCAGCACTACAAGACCACCACGGTCGGCGGGAAGCTGCCGGACCGGTGGGGCCTGCCCGAGGCGCTGCGCGACGACACCGGCGTGATCTTCGCGTCCGCGTTCCCCGGCCTCGGCGAGTTCGCCGAGGACGTCGAGCGCTACCTCGCCGACCGGCACCGCCGCCACGAACGCGACACCCTGCGGGCGATCCGCACCCGCGCCGAGGGTGACGTCGCCGCGGAGCTCGACCGCCGGATCGCGGCGCTCGACGTCGAGATCGCGGCTTCGCCGTTCACCTTCGACCGCCGGTTCCTGTTCCGGGTGCTGTCGATGGGGCACTCGCAGTTCGCCGAGATCATCGGCGCCCGCGGGCCGAACACCCAGATCAACTCCGCCTGCGCCAGCACGACGCAGGCGATCGGGCTGGCCGAAGACTGGATCCGGGCGGGCCGGTGCCGCCGGGTCGTGATCGTCGCGGCCGACGACGCGACCTCCGACCCGCTGCTGGAGTGGGTCGGCGCCGGCTTCCTCGCCAGCGGCGCGGCCGCCACCGACGCGGCGGTCGAGGACGCCGCCCTCCCGTTCGACGGCCGGCGGCACGGAATGCTGCTCGGCATGGGCGCCGCGGGGATGGTCGTCGAATCCGCCGCGGCCGCCCGGGAACGCGGCCTGCAGCCGATCTGCGAGGTCCTCGCCGGGGTGAGCGCCAACAGCGCGTTCCACGGCACGAAACTGGACGTCGAGCACATCTCCGGGGTGATGGAGACCCTGGTGGCGCAGGCGGAACGGAAGGGACTGGACCGGCACGCGATCGCGCCGGAGACGGTGTTCGTCTCCCACGAGACCTACACGCCGGCCCGCGGCGGCAGCGCCCAGGCCGAGATCGACGCGCTGCGCAAGGTCTTCGGGCCGGCCGCCGACAGCGTGATCATCGCCAATACAAAGGGGTTCACCGGTCACCCGATGGGTGTCGGGATCGAAGACGTCGTCGCGATCAAAGCCCTGGAAACCGGGATCGTGCCACCGGTGCCGAACTTCAAGGAGGTCGACCCGTCGCTGGGCCGGCTCAACCTCTCGGGCGGCGGCGCCTACCCGGTGCGGTACGCGCTGCGCCTCGCGGCGGGGTTCGGCTCGCAGATCAGCATGGTGCTGCTGCGCTGGACCCCGGTCGCCGACGGCCGTCACCGCGCGCCCGCCGAGCTGGGCTACGAGTACCGGATCGCCGACCGGGCCGCGTGGCAGCGCTGGCTCGCCGACCTCGGCGGCACGGAGCTCGAAGTCGACCACCGGCGGCTGCGGATCGCCGACCACCCCGTCGAACGGGCTCCCGAGCCTGCCGCCGAGCCGGTCGCCGCGCCGGTGCCCGCCGGCGACGGCATCGCCGAGCAGGTCCTCGCTGTGGTGGCGGAGAAGACCGGTTACCCGGAGGAGATGCTGGAGCTGGACCTGGATCTGGAGGCGGATCTGGGGGTGGACACGGTGAAGCAGGCGGAGGTGTTCGCGCAGGTCCGGGAGCGGTTCGGGATCGAGCGTGACGACACGCTGAGGCTGCGGGACTACCCGACGTTGAGCCATGTGATCGGTTTCGTCCGCGACCGGTCGGTTGCCGAGGCCGAGCCCTCGGTGGACACCGTGGAGGCCGAAGTCCTGTCCGTGGTCGCCGACAAGACCGGTTACCCGGAGGAGATGCTGGAGCTGGACCTGGATCTGGAGGCGGACCTCGGGGTGGACACGGTGAAGCAGGCGGAGGTGTTCGCGCAGGTCCGGGAGCGGTTCGGGATCGAGCGTGACGACACGCTCCGGTTGCGGGACTACCCGACGTTGGCCCACGTGATCGGTTTCGTGCGCGAGCGTTCCGGCCCGGCGACCGAGCCCGAGGGGGACCCGGTGGAAGCCACGGTCCTCGCCGTGGTCGCCGAGAAGACCGGTTACCCGGAGGACATGCTCGAACTCGACCTGGATCTCGAGGCGGATCTGGGGGTGGACACGGTCAAGCAGGCGGAGGTGTTCGCGCAGATCCGGGAGCGGTTCGGGATCGAGCGTGACGACACGCTGAGGCTGCGGGACTACCCGACGCTCGCCCACGTGCTCGGCTTCGTGCGCGAACGCGCCTCGACGACAACGGCCGTCGAGGTGTCCGCAGGAGAAGAGAGCCCCGCCGAAACCGGCGCCTTCCCGCGCCGCGTGCCGGTCGCGACCATCCGGCCGCCGCTGGAGTTCTGCCGGGCCACCGGCGCCGAACTCGGTGCGGGACAGCGGGTCCTCGTCGTGAGCGACGCCGGCGGAGCGGGCGCCGCGCTCGCCGGACGGCTTGCCGCCCGCGGCGTCGACGTGCTGCTCGCCGAGCCGGGCGACGACCGGCTCGGCGACGGGCCCGTCCACGGCGTCTACTGGCTCCCGGCCCTCGACCACGAAGGCCCGATCGAGGCCATGGACCTCGAAGCCTGGCGCGAAGCCAACCGGATCCGGGTGAAGCTGCTGTACGCCACGATGCGGAAGCTGTACGACCAGGAACCGTTCCTCGTCACCGGCACCCGGCTCGGCGGCCGCCACGGCTACGACGAAGCAGGCGCGTACGCTCCGCTCGGCGGCGCGGTCACCGGGTTCGCCAAGGCGTACGGGCGCGAGCGCCCCGACGCACTGGTCAAGGCGGTCGACTTCGGCGCGGAGGCCACCAGCGAGGAGATCGCCGACGCCCTCGTCGAAGAGACCCTCGCCGACCCGGGCGCGCTGGAAGTCGGGCGCGCAGACGGCCTGCGGTGGAGCGTCACGGTCGAAGAGCGGCCGTTCGAGGGCGAGGGGACGACCCTGGACCCGGACACGGTGTTCGTCGTGACCGGCGCGGCCGGCAGCATCGTCTCCGCGATCACCGCCGACCTCGCGAAGGCTTCCGGCGGGACCTTCCACCTGCTCGACCTGACGCCGGAACCGGATCCGCAGGACACCGACACCACCCGGTTCACCACCGACCACGACGGCCTCAAGGCCGACCTGATCACCCGGCTGACCGACAATGGCAAGCGCCCCACCCCGGTGCAGGTCGAGCGCGAACTGGCCCGCTACGAGCGGCTCGCCGCCGCGCGGGCGGCGATCGACGCCGTGCGGGAGGCGGGCGGCCGGGCGCACTACCACTGCGTCGACCTGACCGACGCCGACGCCGTGGCGCAGGCGCTCGCCGGGATCGAGCGCGTCGACGTGCTGCTGCACGCCGCCGGGCTCGACATCAGCCATGCCCTGCCGGACAAGGAACCCCGCGAATACGACCTCGTGTTCGGGGTCAAGGCCGACGGCTGGTTCACCGTGCGCAAGGCGCTCGGCGACCACCCGCCCGGCACCACGGTGGTGTTCAGCTCGGTCGCGGGCCGGTTCGGCAACCTCGGCCAGACCGACTACAGCGCGGCCAACGACCTGCTGTGCAAGCTCACTTCGGCGACCGGCGGCCTCGCCGTCGACTGGACGGCGTGGGCCGGCATCGGCATGGCCACCCGCGGCTCCATCCCGAAGATGATGGCGCGGGCCGGCATCGAAATGCTGCCGCCGGAGATCGGCGTTCCGTGGATCCGCCGCGAGCTCACCGAGGGTGCGCACCGCGGCGAGGTCGTGGTCGCGGGCGAGCTGGGCGCGCTCGTCGGCGAGCGCGACGGCATCGACGCGGCACGTTTCCCCGCCGGGCCGATGACCGGCGAGGTCGAGCGGATGAGCGTCCACAGCGGACTTTCCGTGCGGACCACGCTCGACCCGGGCGAGCAGCCGTTCCTCGGCGACCACCGGATCGACGGCACCCCGGTGCTGCCCGGCGTGCTGGGCATCGAGGCCTTCGCGGAGGTCGCCGCGCTGCCGCTGCCCGGCTGGCGGCCGGTGGCGATCGAGGACGTCGAGTTCCTCGCCCCGTGCAAGTTCTACCGGGACGAGCCGCGCACGCTCACGGTCACCGCGGCGTTCCGCGCGGACGGCGACGGCCTGGTCGCCGACTGCGCGCTGACCGGCAGCCGTCAGCTGGCCGGCCAGGCCGAACCCCAGGTGACGACCCACTTCACCGGCCGGGTCCGGCTGGCCCGCACCCCGGTGGGCGACACCGTCACCGCGGCCGCGCCGCCGGTGCCCGACGGTAAGGGCGTGCCCGCGACCGCGATCTACGACGTCTTCTTCCACGGCCCGGCCTTCCGGGTGCTGGACCGCGCCTGGCGTGACGACGGAGGCCCGGTCGGGCTGTACGCGAGCGACCTCCCACCCGACCACCTGCCGGCGGACCAGCCGGAACTGGTGTCGCCGAGGCTGATCGAGCTCGTCTTCCAGACCGCCGGGGTGTGGGAAATCGGGCACCGGAGCCGGTTCGGCCTGCCGCGGCACGTCGACCGGATCGTGTGGCACGACGCCCCCGAACCGCGAGGACGCCTCGAAGCCGTCGTGACGCCCGAAGAGGACGGTTTCGGCGGGCGGGTGCTCGACGAGACCGGCGCGGTCCTCCTGGAGCTGAGCGGCTACCGCACGACCGAGCTGCCCGGCGCCCTCGACGCGGGCCGCAGCGCACCGATGACGGAGGCGATGTCGTGACCGGCTTCCACCGGGTGGCCATCGTCAATCGCGGCGAGGCCGCCCTGCGGTTCCTCAACGCCGCGGCCGAGCTCGCCCGCGAGGGCCACCCGCTGACCACCATCGCCCTCTACACCGAACCCGACCGGCAGACCTGGTTCGTGCGGGAGGCCGACGAAGCCGTGTGCCTCGGCCCGGCCACGACCACCGACTCCGGCACCGGCCGACGGCGGCAGGCCTACCTCGACCTCGAACGGCTGGAGAAGGCACTGGTCGAGGCCCGCGCCGAAGCGGCGTGGGTCGGCTGGGGCTTCGTCGCCGAGCACGCCGAATTCGCCGAGCTGTGCGAAAAGCTCGGCATCGTCTTCATCGGCCCTTCGCCGGAGGCGATGCGGCTGGCCGGCGACAAGATCCACGCCAAGCAGCTGGCCGAGCGGGCCGGCGTACCCGTGGTGCCGTGGAGCGGCGGTCCGGTCGACACCCTCGCCGACGCCGTCGAAGCAGCCGAGCGGATCGGCTTCCCGTTGCTGGTCAAGGCGACCGCGGGCGGCGGCGGCCGCGGCATCCGGCGGGTCACGGGCACCGGCGAGCTCGAAGCGGCGTTCGAGTCGGCCCGGGCGGAGGCACGGCACGGCTTCGGCGACGCGAGCGTGTTCCTGGAACGCGAGCTGACCGGTGCCCGGCACGTGGAGGTGCAGGTCATCGCCGACCGGCACGGCGCCGTCTGGCCGGTCGGCCTGCGTGACTGCTCGCTGCAGCGGCGGCACCAGAAGGTGCTGGAGGAGTCGGCGTGCGTCCTGCTCTCTCCGGCGCAGGACGCGAAGATCCGCGCCGCGGCGGCCCGGCTCTGCTGCGACGCCGGGTACACGAACGCCGGCACCGTCGAGTTCCTGTACCGGCCCGAGACGCGCGAGTACCACTTCCTGGAGGTCAACGCGCGCCTGCAGGTCGAGCACCCGGTGACCGAGCTGACCACCGGGCTCGACCTGGTGAAGCTGCAGATCGCCGTCGCGCGCGGGGACCGGCTCACCGGGGCGCCGCCGGTGCCGTCCGGGCACGCGATGGAGGTGCGGCTCACCGCCGAGGACCCCGACCACGGCTTCGTGCCGGCGCCGGGCCGGATCCGCCGGTTCCGCCTGCCCGCCGGGCCCGGCGTCCGCGTCGACACCGGGGTCGCCGAAGGCGACGAGATCGCCGCCGAGTTCGACTCGATGATCGCGAAGGTGCTGGCGTGGGGCCACGACCGCGAGGAGGCACAGGCGCGGCTGACCCGCGCGCTGTCCCAGACCCAGCTGATCGTCGACGGCGGCCGGATCACCAAGGCCTTCCTGCTGACCCTGCTCGACCACCCCGACGTGGCGGCCGGCCACTACGACACCGGCTGGCTCGACGCGAAGACGGCCACCGGTGAGCTCCTGGAACGCCGGTACGCCGACATCGCGCTGGTCTGCGCCGCGATCGAGGCCTACGCGCTGGAGCACGAGCGCACGCGCGCGGAGTTCTACGCGGGCGTGGCCCGCGGCCGGCCGGGCCCCGCCCCGGCCGGCGGCCGCCGCATCGAGTTCCGCTACCGCGGGACGGCGTGCGCCCTCGGTGTCCGCCAGTACGGCCCGGCGAGTTACCAGGTCTCGCTCGGGGATGCGCAAACCGACGTCGAGGTCGCCCGGGTGGGCGACGTCGAGCGGCGGCTGAGCTTCCCCGGGCGGGTCTACCGGGTGCTCGCCGCGCACGCCGGTCCGGTGCACACCGTGGAGGTCGAGGGGATCACCCACACCATCGCGCGAGACGAGGGCGGCGTGGTCCGCGCACCGACCCCGGCGGTCGTCGTGTCGGTCGCCGTCGCGCCGGGTGACCCGGTCGCGGTGGGTGACCCGCTGGTCGTCATCGAGTCCATGAAGATGGAGACGGCGGTGACCGCGACCTTCCCCGGCCGGGTGCGCTCGGTGCTCGTGGGGCCGAACGTCCAGGTCGGCGCGGGTACCCCGCTGCTGCGGCTGGATCCGGTGATCGGGGACAGCCCGGTATCGGGCCGGGCCGTCCCGGAACTGAGCGCCGGTACCGGAACCGGGCGGAGCCTGGCCGCCGCGCTGCGCTCGCTGCTGCTCGGATTCGACGCGGACGCGACGGCCCTGGCCCGGCTCGGCCACGGCGAAGACCCGTGGTCGCCGCTGTCGGCGGACGATCCGGAGCGGTTCCGCGGCGAGCGGAGGTTCCTGCGGCTGTTCGCGGACGTCTGCGCGGTGTCGCGCCGCCGTCCGGAGCCCGCGGACGAAACCGGGGAGGAGCGCGTCCGTGCGCCCGAGGAGTACCTGCTGACCTGCCTGCGGACCTACGGCACCGGCGGCGAGGGCCTGCCACCGCGGTTCCTCGACGGCCTGTTGCGGGTGCTGCGCCACCACGGGATCACGAAACTGGGCCCGTCGGCCGAAGTCGCCGACGCGCTGCTGCGGCTCTACCGCGCCCAGCACCGGCTCGAGGCGGTGCTCCCCGCCGTCACGGCGATCCTGGACCGCTGGAGCACGCACGGCCCGCCGGCCGGCGACGACCTGCGCGAGCTGCTCGACCGGCTCGTCGCGGCCACCGACCAGCGCTACCCGGCGGTCATGGACCTGGCCCGGGACGTCCGGTTCCGCTGCTTTGAACAGCCGGTGCTGGTGCGCGCGCGGGGCAGGCTGTACGAGGAGATGGACGGCCACATCGCCGCGCTCGCCGCGGGCGTCACCGACGGCGAACGGGATCGGCGCATGGCGGCGCTCGTCGGCTGCCCGCAGCCACTGCGGCCGTTGCTGCTGCGGTGGTACCGGCGCGGCGACGAGCGGGCCCGTGACGTCGCCCTCGAAGTCGCGGCCCGCCGCTACTACCGGATCCGCGAGCTCGGCCCGGTGGACCTGGTCGACGCCGGCGGCGTCCGGCTCGCCGTGTCCGGGTACGGGCACCGCGACGAGCTGTTCCACCTCATGGTGACCTGCGGCGCGGCCGAGGGGCTGCCCGCGCTGGCCGCCGCCGTCGGCCGGTACCTCGCCGGGATCGCCACGCACCTGCGGCCGGTGCTCGACCTGCACCTGTGGGCCGGCGCCGAGCCCGGGGACGAGCTGCGCGACCACCTGCGGGACGTCCTCGCCGCGGCGGTGCCCGGCCGGGTGCTGCACCGCGCCGACGTGACGGTCAGCGGCCCCCGGGAGACTCGGCACTACACGTTCCGCTCCACCGCGGACGGACTGGCCGAGGAGCCGCTGTACCGGGACATGCACCCGATGCTGGCCAAGCGGCTGAACGTGGACCGGCTGTCGCGCTTCGCGATCACCCGGCTGGCCTCCGCCGAGGACGTCTACCTCTTCCACGGCGTCGCCCGCGACAACCCGAAGGACGAGCGGCTGTTCGCGCTCGCCGAGGTGCGCGATCTGACGCCGGTCACCGGCGAGCGCGGCGAGGTGGTGAGCTATCCCGCGCTGGACTGGGTGCTCGGCGAGGTGCTGTCCGGGTTGCGCCGGTTCCAGTCCCACCGGCCGCCGGGCCGCCGGCTGCTGAAGAACGTGGTGCTGCTGCACGTACGTCCGGAGTGGACCGCCGGGGTGGACCTGTGGCGCGAACTCGGCCACCGGCAGGCGTGGTCGTTCCGCGGCCTGGGCGTGGAGCACGTCCTGGTCCGGCTGCGGGTGGCGGGCCGCGACGTCGCACTGGAGGTCAGCCACCTCGGCGGCGCGGGTGTCGTCGTGCGTGAGACGGCGCCGTCGGACGAGCCGATCGAACCGCTCGGCGAGTACGAGCTGAAGGCACTGCGCACCGAGCGGCGCGGCGACGTCTACCCGTACGAGCTGATCCGGCTGCTCACCCCGCCCGCCGGGGCCGCGTCGGACTTCCCCGCCGGGGAGTTCACCGAGTACGACCTCGACGCGGCGGGTGAGTACGGGCCCGTCGACCGGCCGCCGGGCGGCAACACGGCCAACCTCGTGACCGGCGTGATCCGCAACCACACCGCGACCGTGCCCGAGGGCATGCAGCGGGTGCTGATCGCCGGAGACCCCAGCCGCAGCCTGGGCGCGCTCGCCGAACCGGAGTGCCGGCGGATCGTCGCGGCCCTCGACCTGGCCGAGCGGACGGGCGTGCCGGTGGAGTGGTTCGCGGTGTCCTCGGGCGCCCGCATCTCGATGACCAGCGGCACCGAAAACATGGACTGGATCGGCGCTGTGCTGCGCCGGATCGTCACCTTCACCCAGCGCGGCGGCGAGATCAACATCGTCGTCACCGGGATCAACGTCGGTGCCCAGCCCTACTGGAACGCCGAGGCGACGATGCTCATGCACACCCGCGGCGTGCTCGTGATGCTGCCGGACAGCGCGATGGTGCTCACCGGCAAACAGGCCCTCGACTTCTCCGGCGGCGTCTCGGCCGAGGACAACCTCGGCATCGGCGGGTTCGAGCGGATCATGGGCCCGAACGGCCAGGCCCAGTACCGGGCCGACGACCTCGAGTCCGCGTGCGAAATCCTCTTCGCGCACTACGAACACACCTACGTGGTGCCGGGGGAGCGGTTCCCCCGGCGGGCCGGGACCACCGACCCGCTCGACCGGGACGTCCGCGCCGCCCCGCACCCGCGGCTGGCCGGGACGGACTTCACGACCGTCGGCGACGTCTTCTCCGCCACGGTCAACCCGGAGCGCAAGAAGCCGTTCGCCATCCGCGCGGTCATGCGGGCGGCCGCCGACACCGACCACCGGCCGCTGGAACGCTGGGCCCGGTGGAAGCACGCCGATACCGCCGTGGTCTGGGACGCGCACGTCGGCGGGATCCCGGTGTGCCTGATCGGCTTCGAGTCGCACCCGGTGCCGCGCGAGGACCCCGTGCCCGGGGACGGCCCGGTGGTGTGGACGGCGGGGACCCTGTTCCCGCAGGCGTCGAAGAAGGTGGCCCGGGCCCTCAACGCGGCGAGCGGCAACCGGCCGGTGGTCGTACTGGCCAACCTGTCGGGCTTCGACGGCTCACCGGAGTCGATGCGCAGCCGCCAGCTGGAATACGGCGCGGAGATCGGCCGCGCGGTGACCAACTTCGACGGACCGATCGTGTTCGCCGTCGTCTCGCGCTACCACGGTGGCGCGTTCGTCGTGTTCTCCAAGCAGCTCAACGAAAACCTGGAGGTCGCGGCGGTCGAAGGGTCCTCCGCGTCGGTGATCGGCGGGGCACCGGCGGCGGCGGTGGTGTTCGCCAGGGAAGTGCGGGCGCGCACGCAGGCCGACCCACGGGTGGCCGAGGCGGAGTCCCGGGTCCGGGCCGGCACCTGCTCGCCCGCCGACCTGCGGGACACGACCGAACGGATCCGCGCGGAGAAGCTCGGCGAGGTGGCGGCGGAGTTCGACGAGGTCCACGACATCGCTCGCGCGCGTGCCGTCGGCTCGGTCGACCACATCATCCCGGCGAGCGGCTTGCGGCCGTACCTGGTCGCGGCCCTGGAACGGGGGATGGCCCGGTGCGGTGCACCTGAGTGAGCCGTCCGTCTGGCGGAACCGCCATCGCCGGCGACGGCGGTTCCGCCAGGCACCGAGGCGGGTCCCACGGAGCTCGTGCCGCGCAGGTGAGGAGGAACTCGCCGTACCGGCGCCACCAGCCGGGGAACTCGCCGCCTCCGGCCGCCCGCACGACCAGCGGGCTCCACCCCGGTCGTGCCGTTCCGAGCTCGACTTCCACGGACCGGGTGTCGCGGCGCAAGCCGGTCTCCAGCACCTTCAGCGCGCTTTCCTTGGCGGACCAGATCAGGTTGGCCAGCAGGGCCTGCTCCCCGGCGAAGACCGTTTCGCGCTCCCGGGCGGTGAACCACGTCCGCACGAAGGCGTCCGAGCGTGGTTCCACGAGTTCGAGGTCGCAGCCGAGCGCGCCGCCGGGCGGTCCGGTCAGGCAGACGGCCCAGCCGGCGCGGCCGGTCAGCGAAACCGCCACCGGCGCGGGCACGCCGTCGTGGCAGGCCACCGGGGCGCCGGTGGCGGTCGGCCTGACCTCGATCCGGGCCAGGGCGCCGTCGTGCGTGTCGAGCCCCAGCGCGGCCGCGATCGCGTGTTTCGCCGTCCACCGCGAGAGCCGCAGCTCCGACCGCCGTTTCGGGTGCTTCAGCCCGGCCAGCCGCGCTGCTTCGGCGGGTGAGAGCCAGTCGTCGGCTGCGGGGACGTCCCGCATCCCGCAGGCGAGCCACTGTCGTTTGCCGGTCACGGCTCCAGCGTTCCCCCGAAGCCCGGTGCCGCACAGGGCCGAAAGCCACCAGCCCCGCGGCGTCCCGTCGCCGGAGGACTTTGGGTTATCCACAGAGGACTTTGGTCCCTGTCGGGCGAGGCGCGCGCCGCGGTCGACTGTCGCGTGCGACGAGCGGAGAAGACAGGAGCACCCGTGACGGCCACCAGACCCGGCCCGATTGCCATCCGACCGCAGGTGGGGCGCGAACGCGTCAAAGGCGCGTGGCTCCTGCAGCTGCTGCGCACCACCGATCACAAGCAGATCGGCGTGATGTACCTGGTCACGACGTTCGCGTTCTTCCTCATCGGGGGCGCGATGGCGATGCTGATCCGCTCCGAGCTGGCGCGGCCCGGCCTGCAGTTCCTGTCACAGGAGCAGTACAACCAGCTGTTCACCATGCACGGCACGGTGATGCTGCTGCTGTACGCGACCCCGAGCGTGTTCGGCTTCGCGAACTTCGTGCTGCCGTTGCAGATCGGCTCGCCGGACGTCGCGTTCCCGCGGCTGAACGCGTTCTCGTTCTGGCTGTTCCTGTTCGGCGGGCTGATCATGCTGGGCGGGTTCCTGACCCCGGGTGGCGCCGCCGACTTCGGCTGGTTCGCCTACACCCCGCTGTCGGATGCCATCCACTCGCCCGGGGTCGGGCCCAACCTCTGGATCGTCGGGGTCGCCGTCGGCGGGCTGGGCACCATCCTCGGCGCGGTCAACATGGTCACCACCGTGGTGTGCCTGCGCGCGCCGGGCATGACGATGTGGCGGATGCCGATCTTCACCTGGAACATCCTGGTCACCAGCATCCTCGTGCTGATCGTGTTCCCGATCCTCACCGCCGCCGGGTTCGGCCTGCTCGCCGACCGCCTGATCGGGGCGCACGTGTTCGACCCGGCCAACGGCGGGGCGGTGCTCTGGCAGCACCTGTTCTGGTTCTTCGGCCACCCCGAGGTCTACATCCTCGCCCTGCCGTTCTTCGGGGTGGTCTCGGAAATCCTGCCGGTGTTCTCCCGCAAGCCGCTGTTCGGCTACCGCGGGCTGGTGTGGGCCACCCTCTCCATCGCCGCGCTGTCGGTCGCGGTGTGGGCGCACCACATGTACGCCACCGGCGCCGTGCTGCTGCCGTTCTTCTCCTTCATGACGTTCCTGGTCGCCGTGCCGACCGGGGTGAAGTTCTTCAACTGGATCGGCACGATGTGGAAGGGGCAGCTGACCTTCGAGTCGCCGATGCTGTTCTCCGTCGGGTTCCTGGTCACGTTCCTCTTCGGCGGCCTGTCCGGCGTGCTCCTGGCGGCGCCGGCCCTGGACTTCCACGTGTCGGACACCTACTTCGTCGTCGCGCACTTCCACTACGTGCTCTACGGCACGATCGTGTTCGCCACCTTCGCCGGCATCTACTTCTGGTTCCCGAAGATCACCGGCCGGATGATGGACGAAGCGTTGGCCCGCTGGCACTTCTGGACGACCTTCATCGGCTTCCACGCCACGTTCCTCGTCCAGCACTGGCTGGGCAACGAAGGCATGCCGCGCCGCTACGCGGACTACCTGACCACGGATGGGTTCACCACCCTCAACACCATTTCGACGGTCGGTGCCTACCTGCTCGGCGCTTCGGTGCTGCCGTTCATCTGGAACGTCTTCAAGTCCTACCGGTACGGCGAGATCGTCACGGTGGACGACCCGTGGGGCTACGGCAACTCGCTCGAGTGGGCGACCTCCTGCCCGCCGCCGCGGCACAACTTCACCGAGCTGCCCCGGATCCGCTCCGAGCGGCCCGCGTTCGAGCTGCACTATCCGCACATGGTCGAACGCCTTCGCCGCGAAGGCGAAATAACCTTCACCGGCAAACCGAAAGCGCCCGCCGCCGAAGCGGACCCGCCGCAGCTGCCCGCGGACCGCTGACGAAGCTGTCGCGCAGTTCCCGACCACCACGAACGAAAGGCACTCGGTGTCGCGCAGGCTCAACCTGGCCGTGGACATCTCGGGCGACGTCGTCCCGGGCGCCGGCGAGTACGTCCGCCGCCGGATCGGCGCATTCCTCCGGCGGGTACCGGCCCAAGTCGAATCCGCGAGGCTCAAGCTCACGGTGTTCCGGAAACCCGCCGTGGCACGGCCCGCGCTCGTGCAGGCGAACTTCGTCGTCGACGGGCACCCGGTGCGCGCCCAGCTGACCGGCGTGTTCTTCCAGGAGGCGGCCACCCTGCTCCGGAAACGGCTCGCCGAACAGCTGGCGCGGCTGCACAACCCGGCCGTGCCGAGGCCGTGGCCGCCACCGCGCGACGAGCCGCCGCCGCTTCCGCGTCCGGCCGGGCAGAGGGAGATCGTGCGCCGCAAAAGTTGTCCGCTGAGGACGTGCCGCCCGGACGACGCCGCGCTGGCCATGGACCTGATGGACTACCGCGTCCACCTCTTCGTCGACGCGGACACCGGCGAGGACGCGGTGGTGTACCGCGGAGGTCCGACCGGATACCGGCTCGCCCGGCTGGCCGGCCTGACCCCGCCGGCCGGGACCGTCACGACGCCGTGGGTGGTCAACGTCCACCCGGTGCCCCGGCTGGACGCGCGGACGGCCTGCGACCGGCTCGATGCCCTCGAACTGCCGTTCCTCTTCTTCCAGGACGCCGACACCGACCGCGGCGCCGTGCTCTACCAGCGTTACGACGGGCACTACGGACTGGTCACCTCATACCGGGGGCCGAGGCGAACCCGTCCGGATCATGCCGCGGGCTGATCTCCGGCGGGCGGCGCCGGGCCAGACTCGGGCGCACCCACCCGCCGACGGAAGGAAACCCCGGTGCGCCTCTCCCGGACAGGACTGGTGGCCGCGACGGCCGCCCTCTTCGCGGCGGCGGTGCCCGCTGCCGCCGCCGATCCGCTCGCGCCGTACACGACGCAGCAGCTGAGCTGGGGTGCTTGCCCGTTCGAGCCGGCCGCCGGTGAGCCGGCCGCGCAGTGCGCGCGGGTCACGGTCCCGCGGGACTGGGCCGACCCGGCCGCCGGGCCGGAGCTCGAGGTCTCGATCAGCCGGGTCGCGGCCACCGGCGAGCGGCGCGGCGCGATCCTGCTGAACCCCGGCGGTCCAGGCGGTCAGGGGACGCCGCTCGCGGGGTCGCTGGCCGCGCTGGAGCCGTCGGTCGGCGCGCTCTACGACTTCGTCGGGATGGATCCGCGCGGCACCGGGCACGCGGGCACCGACGACCACGGCTTCCTGTGCCAGGTGCCGGTCGGGCGGCTGCCGTCGGGGCCGCTCGACGCCCGCGACCGGTCCGCGGCGAGCATCGTGGAGCACCAGCGGACGCCGCGGGCCGTCGCCGAGGCCTGCCAGAGCGACGCGCTCGCGCCGTTCGTCACGACCTGGCAGACCGCGCACGACATGGACCTGGTCCGCACCCTGCTCGGGGACGAGAAGCTCAACTACCTCGGCTACTCCTACGGCACCTGGCTCGGCGCCAAGTACGCCTCGCTGTTCCCCGGGCACACCGGCAAGGTCGTGCTCGACTCCAGCGTCGACTTCGAAGGCAGGCTGCAGGCCGACTTCGAGGCGTTCCCGGTCATCGACCAGCGGCAGTTCGACGACGTCTACCTGCCGTGGCTGGCGCGCACCTTCCCCGCCCAGCTGGGCGGGACCGCCGCCGAGGTCAAGGCGGAGTGGGAGCGCGTCCGCGCCTACTACGGCACGCACGGCCTCGCCCCCGACACGTTCGACGGGGTCTTCGTCGGCAACGGCAGCCCGATCCGCTGGCTCCTCGGCGCCCTGGTCTTCCTGCTCGGCGCGCAGGCGCTCGACGGCGGCGCGGCTCCGGACCCGGCGGCCCTTGCCCCCGACCTCGACGCGGCGTCGCGGACGACGTTCGGCGTCCCGGCCGCCGAGCTGACGGCCGACCGCGTCGTCGCCGAGGCCCCGAAGCTGGCTCCCGACTACACCCAGGCCCCCGGGACCCGCTACGCCGTCGCGTGCGGCGACCAGCCCACCCGCTCCGCGGCCTGGTACCGGCGGCTCAGCGACCGGCAGGGCCCGCGCTACCCGCTGTTCGGCTGGGCCTACGGCCTCGGCGAAACGTGCGGCCACTGGTCCGACCTCCCGCGGCACGAACTGCCCGAGGTGCCCGCCGAAGTGGCCTCGAACATCCTCGTCGTGCAAGGCGAATTCGACCCGCAGACCGGCTACGAGCAGGCGGCATCGGGGGCCCGCGCGGCCGGCGTCCCGCTGGTGTCGGTGGACGACTCGCCGTTCCACGGCCAGTACGCCCTGGCGGGCAACCCGTGCGTCGACGGCCTCGTGAACGTGTTCCTGGTCAAGAACTCCCGCCCGCGCGCCACGACCTGCCCGGGCGTCCCGCTGCCCGGCGAGGACCGGGTGTACCCGGTGGCCGGCCCGGTGCGCGGCGTGGCCACCGGCGTCCGGACGCGGCTGTCCGACGGTACGGCGAAGGTGCGGGAGCAGGTCCAGGCCGAAATCAGTGCGCTGAACCGGCAGCGCTGAGCGCGCGTACTCCCGCAGTCTCGCAGGCGGTGGGATCCCGTCGGATCGCGTCCGGCGGGGAGGGTTCGCCGGCCCCGTTGTTCCGGAACGGGCAGGATGTGGTGCAGGGAGCCGTGCTTGTCGGAGGCACGGTTCCTTTCCCGGCCCGAGGATTGGATGCGCAATGGGACGCTCGTCGGTGTTCACCTTCCAGTACATCGCCATCGACACCGAGGCCGGTGTCACCCCGGAGGAGTTCGAGACCTTCGTGCGTGCCGAAGGCGTCCACCTGCCCTTGTACCCGGGGTGGCGGTGGACTCTGCTGCGCGGGTTGCGCGGAGAGCGGACCGGGCAGTACCTGATGCTGTACGAGATCGAGAGCGCCGAGCAGCGCGACCGGTACGTCACGGCCCGGGGTGAGCAGACCGAGCCGGCCCGGCAGTTCTGGGCGCGGCACCCGGAGGCGGCGGAGGTGCTGGCGCGGTGGCGGCGGCTGGGCACGTTCGCCGAGCTGCCGACGTTGTTCACCGACTACCGGCTGCTGGCCGACAACCCGCGGAGCACGGTCACGCCCGGCCCCCGCTACCGCAACCGCCCGGGGGAGGAGCCCGTCGCCCGGGTGATCGGGATCCACAACCTGGCGTTGCGCGCCGGGGTGACCGAGGAGATGTTCGACCGCTTCATCGCCGAGAACCACCATCGCATCGACGACTACCCGGACTGGCGGTTCCACGTGCTCAAGGGCGAGCGGGGCAACCGCCTCGACCAGTACGTGATGATGATGGAGATCGCGAGCCTGGCCGCGCTGGACGTGTTCTACCCCGAGCCCGACATCGCCACCGGCGAGGCGGCGGAGTTCGCGGCCGCCCACCGCGACACCAAGCAGATGTACGAGGAGTGGAAGAAGCTGGCCTCGTTCTCCGGCTCACCGCAGATCTACACGGACTACCTCGCCGTCGCGGAGAACCCGGCGTAGCCCGCACGCTGCCGGTCGTAGCCGATCGTCATGACAGCGCCTCGCGTGTGTCTGGCACGAGCACGACCTTGACGGCGTCGCCCCGGTGCTGGGCGGCCACCGCCTCGTTGATCTGCGAGAGCGGCATGGTGGTCACGAGCTCGTCGAACGGGAAGCGGCCGGTCCGGTGCAGCTCGAGCAGGTGCGGGATGAACACGTCGGGGTCGCTGTCGCCCTCGACGATCCCGAGCACCCGTAGGCCGAGGGCCTCGGCCTGGAGCATGTTCAGCGCAAGCGCGGCCTCGGGGTCGGCGGGAACGCCGATGATGCCGACGGTCGCCCGGTGCGCCAGCGCCTGCATGGCCTGCTGCAGCACGTCGGCGATGCCGGTGGTGTCGATCGCGTAGTCGACGCCGCCGGGCACGATCGCCCGCACCTGCTCGGCCAGCGGCCCGGCGGCGGGGTCGAGCGCGTGCGTCGCGCCCAGCGCCAGTGCGAGGTCGCGGCGTCGGGCGTGCGGCTCGACGACGATGATGTGCGCCAGTTCCCGGAGGACCCCGGCGAGCACGGCGGACAGGCCGACCGATCCGCCGCCCAGCACCAGCAGCACCGAGCCCGGTGGGCAGTCCAGGGAGTTCATGACGGCCCCGGCGCCGGTTTGCACGCCGCAGCCCAGCGGGCCGAGCACGGCGAGCGGCGCGTCGTCGGGCACCTTCACCAGGTTGCGTTCGTGGGCGAGCGCGTGCGTGGCGAAGGAAGACTGGCCGAAGAACTCCGAACCCAGCGGCGTGCCGTCCCGGTGCAGGGTGCTGCGGCCGTCCGGGCGGGCGCCGCCGAAGTTGCAGGCCCGGAACTCGTGGCAGTACGCGGGTTCGCCGCGCCGGCACTCCCGGCATTCGCCGCAGCTGTTGAAGCTCAGCACGACTTTGTCACCGACCGCCACCTTGGCGACGGACTCGCCGACGGCGGTGACGACACCGCTGCCCTCGTGCCCGAAGACACCGGGCAGCGGGAACGGCAGGTGCCCGTCCTTCGCGGCGAGGTCGGTGTGGCAAAGCCCCACCCCGGCGATCTCGACGACCACTTCGCCGGGGCCCGGGTCGTCGAGGGTGACTTGCTGCAGGGTGAACTCGCCACCCGGCTCGGTGGCCACCGCGGCCGTGATGTCCATGCGAACTCCGTTGTTTTCCAGTGGGATCAGCCGTCGGTGCCGCGCACGGATGCCTGCAGTGCCTTCGCCACGTCGTCCGCGTGCGTGATGATCGCTTCGTGCGTCCCCGGCACGAGCACCGGCTCGGCACCGAGCCGGGCCGCCAGTTCCGCGCCGGGCGCGGCCAGGGCCTGGTCCCGCTCGGCGAGCAGGTACGTCATCGGGACGTCCAGGTCGGCGAGGTCGACCACGTCGAGCGCGTCGAGCATGTAGCCGCCGGGTTGCGGCACCAGCAGTTCGTAGGTCAGGCGCTGGAGGTTCTCCGGCTCGTCCGGCATGAGCGAGTCGCGGAAGGCGGCGAAGTCGAGGCCGAGCGTGTGGTCCGGCGACGCCGCGATCGTCGCGCGGACGTAGGCACCCACCTGCGGCCCCATCGCCTCGGCCATCGACTCCCCGCCGCGCGGCACGAACGCGCTGACCATCGCGATCGCGCGCAGCCTCTTGCCCAGCCGCCGGGCGGCGCCGGCGATCGGGATGCCGCCCCAGCTGTGGCCGACCAGTACGACGTCGGTCAGCTCGCGCCGCTCGACCTCGGCGACCAGGTACGCCACGGCGTCCGTCAGCCGCACCGCGCGGGGGTCGTCACCGGGGGACATCCCGGGCATGGTCAACGCGACGGCGCGGTGGCCGGCGCTCGCGATGCGGCGCGCCACCGGGTGCCAGGCCCACCCGCCGTGCCAGGCGCCGGGCACGAAGACGTAGTCCACGGGAACTCCTTCGGGAAAGTTGGGGTCTACTCACTGGAGTCAGACTCCAGTGAGTGTGCCGCTACGCTACCACCGTGCCCAGCAAGCGTTCGAGAACCACCGGCGGCGGCCGGCGCGCGGAATACGCCGCGGCCACGCGGCAGGCGATCCACCACGCCGCCCGGGAGCTGTTCGTCTCCAAGGGCTATTTCGCCACGACGGTCGACGACATCGCCACCGCGGCCCGGGTGGCACCGGCGTCGGTGTACGCCGTGGTCGGCGGGAAGCAGGGACTGCTCAACTCGATCATCGAGGCCCGCACGACCGCGCCCGACGTCGAAGAGACCCACGCCCGCATCACCGCCCACGAAGACGCCGGCGAACTGCTCCGGTTCACGACCCACGCCACGCGCGTCCGCTTCGAGAACGCGCGAGACCTGATGCGGGTCGTCACCGACACCGCGCCCCACGAACCGGGCGCGGCCCAGGCGCTGCGGTCGGCGCACGCCAGCCTGCGCACCGGCCTGGAGCTCACCGCGCGTCGCCTGGCCGAACTGAAGGCACTGCGCGACGGCGTCGACATCGAGTCGGCCACCGACACGCTGTGGTTCTACCTCTGCAACCAGTCGTACTTCACCCTGACCGGCGACAACCACTGGTCACTCGACCAGGCCGAGGAGTGGCTGCTGCAGTCCCTGCGAACCGCACTGCTCGCCCCGGCGGCCGGCTACAGGCACGAACCCTTGTCGTAGGTGTCGCCGATGATCTCGAAGAGCATGTGCCGGAACACGTCGATGTGGTCTTCGCGGAAGCCGCCGAGTATCGCGGCCTCGACCCGCTCGCACGACTTCGCGACCCGGGCGCGCAAGGCACTGCCGGCTTCGGTGTTCTGCGGTATCCGAGCGCGTCCGTCGCGCGGGTCGGTGCGCCGGACGATCAGTCCCCTCCGCTCCAGCTGGGCCAGCTGGTTCATCAGCGTCGTCTTGTCCAGGCCGAGCGACTTTCCCAGCTCGATCTGGGTGAGGTTCGGGTTCAGGTCCAGAGCGGTCAAGATGATGTACTCGCGGAGGTGAATCCCGTGCGCCTCGGCCTGCTCACCGGTCACGGTGCGCAGGCGCTGGGCGGCGCGATGCAGAAGCCACGTGATCTCCGAGTCGACCGAGGGCCGCAGCTCGCCCGGCGCGGCCACGTCGTCCGAAGGCGTGCTCGGAGCTTCTCCACTTCGCATGCCGAGACCGTACCTTTCCGCTTCTACCGGGCCGGCAGCAGCGGAATGCCGTCATAGGATCCGAGGTCGTGTGACGGGACGACCTGCATGAGGCTCGCGAGCGAGGCCATCCGGCGCAGGCCGTCGCGCACCCGGCCCTCGTCGCTGTCGGCCATTTTGCGCATCAAGAGCGGCCGCTCGGCCAGCCGGGTGACGCCCTCGAGTTGCCACGCGAGGTCGCCGATGAAGGCGTACCGCTTGCCTGTCGGCAACGTGACAAAGACGATCACCGAGCCTGTCGTGTGGCCTCCGGCCAAGGCGACCACCACCGAGCCGTCACCGTGGACGTCGTAGCTCGAGGAGAAGCCGAGGTAGGGCTTGCCGTCGAAATCGTAGTGGTGGAGTTCGTGTCCTTTCGACACGGTCTGGAACACGCGCCCGTCGCGGGCTCCGGCGGCGTATCGCAGCTCGGCCTCATTGATCCAGATGGGCACATCGAGCTCGTCGAGGCCGCTCACGTGGTCCCAGTGGGCGTGGGTGAGAAGCACTCCCTTCAGTCGGCCGCGGTCGTAGCCTGCGGCGTCGAGCTGCGCACTGGCGGTACTGGTCGTCGTGTAGGGAGCGCGCGCGAACCGGGGTTGGGCGTTGACGTGCGCGGCGATGCCGGCGCCGAAACCGGCATCGATCAGAAGATCGCCCTGCGGGTGGCGCACCAGCACCGCAGTGGCGGCGAAGGCCCGCTTGTCGCCGAACGAGCCGCCCTTGAACGCGAACGCGGCCCTGGTCTGGTAGGTGCCGGTCGGAAGCTGGTAGACGGCCATGTCCGGCGGCGCGGCAGCCTCGGGCAGGAGCCCCTGGAAATCCGGGGGTCGAGAAGTAGCCATGCCAAGATCGTACGAACTGAGATTATCTCAGTCAAGACGATCTCTCCGGAGCACCGCTTCCGGCCCTGCCGACCCCGACCACACCGCATCGACCCGGCGGCCCGGACCACCGGGTTCATTCACTGAAATCGCGGTTGGCCGGTGCCGGACCCGTGCGTAGCTTGTGGACGAACTTGCCGGATCAGTGCGATCCGTCCGGCTTTCCGTGCATTCGAGCAAGATATGAGGCCAATGATGGCTGGTGTTCAGCTGCGGGTCGGGGTCTGGAACTACGATCACACGCGCGCGCTGTTCGACGGCAGTGTGCGGATCGAGGGCGCCGAAGCGACTTTCGAAAGCATGGGGATCGTTTCGGAGATCTTCGAGGAGACCGTCCGGAACCGCGGGTTCGACGTGGCCGAGCTGGGGCTGACGTTCTATTTGCGCAGCCTGGAGATGCCTGACCCCGAGTACATCGCCATACCCGTGTTCCCGAACCGGCACTTCCGGCATTCGGCGATCTATGTGAACGCGTCGAGCGGTATCGAGAAGCCGGAGGATCTCGCCGGCAAGACGATCGGGGAGTTCGCGACGTACGGTCACGATGCCGGTATCTGGCCGAAGGGAATCCTCGCCGATGACTTCGGTGTGGTACCCGAACAGTCGCGCTGGGTGATCGGCGGTACGAACCGGTATCAGCGGCCGTTGGACTTCATTCCGTTCCGGTACCCCTCGAACGTCGATGTCACCACCACACCGGAGGGCAAAACGCTGGACGGGATGCTGGTGGCAGGGGAGATCGATGCGCTGATCACGGCGATCGTGCCGCAGAGCGTGCTGGCGGGCGCTCCGCAGGTGCGCCCGTTGTTCGCGGACGTGGAAACCGTGGAGCGTGGGTACTTCGCGCGGACCGGTATCTACCCGATCATGCACACCGTGGTGGTCCGCCGCAGCCTGCTCGCCGGGCACCCGGGGTTGGAGCACGCCGTGTACCAGGCGTTCTGCGAATCCCGGGACGCGGCGATGAACCATTACGACCGCTACGGCAGGATGGCCCAGCAATCCGACTTCATGATCCCGTGGCTCGGCGAGCTGTGGGAGCGCAACCGGGCGTTGCTGGGGGACGGCGCATGGCGGCACGGGCTCGCGGCGAACCGTGCCACGATCGACGCTTTCCTGCGGTACTCCCACGAGCAGGGCCTGTCCGGCGATCGACTGACCTGTGAGGACATCTTCGTGCCGAGCCTGCTGAACACCTGACGTCCTGCCGGGACGTTCGGTTTCGCTTCAGCCGCCGTCGGCCGGAGCCGCGGCGAGCCGGGCGACGCGAGAGATCGCCCGCGCCACGGCCACGACGGCGGGAATGAGGCCGGCCGGCTGGAACGAGCCCGTCGGCGCCAGGACGGACAGTCCGGCGATGGCCTCTTGCGCGGGCCCGAAGATCGGTGCGGCGACGGACGTCATCGGGGTGGGACGGGCCATCGAGACGATGGCGGCACCCTCCTGGCGCACCTGCGCGAGGATCGCCCGGAGCTGCTCAGGTGTTGAGGCCCCGTCCTCGAAGGGCGACCCCAGGTCGCCGGCCAGCACGTCTTGCCGGAGTTCGCGAGGACCGAAGGCGAGCAGCACCCGCCCCACGCCGGTGACCCGCAGCGGCGCTCGTCCGCCGACCCGGTAGTGCCCTCCCATGCGGTGGTGGACTCCCGAGGCGCCGTGTGCCGAGAGGCGCTCGACGAGCACGCTTTCGTGGCCGTCTCGAACGGCCAGCTGCACGTGCTGGCCCGTCGCGTGATGGAGATCCTCGAGGTACGGCAGCGCGATCCTGCGCAGCCCCTGTCCTCGCGGGGACAGCATCGCGATCTCGAGAAGCCGGAGTCCGATGACGTACTCGCCCTGCGGGGTGCGCTCGAGGGCGCCCCATTCCGTCAACCGCCTCGCCAGGCGCAATGCGGTGGCCTTGGGCAGATCGGCTTCCACGCTGAGCTGCTCCAGGGACAGTGCGCCGTCATGCGCCTCGAACGCCGAGAGCAGACGCAGGGCACGGTCGACGACGGGCTCGCCGCGAGCCGGTTTCCCACCGCGGGGGCGGGGCGTGCTGCCGTCCGTCATGAGCGCCGTTCTCCCCGTCGGTTCACTGAATGAAATCCTGATTGTCCGGCCGTGCCGAATGACCAGAATAGCGGAGGTCGGTGTCGGTGAGCCGGCGGACATCGATGAGTGCGTTCGCGTCGTTTCGGGATCAATTTCCCTGTTCAGGCAAGGAGCGTAGGTCGGAATGACCGGAATCGTCAGGTTCCCCGCGGCACCGGAAGCCGCAGCCGTGCTGCACGATGCGAAGCGGTTGCACACGTTGCTCGACAGCCACGGGGCCGAGCACGACCGGGAAGGGCGGCTCTCCGATGCGGTAGTGGAGCAGTTGCGCTCGACGGGCGCATTCGGGCTCTTCACGCCCCGCGAATGGGGCGGCGCGGAGATGAGCCCGGCTCAGGCGCTGGACCTCATCAGCACTCTGTCGTACTCCGATCCGTCCAGTGGCTGGGTGGCGTTCGCGATCGGCTTCGCGACCGGTCTGGCCGGTGCCTTCCTCGACCGCGACACCGCGGCCGAGCTGTTCGCGCAGCCGGGCTTCGGTTGTGCCGGGCAGGGCACCAGGGCCGGGCGCGCGGTACGGACCGAGCGCGGCTACCTGCTCAGCGGCAGCTGGAGCTTCGCCTCGGGCATCAAGCACGCGACACACGTGTTCACCTCCGCGATCGATGCCGACACGGGTACACCGCTGTGCCTCGTGCTGCCGAAAGACGACGTCGATCAGGTGGACAACTGGGACGTCATGGGCCTGCGCGGCACCGGGAGCATCGACTACTCGGCCCAGGACGTCCTGGTCCCGGCGAACCACGCGTTCGCGGCCGTGAGTGCCGAGCCCGTCACCGGCGGCCCGGTGTACCGGATCGGCGCGGGCAACTTCGCGAGCATCAACCACGGTGCGTGGGCCTTGGGCGTCGGCAGGCGGCTGCTGGACGAGCTGGCGGAATCCGTGCGCGGCAAAGCCGGCCAACCCGGCGCGCCGGCGGATTCCCCCGCGTTCACGGAGGACTATGCGGCCGCCGAGGTCAAACTCCGATCCGCCAAGGCCCTGCTCTACGAGGTGTGGGAGGAGATCGAGCAGAGGCTGGCCGAGGGTGACCCGCCGACGGTGCGGCTCGAAACCCTGTCGAAGGTCGCGTTGAACAACGCGACGTGGCGGTGCCACGAGATCGCCGGGTTCGTCTACGCGTCAAGCGGCTCGACGGCGCTGCGATCGGGGACGCTCCAGCGGTTGTTCCGCGACGTGCACGGCGGTACGCAGCACTTTTCGTCCTCGCGCGTCGTCCTGCAGGCGGCGGGCCGGGAGCTGTGCGGGCTGGCCGAGGGCAAACGGTGGTCGTTCCATTCGCTCGTCTGAACGGCCGGTACCACCGCAAAGGGGGATTCACTTCATGGCAGAACTGAACCGACACGAGCAGTCCGCGCCCAGGGTCACGGGCGAACCGGTCGAGGTCTCCGACGGTGTCTTCGTCATCCCGGACGGCCGGGTGTCCCTGGTGCCCAACGTCGGGATCGTGCTGGGCGACGACGCGGCTCTGGTGATCGACACCGGCGTGGGGCCGCGAAACGGACGCCACGTCCTCGAACAGGCGAAGCGCCTGGCCGGGAAACGCTCGTTGTCCGTGACGATCACCCAGCTGGATCCCGGCCACGGATTCGGTCTTCAGGCGTTCAAGGGTACGGCGACGATCATTCTCGGTGCCGCCCAACGCGATCGGCTGGAACGCCACGCTCCCGGCTACGCGGACGCGTTCAGGAAGCTCGGACTCGGCGAAGCCGTGGAGCACGAGTTCGAAGGCCTCGAACTCGTCGGCCCCGACATCGTTCACGACGGCCCCCTCACCCTCGACCTCGGCGGGACCACCGCGGTCCTCCGGGAATGGGGTCCCGCGCACGCACCGGATGATCAGACGGTCCTCATCGATGATCGGGTCCTGTTCGGCGGCGACCTGTTCGAGACGCGGATGTTCGCGATTCTCCCTTACCTGCCGCCGTTCGACGTCGGATTCGCCCCTGATCGCTGGTTCGACGCGCTCGACAGCCTGATCGCGCTCGAGCCCGGGATCGTCGTGCCCGGCCACGGCGAAGTCGCCGATGTCGAGCTGATCCGCGAGGTGCGTGCCTACCTCGCGTTCGTGCGGGACGAGGCCGGCCGCTTGCAGGCGGACGGTCTGCCCTTCGACGAGGCGGCGGCAATCGTGGAAAAGCTGGCGATCGCGAGGTGGGACACCTGGGAGGGGCCACAAATGGTCAGGCTGCTGACCAAGGCCTTCTACGCGCAGGGCACGGCCTGATCAGCCTACCCCTCACCCGGCTGACCCCGCGCCGGCTCCCGATCGGGCTGAACGGCCGCACGCTCGGCCACGTCGCCGGCAAGGTCGCCGCACGCCAAGCCGGCACCCGCGCCAACCGGCCGGTGACTCGAGAAGGTGACGGACATGCCTTCGATCAACCAGCCTTGAACTGCCGCCTGGCAGGTGCGTGCGCAGATCAGGTGAGCTTCGAGGTACACCCACCCGGGCGGGGGTTCGAACGCAGCGTCGTCAGCCATGGCGGGTCATACCTGTTTCGCGGTCACGGTTTTCGCTGATGCGCGACGGGTCACGAAGCCGTGGAGGAACGCCGCGACCAGCCCGCCCGCGACGGGTGCGACGAGGTAGGCGGCCAGTTGTGACCAGGTCACGCTCCGGCCGGTCAGAAACAGCACGACATCCGGCCCGATGGTGCGGGCCAGGTTCACCGATGCGCCGGTGAGCGGTCCGAACACCATGATCTGGGTGGCCAGCGCCAAGCCGATGCCGAACCCGTGCACGCCGCGCGGGGCGTCCGGCGAGACGGCCAGCGCGAACACGGCGGTGACCAGGATGAAGGCCCCCACCGCTTCCGCGAGCACGGCCGGTCCGAAGGAGACGCCCGATCCGAAGGTCGTCGCGCCGAGGCCGGCGTCGAGTGCGGTGCTCGTGTACGCCGAATAGACCAGTAACGCGGCGAGGATTCCGCCGAGAAGCTGAGCCACCAGGTAGCCCGGAACCTCGCGCCAGGCGAACTTGCCGCGCGCGGCCAGGGCGATGGTGACGGTCGGGTTGAAGTGGCCGCCGGAGGTCGCGCCGAAGGCGTAGATGGCCACGGCGAGCGCGAGACCGTGCGCCAGCGCGACGATCAGCAGCCCACCGCCCCCGGCCGAGGCGGCGCTGACCGCCACCGCTGCGCCGATACCGAAGGTGCACAAGATTGCGGTGCCTGCCAGTTCTGCGATCAGACGGCGAACCAGTGCGACGTGCACGGTGACGGGTCCTCTCTTGCCGGGGCAGCGACGTGGCCCGGTGGACGTGTTGGCGTCTCCAACCTGCCGCGAGCCGATGTCGCGGCATACCGCCGAACCAGCTGAAGAGTCTTACGAATCCCTTACCCGGCTGGGGTCGTTGCTGCCCGCCTATTTGACGCTGACCGTCGCGGTGCCGGCGTCCAGCCGGTCAGCCCGCTCTTCCCGGTCGATCGCGCGGCGGTGGGCGATGGTCAGCGCCCAGGTCTGCGCGCGTCCGCGGCGGGCGTCCAAGGTCGCCGCCTTGCGCCGGATTTCGAGCAGGACTTCCCGGGGGCCTCTTCGGTGTGTGCCCGGGAGCGCAGCACCTGGAGCACGACGCCGGCGGGCGCCGAGTCACGCGCCGCGGCCGGCGGCGGTCACCAGGGGTTCGTCCGGACCGGCCCGAGCGGATTGGTGGTGTGACGAAAGACCCAGCCGGTCACCCACATGGCGGAACTTGTCCACAGTGGATCGACCTGGCCGGGTGCTCGAACCGCCGTGGACCAATACCTTGACCGGGTGGCGTCGAACGACCGGTATGACCGCCACTGAAAACCTGGAAGCTCCGCCGACGCCGCCGCGCGCCCGGTTGCGATTCTTCGCGGCCGCGCTCACCGGTGTCCTGGCGCTGGCCGCCGCGCTCGCCGCAGGGCACCTGGTGGCCGGGTTCATCAGCGTCAACGCCTCGCCGTACCTGGCGGTGGGTAACGGCGCCATCGATCTCACCCCGGTCGAGCTGAAGGACTTCGCCGTCCGTACGTTCGGGACCTACGACAAGCTGGTGCTGCTGGGCAGCATGGCCGTGGTCATGGTCGGTGTCGCCGCCTTGGCGGGTGTCCTTTCACGACGGTCACCGGTGCCGGGCACCGTCCTCATCGCCGTGTTCGGCCTGGTCGGTGCGTTCGCGGTGTACCAGCGCCCGGACCTGACGGCGGTCGCGCTGCTCGCGGCCGGCGCGAGCCTGGTCGTCGGCATCGCCGTGTTCCTGCTCCTGCACCGGATCGCGCCGCGCGTGTGGCGGGACGACGAGGACGAGAAGACCGGCACCTCCCGGCGGGCTTTCCTGCTCGGTGGCGCCGGGGTGGTCGCCGGCGCCGGCGCGGCGGGGCTCGGTGGGCAGCTGATCAGCTCCTCACGCGACGCGACGGCCTCCCGGGCGGCGGTCGGCAAGCTGGTCCCGGCGCGGACAGCGCCGATGATCCCCGCCGACGCCGACTTCGCCAAGCTGGGGACCCCGCCGTTCCTGACGCCGAACGACAAGTTCTACCGCGTCGACACCGCGTTGTCGGTGCCACAGCTGCGCACGGAAGACTGGAGCCTGCGGCTGCACGGCATGGTCGACCGCGAGATTCGCTACCGCTACGACGACATCCGCAACCGGCCGCTGGTCGAGCGCACCGTCACCATGACGTGCGTGTCCAACGAGGTCGGCGGCGACTACGTGTCCACGTCGAACTTCATCGGCGTCGACCTGGCGGACCTGCTCGCCGAGGCCGGCGTGCAACCCGGGGCCGAGCAGCTGTTCTGCACCAGCGTCGACGGCTGGACCTCGGGTACGCCGGTCGCGGCGGCGCAGGACCGCGATCGGGGCGCGATGCTGGCGATCGGGATGAACGGCGAGCCGCTGCCGCTGGAGCACGGGTTTCCGGCCCGGCTGGTCACCCCCGGGTTGTACGGGTACGTGTCGGCGACGAAATGGGTCGTCGACATCGAGGTCACGACGTGGGCGGCGCGGCAGGCCTACTGGCTCAAGCGCAGCTGGGCCCAGGAGGCGCCGATCAAGACCGAGTCGCGGATCGACTCGCACCGCGGCTTCGCGAACGTCCAAAGGGGAAAGGTGCGGGTCGCCGGGGTGGCGTGGGCGCAGCACACCGGGATCGAGAAGGTCGAGGTCCGCGTCGACCAGGGACCGTGGCAGGAAACCACGTTGTCACAGGAGGTCAACCCGAACACGTGGCGGATGTGGTGGACCGAGGTCGACATCCCGGCCGGGGTGCACCAGGTGTTCTGCCGCGCCACCGACAAGTCCGGCTACACCCAGACCGACCAGCGTGCCGGCACCGTGCCCGACGGCGCCACAGGATGGCACAACGTCACGTTCACCGCAGCCTGAAAAATTCTTTCCCGATCCACCAATCCGGATCTCGCCGGGTCCCGAATCACGGGCAACAAGAGGTTCTCGCCGGCTCGGCAGCCTCAGCCGCGTAATCAATTGGAGTGAATTCTCGTGCGTAACCTTCGTATTGCCGGTATTGGTCTGACCGCGGCCGCCGCGCTCACCCTGACCGCGTGCGGCAGCAGCGATACCGCTTCGTCGGGCAGCTCCAGCAGCTCGATGGCGCCGTCGTCCACGGTGCCCGCGCCTTCGACCAGTATGGCCGCCGGTGGCTCCGGCGTGACCACCAACGCCGACGTCTTCGGCCCGGCCTGTTCGCAGCTGCCGCAGGGTTCCGCGCCCGGTTCGCTGGACTCGATGGGCCCGCAGCCGGTCGCTTCGGCCGCGTCGACGAACCCGCTGCTGACCAAGCTGGTGGCGGCGGTCAAGGCCACCAACCTGGTCGACACGCTGAACAGCCAGGAAGCCATCACGGTCTTCGCGCCGGCCGACCCGGCGTTCGCCGCGCTGGGCGACGCCAAGTTCAACGAGCTGGCCGGCAAGCCCGCCGAGCTGGCGCC
>NZ_JBSGBQ010000046.1:0-68011 GCF_053601335.1 Amycolatopsis sp. NPDC004747 | reverse complement strand
AAGGCGGGAAAGCGTGCCTTGACCCGGCACCACCGGCCGTGTGGGGGCTTCGGATCGGGGCGGTGGGGAGGTCTGGGTGGGGTGCGGGTCTGGCCATCAGCGTCCCGTTCGGGCCGGGGCGGCAGCTGCCGTTCGCGCCGGTGAGGCAGCTGACGCGTTCTGGCCCGGGCGGCAGCTGCCGTTCGCGCCGGTGAGGCAGCTGACGCGTTCTGGCCCGGGCGGCAGCTGACGTTCGAGGGTGCGGCAGCTGAAAGGGCGCGGGAGTTCAGCTGGACTGGTTGCCCGAGCCGTCGTCAAACGCCCCGCTGGCCAGCCACGCCACCAGGGCCGCGGCCTGGAGGTAGGGCGCCGCCTGGGCGGCCGCCCGGCCCGCCGCTCGCGTGCGGCCCCACCTCTCAGGTCTTTCCGCGGGCGATGGTGCCCGCTCGCCCACCGGACGGTCCTGCCGCCAGTGCGGCTCCGAAACGCGGACCTCGTCGAGGAAGTCCGCCGTCGGGTCGTCGTCCGGGGTCACACCAACCAGGGTGCCACCACCCACCGGAAAGCGCCGGTCGCCGTAAGGACTTCGTCAGAACAGCAGCGGCAGCAGCGCGTGCCGGCGCCGCACGATCGCGCCGTACCGGGCGTCCAGGCGCAGCCACGAGTCCGTCGCCGTCACGCGGACCACATCACCGGGGACGTCCGAGTCCACGAAACCCATTCCGGACATCGCGAACAAGCAGCGCATCTGGACCTTGACCTCGACCGATCCGCCGGACACGGTCAGCACCGCCTGGTCCATCAGGGACGCCGGCGGCGTGCCGTGCGGGCCGACGTTGTCCCTGGCCAGGGTCACGCCGCGGTCCGCCAGGTCGGACACCACCTGCGCCGGGAGCTCGTCGACCAGTGGCCAGCGGCCCGGTGACGGCAGCTCGCCGTGCCACAGCAGGTCGCGGGCCGGGCCCGGGTCCATCCGGGGCCCGCCCGCCACGGTCAGCGCCGCCAGGAGCTCGTTGCCGGACACCGTGACGTCGCCGGGCGTCACGTCCCCGGCCACCGCGCGGGTGGCCAGGCACTCGAACGGTGTCGCCGTCCAGGCCTCGACCACGCCGTCGCCGCGCTGCCGCAGGCGGACAGCCGTCTGGCCGTCCAGCCGGACCGCGCGGGCGACGAACGCGCCGAGGGTCTCCCGGTCGGCCGCGTCCGGCACGAACAACTCAGGCATCCGCGAACCCCTGCTTCAGAAACTCCGACTCGGCCGGGGTGAGCCTACGCGGCCGCAGCTCGACCGTGTCGTACGGCGCCAGGACCGTCTCCGCCGTCACCGCCACCGGGTCGTCCGAAGAGGGCCCGCCGCGCACGCGGTAGGCCAGCGTGAAGCTCGCCGCGCGCAGCTCGGTCAGGTCGATTTCGATTCGCAGCTGCTGCCCGGACACCACGATCGGCGCCTTGTAGGCCACCTCCAGCCGGACGACGACGATGCCCTTCGGCAGCTGCTCCAGCCCGGCCTCGACGGCCGCTTCGAACAGCAGCGGGATGCGCGCCTCTTCGAGCAGCGTCACCAGCTTCGCGTGGTTGATGTGGCCGTAGACGTCCATGTCCGTCCAGCGCGGGCGGACGTGTGATACGTAGGTCACCGCACCGTGCTCCGGATCTGGCGGGCCGCCACCGACAGCGTCGCCAGGTCGAGCCGGCCGGACTTGGTGATCTCGTCGAGCGCGACGCGCGCCCGCTGGAGCCGGGACGCGTTGGTCTTCTCCCACTGCGCGATCTTGGCGCCGCCGGACGAGCCGGGATCGCTGTGCCGCAGCGCATCGAGCGTGATCGCGCGCAGCGAGCCGTACACGTCGTCGCGCAACGACAGCCGGGCGAGGGCGTGCCAGCGGTTGCCGCGTTCGAGCTTGCTGATCTCGGTGAGCATCGAGTCGATGTCCAGGTGCGCCGAGAGCGCGTAGTACAGCTCCGCCGTCTCGGCCGGGCTGTGCACGGCGTCCACGCCGATCTGCTGCTCGGCGAGCTCGGCCACCTCGGTGACGTCGAGCAGGCCGTAGGTGTGCAGCAGCAGCGACACCCGGCGGGCCAGCCCCTCGGGCACGTTCGCGGCGATCAGCTCGTCGACGTGCTTCTGCACCGAATCCGCTTCACGGCCGCGCAGCAGCTCGCCGATCTTCGGGACGAGCTTGTCGAGCACCCGCCGGAAGCGCTTGATCTCCGACAGCGGCGCCAGCGGCTGCGGCCGGTTGGTGAGGAACCAGCGCGCGGCCCGGTCGAGCAGCCGCCGCGTCTCCAGCACCATGTTGTTGGCGACGTCGGTGGACACGACGTTGTCGAGCGCGTCGATTTCCTGCCACAGCGTGGGAAGGTCGAACACCTGCGTCACGACCGCGTACGCCCGCACGGCGTCGGTCGCCGTCGCGTTCATCTCCTCCATCAGCCGGTAGACGAACGAGATGCCGCCGCCGTCGACCACCTCGTTGGCGACCAGCGTGGTGATGATCTGGCGCTTCAGCGGGTGCTCCCCGATCGCGTCCGGGAACCGCTCGCGCAGCGGCTTCGGGAAGTACTCGGGCAGCCGCGCCGCGAACACCTTCGAGTCGGGCAGGTCGCTGGCCAGCAGCTCGTTCTTCAGCTCCAGCTTGACGTGCGCGAGCAGGGTGGCGAGCTCCGGCGAGGTGAGGCCCTTGCCCGCCTTCTCCAGCTCGCGGAACTCCGAATTGCTCGGCAGCGCCTCGAGCTTGCGGTCGAACGCACCCGCCGACACCAGCGCCTGCACCTGGCGGGCGTGCACCGAGAGCATCGGTGCGGCGTGCGCCCGGCTGACCCCGAGGACGGCGTTCTGCCGGTAGTTGTCCTTCAGCACCAGCGCGCCGACCTCGTCGGTCATCTCCTCCAGCAGCTCGTTGCGCTGCTCGCGCTCCAGCTTGCCGGTCTGCACGAGGTGGTCGAGCAGGATCTTGATGTTGACCTCGTGGTCGGAGCAGTCGACGCCGGCCGAGTTGTCGAGCGCGTCGGTGTTGATCTTGCCGCCGCTGCGCGCGAACTCGATCCGGCCGAGCTGGGTGAGGCCGAGGTTGCCGCCTTCGCCGAAGACCTTGACGCGCAGCTGCTTGCCGTCGACGCGGATGGCGTCGTTGGCCTTGTCGCCGGCCGCGGCGTGGCTTTCGGTCTCCGCCTTGACGTACGTGCCGATGCCGCCGTTCCAGAGCAGCTCGACCGGCGCCAGCAGGATCGCCTGGATGAGGTCCATCGGCGCCAGCGCGGTGACGCCTTGTCCGAGCCCGAGCGCTTCGCGGACCTGCGGGCTGATCGGGATGGACTTCGCCGTGCGCGGGTAGATGCCGCCGCCTTCGCTGATCAGCGAGCGGTCGTAGTCGTCCCAGGAGCTGCGCGGCAGGTCGAACAGCCGGCGCCGCTCGGCGAAGGACGTCGCCGCATCCGGGTTGGGGTCGAGGAAGACGTGCATGTGGTTGAAGGCGGCGACCAGGCGGATGTGTTCGGACAGCAGCATGCCGTTGCCGAAGACGTCGCCCATCATGTCGCCGATGCCGACGACGGTGAAGTCCTCGGTCTGGGTGTCCTTGCCCAGCTCGCGGAAGTGCCGCTTGACGCTCTCCCACGCGCCCTTCGCCGTGATGCCCATGGCCTTGTGGTCGTAGCCGACCGAGCCGCCGGAGGCGAACGCGTCACCCAGCCAGAAGCCGTACTGCCCCGAGACCTCGTTCGCGATGTCGGAGAACTTGGCGGTGCCCTTGTCGGCCGCGACGACCAGGTAGGAGTCGTCGGCGTCGTGCCGGACGACCCCGGGGGCGGGGACGGTCTTGCCCTCGATGCGGTTGTCGGTCAGGTCGAGCAGGCCGGAGATGAACATGCGGTAGCAGGCGATGCCCTCGTTGAGCTGGGCGTCGCGGTCGATGCTGGCGTCGCCGCTGGGGGCCGGCGGGCGCTTGACGACGAAGCCGCCCTTCGCGCCGACCGGCACGATCACCGCGTTCTTCACCGCCTGCGCCTTGACCAGGCCGAGGATCTCGGTGCGGAAGTCCTCGCGCCGGTCCGACCAGCGCAGGCCGCCACGCGCGACCTCGCCGAAGCGCAGGTGCACGCCCTCGACGCGCGGCGAGTACACGAAGATCTCGAACTTCGGCCGCGGCTCGGGCAGGTCGGGCACGCCGGCCGGGTCGAGCTTGATCGACAGGTATTCGCGAGGCGTCCCGTCGGGGGCCGTGACGTGGTAGTTCGTCCGCAGCGTCGCCCGGATGACGGCCATCAGGCGGCGCAGGATGCGGTCCTCGTCGAGGCTGGTGACCTCGTCGATCATCGCGTTCAGCTCGCCGGCCAGCGCTTCGGTCGCGGACTCGCGGTCGGCTTCGGACAGCTGCGGGTCGAACCTCGCCTCGAACAGGCGCAGGAGCTTGGTCGCGACCTGCGTGTGGTTCAGCAGCGTGTTCTGGATGTAGTCCTGGGAGAACGCGCTGCCGGCCTGGCGCAGGTAGCGCGAGTACGCGCGCAGGACGGCGACCTGGCGCCAGGTGAGCCCGGCGCGCAGGACCAGGCCGTTGAGGCCGTCGACCTCGGCATCGCCCCGCCAAGCGGCCTCGAAGGCGTTCTGGAAGCGGGCGCGCAGCTCGGCGACGGCGTGCTCGTCGGCCTCGTTGAGCATCTTCTGGTCGACGTGCAGGCCGAAGTCGTAGATCCAGCACGCGCCGCCGTCCTCGCGGTGCAGCTCGTACGGCCGCTCGTCGACCACCTCGACGCCCATGGCCTGCAGCACCGGGAGCACCTTCGAGAGGGTGACACCCTCGCCGCGCAGGTAGAGCTTGAAGCGCCGCTCGCCCGGCCCGGCGTCGGCGGGCTGGTAGAACGACAGCGCGAGGTCGCCTTCGTCGGTCAGCGAGTCGAGGGCGCGGAGGTCGGCGAGCGCCTCTTCGGCGGTGAAGTCCTCCTTGTAGCCCTCAGGGAAGACCATCGCGAAGCGCTGGCCCTGCTCGGTGGCCGACTCCTCGCCGACGATCCCGACCGCGACGCCGCCGTCGGCGCGCTCCCGGCGTTCGTCGAGGACGGCTTCGACCATCCGGTCGTCCCAGGTGCGGACGGCGTCGTTGAGCCGGTCCTGGATGTTCAGCGTGTCCGGCTCGAGCCGGCGCGCCGGGTCGGTGTGGACGACGAAGTGCACCTGCGCCAGGACGGTCTCGCCGATCCGCGCGCTGTACTCGAGCTGGGTGCCTTCGAGCTCCTCGAGCAGGACTTCCTGCATCGCCAGCCGCGAGCGCGTGGTGTAGCGGTCGCGCGGGAGGTAGACGAGGCAGGAGTAGAAGCGGCCGTACGGGTCGCGGCGCAGGAACAGCCGCAGCCGGCGGCGGTCGGAGAGCGTGATCGCGCCGGTCGTCGTCGAGTACAGCGAGTCGCTGTCGGCGGAGAACAGGTCGGCGCGCGGCCAGTTCTGCAGGATTTCGAGCATCCGCTGGCCGGAGAACGACTCGATCGGGAAGCCGGCGCGGTGGATGACCTCGCGGACCCGCTTGCAGACGACCGGGATGTCGAGGACGTTCTCGTGCAGCGCGGTGGTGGTGAACATGCCGAGGAAGCGGTGTTCGCCGGTGACGTTGCCCTCGGCGTCGAAGGTCTTCACGCCGACGTAGTACGGGTAGACCGGCCGGTGCACGGTCGAGGGGGCGCTCGCCTGGGTCAGCACCAGCAGCGTGGGCGCGAGGGCGGTGGCGGCGGTGTCCGGGCCGGCGGTGAGGCCGCGGGCGGCGAGGCTGTCCTGGCGCAGCACGCCGAGGCCGGAGGCCAGGACCGCGCGCAGGGCCGGGGCGGTGTGTTCTTCGGCTTCCGGGTGGTCGACCAGCTCGTAGCGGCGGTAGCCGAGGAAGGTGAAGTGGCCGTCGGCCAGCCAGCGCAGCAGGCGGGCGCCCTCGGCGATCTCGTCCTTCGGCAGTTTCGGCGGGTCGTTCTCCAACTCGCTCGCCAGCTGGCAGGCGGTCTGGGCCATCTTGTCGGCGTCCTCGACGACCTCACGGACGTCACCGAGGACGCTGGAGAGCCGGTTGTCGAGCTCGCGGGCGCGGTTGCGGTCGGTGACGAAGTCGATCTCGATGTACATCCACGACTCGGCGGCCGAGTTCGCGGGCGGCTCGGCCGGGTCGGCTTCGGGGTGGACCTCGAGGAGCTCGCCGGTGAGGTCACGGCTGACCACCACGATCGGGTGGACGATCCGCTGCACCTGCACGCCGTCGCGGGCGAACTCCGCGGCGATCGAGTCGACCAGGTACGGCATGTCGTCGGTGACGACCTGCACGACGGTGGCTTCCCGCGCCCACCCGTCTTCGGCGACGGTCGGGTTCAGCAGCCGCACGGCCGGGCGGCCGGGCATCCGGTGCTTGGCCAGCTGCAGGTGCGACCGGACGGCGCCGACCAGGTTGACGGGCTCGTCGCCGACGATCTCTTCGGCCGGGATGTGCCGGTAGTAGAGCCGGATGAGCTCACCGATCTCCGGCGCCAGCCCGGCGGCGGCGTCGATCAGGTCGTCCCTGATCTGCTCCGGGCTGGCCGAGGAGCGCGGCGTGCCGAATTCGGGTTCGGCGTCGGCTCCGGTTCCGGGTAGGGACGAGACTCCGGTCGAGCTCATTTGAGGCAACTCTCCAGTTTGCGTGAGGTGGCACCGTGCCGGTTCGGCGTTGAGCCGGCCACCCCACACTAATGCGCCGCGATCGCGGATCACATGGAGACCCGTGGCCGGGAAACCCTTCCAGGACATGGGATTCGCGGGATCGGTCAAGCTACTGACGGGTTGTCTTGGCCGCGTCGGCGCGGCGCTGACCAGCCGTACTCGCCGGACGTTACCCGGCGTGGGACCAACGTGATCGGTTCAGTTGATCGGCCGCCGCACCGTTCGGCGAACGCTGTCGGCCAGTCGGCGACGCCGGGGTGCGACGGATCCCACTGGGGTCGCACCGGGGCGGTTCGGCGACGGGTAGGGGTGTCTCGGCGACTGGCCGCCGGGTCGGGTGAACCGTCCTGGGGCGGGGTCGCGGACGGCGGCAAAACTGTCGGTGGTCTGCGGTAGCGTGGAAACCGGGGGCGGAGCCCGAACGGCTCGGCCGAGGGCTCCCGGTCAGCCGTGCGGTGCCGGCCGCCGGCCGAACCGGGCCGGCCACCGCCGCAAGCCTCGCGGGTCAGTCGCGCGAACGGTGGCCGCGGGAGTCGGACACCTCGGCTCCGTGGCCGTTGCGACCGTGGCCGTTGCGGCGGCCCGCGTTCTGGGAGTCGAGCTGCTTGACCAGCGCCGCCGCGCTCGCCGTGCCCGCCTGGTGCTCGGCCAGCGCTCGGGCGAGCAGGTCGGCGAGACCCGCGTCCGGCGGGGGCTCGTCCTCCGCGATCGCGCGGGCGTAGCTCTCCGGGAACGGGGCCGTCGCCGGTGTCCAGTGGCCGAAGTCCTCCATCGGCTCCAGCGACGGAGGCATCCGCAGCCGCGGCAGCCACGGCTCCGCTTCGTCGCGGTAGTCCGGCACCGACGGTGGCTCGTCCTCCGGCCGCGGCGGCGGGGCGAGCTCCGGACGGGCCTGCTCTTCGGCGCGCGGGCTGTCCGCGTCCTCCGCCCGCCGGCGGCCCCCGGCGCCCCCGGAGGCCGAGATGCCCAGGCGGTCCAGCACGGACCGCGCGGCCACCGAGCCGTGCTCGGCGTCGTGCCGGGTCGACGGCTGCGGCTCCGGCTGCCGTCCCTCCGCCGCCCACGGCTCACGCTCGGCGGCGGGCTCGGGCGCGAGCGGCAACGCCGGCGTGACACGGGTGGGCGCCGACTCCCGTTCGGCCGCGGTCTCCCGCAGCCGTGCTTCGGCCAGCGCGGCCCACGAGAACTTGGTCTTGCCGGTTTCCACGGACGGCGCCGCCTCGACGGCCTCCCCCGCGGACCGCGCCTCGGCCGGCTCCCGGCGGAAGTCGGGCCCGAGCCGCTCCGGACGCACCTCGGCCGGCTCAGCCCGCTCGACGGGCTCCAGCCGGGATTCCGGCTCACGTTCGGCCGGCCGCGGCTCCGGACTCGTCCCGACCGGCTCCGCACGGAACCCGGGCTCACGCCCCGGCCGCACCTCGACCGCATCCGGCCGCAGCTCGACGGGCTCTGCCCGCTGCGCAGGCCGAGGGGCATCCGGCCGGAACTCGAGCTCGCGCCCCGCCGACCGAGCCGCGGCGGCGTCCGGCCGCTCCTCGGCCGCACCCGACCCGGCCTCCGCCGATCGCCTCGCACCGAACCCGGCACCCGGCTCTACCGACCGGGCATCGACAAACCCAGAACCCGAGCCCGCCGACCGGGCCTCAACGGCCCCGGGCCGCTCCTCTGTCGACCGGGACGCACCGAAACCGGGCCCCGGCTCAACCGTCCGAGCGTCGCCGAAGCCAGACCCCTGCTCCGCCGACCGAGCACCGGCAAAACCAGACCCCGGCTCCACCGATCGAGTCCCATCAGACCCAGCGCCCGGCTCAACCGATCGAGCACCACCGAACCCGGCCCCTTGCTCAGTCGACCGAGCGCCACCGAACCCGGCTCCTTGCTCAGTCGACCGAGCCCCACCAGACCCAGCACCCGGCTCAACCGACCGAGCCCCACCAGACCCAGCACCCGGCTCAACCGACCGGGCATCAACGAGCCCAGGCCGCTCCTCCACCGACCGCCCGGAACGGAACTCCGGCTCCCGCGCCGACCGCGACACAACCGCCCCAGGCCGATCCTCGCGCGCCTCCGGCCGAGCCGAAGCCACCGCCGGCCGCGCCTCGGGTTGCGGCAAGGGCTCGTCCCGCACCGCCGGCATCACCGTCGTCTCGGCGACGTCCGCCGTCACCCGCGGCCGCTCGAACGACCACGCGGGCGCCGGCGGCCGCGGCTCGGGCCGTGACGGCGCCTCTTCCCGGCCGAAGGACCACGCCGGCGTCCGCGGCTCGGGCTCCGGCGCCGGCTCGGCCGCGACGACCGGGGCCGGCCGCGACGGCGCGCTGCTTTCGGCGGCCCGGGACGGAACCGCCTTCAGCACCTCGTCCAGATCGACCGAAGCCGGCTCCCCGCTGCCGAACTCGCCGGCCAGCACGCTGCACGCCTGCCGCCGGGCCCTGGCGTGCAGCTGCTCCGCCGCCCGCGAGCGGTACAGGCACGCGATGGCCTCTTCCGCCTGCCCGAACCGCTCCTGCAGCTGGGCCAGCTCGAGCCACAACCGGGCGGTGATCGCGGACAGCCCGTGCCGGTCCGTGCTCGCCACCGCTTCGCGAACCAGCTCGATCGCCGCTTCGCCCGAACCCGTCGGCAGGTGGACCCGCGTCGCGATGGCCAGCCGCAGCCAGCCCATCGGGGCGACGCCCGCCGCGCGGACCGGCTCGGCCAGCATCGGCTCCGCGATCTCGTACGCCATTTCGGTGTCGCCGCGGTCGAGCAGCGTGCTGACCAGCAGCAACACCAGCCGGATGCGGACGAGGCCGCCGTCGTCGGCCGGGTTGTGGAGCTTCTCCAGGAAGCCGAGGCCGGTGCGGGCCGCGTCGGCCGCCGCCGTCAGGTCTCCGTGCCGCCGCCGGTGGGCGGCCGTGCCGACGCGCAGCAGCGCCCGCACCAGCAGCTGGGTGTCCGCACCCAGCGAGTCGTCGCCGACGACGAGCTTGTCCGCCTCCACCAGCACGCGGTCCAGCTCCGACTTGCGCCCGAGCTGGCCGAGGCAGCCCACCAGGTGGCACAACGCGGCCGCGCGGTGCACCGGCGAGACCACCGGATCGGTGAGCACCGGCCGCAGCGCGGCGAGGCCGGTCAGCGGCACGCCCAGGCTGCGGGCGCAGACGGCGAGGTCGATGCGCAGCCGCGCGGCGATGTCGCCGTAGCCCGCGTGCTCGGCCGCGCGCAACGCCGCGACCGCGCGCCCGACCGTGGCCGGCCGCATGCCGAGCCGGACGCGCGCGGACACGACCAGGCTCTCGGCCCGGATCCACTGTTCGTCGGCTCCGGCGGCCTCGGACAACGCGGCCGCGCGCTCGCCCAGTACCAGCGCGAGTTCGGGCGCACGCAGGTGCAGCGCGTCCGCGCGTTCGATCAGCCTGCCGACTGCGGAGAGGGTTCCCCCGGCATGCGCGGAGCGCCCGCCCTCCGCCGACGTACGCCCCCCAGCGGAGGCGGCGTTCAACGGAGCAGAGAGCGGGCCCGTCCGGTGCTGTTTGCTGGCTTCCACGGGGAAACCCGCCCCCTCAGTCGCGGGTCAGCTTGCGATGGGTGACACGGTGCGGGCGGGCAGCCTCGGCGCCCATCCGCTCCACCTTGTTCTTCTCGTACCCCTCGAAGTTGCCCTCGAACCAGAACCACTTGGCCGGGTCTTCGTCCGTGCCTTCCCAGGCCAGGATGTGCGTCGCGACCCGGTCGAGGAACCACCGGTCGTGGGAGATCACGACGGCGCAGCCGGGGAACTGCTCCAGCGCGTTCTCCAGCGAACCCAGCGTCTCGACGTCCAGGTCGTTGGTCGGCTCGTCGAGCAGGATCAGGTTCCCGCCCTGCTTGAGCGTCAGCGCCAGGTTGAGCCGGTTGCGCTCACCACCGGAGAGCACGCCCGCCGGCTTCTGCTGGTCCGGGCCCTTGAAGCCGAACGCGCTGACGTACGCCCGCGACGGCATTTCGGTCTGCCCGACGTGGATGTAGTCCAGCTCGTCGGAGACGACCTGCCACACGGTCTTCTTCGGGTCGATGCCGCCGCGGTTCTGGTCCACATAGGACAGCTTGACCGTCTCGCCGATCTTGACGTCGCCGGCGTCCGGCTCCTCGAGCCCGACGATGGTCTTGAACAGCGTGGTCTTGCCGACGCCGTTCGGGCCGATCACGCCGACGATGCCGTTGCGCGGCAGGTTGAACGACAGGCCGTCGATGAGCACCCGGCCGTCGAAGCCCTTCTGCAGCTTTTCGACCTCGACCACGACGTTGCCCAGCCGCGGGCCCGGCGGGATCTGGATCTCTTCGAAGTCGAGCTTGCGGTGCTTGTCCGCCTCCGCCGCCATCTCCTCGTAGCGGTCGAGACGCGAACGCGACTTCGTCTGGCGCGCCTTCGCGTTGGACCGGACCCACTCGAGCTCGGTCTTCAGCCGCTTGGCGAGCTTCGCGTCCTTCTTGCCCTGGACCTCGAGGCGCTCGCGCTTCTTCTCCAGGTACGTCGAGTAGTTGCCCTCGTAGCCGACGACGCGGCCGCGGTCCAGCTCCATGATCCACTGGGCCACGTTGTCGAGGAAGTACCGGTCGTGGGTGACGGCGAGGACGGCGCCGGCGTAGCGGGCCAGGAACTGCTCCAGCCACAGGACACTCTCGGCGTCCAGGTGGTTGGTGGGCTCGTCGAGCAGCAGCAGGTCGGGCGCCGACAGCAGCAGCTTGCACAGCGCGACGCGGCGGCGCTCACCACCGGAGAGGTGGGTGACGCCTTCGTCCGGCGGCGGGCAGCGCAGCGCGTCCATGGCCTGCTCGACGGTCGAGTCGAGCTCCCAGGCGTCGGCGTGGTCCAGCTCCTCCTGGAGCTTGCCCATCTCCTCGAGCAGCTCTTCGCTGTAGTCGGTCTCCATCAGCTTGAGGACCTCGTTGTAGCGGTCGAGCTTGGTCTTGATCTCGCCGAGGCCCTCTTCGACGTTCTGCCGGACCGTCTTCTCCTCGTTGAGCTCCGGCTCCTGCATGAGGATGCCGACCGAGGCGCCGGGCTGGAGGAACGCTTCGCCGTTGCTGGCCTGCTCGATCCCCGCCATGATCTTGAGAACGGTGGACTTACCGGCACCGTTCGGCCCGACCACGCCGATCTTGGCGCCGGGGTAGAACGCGGTGCTGACGTCGTCGAGGATGACCTTGTCCCCGACGGTCTTGCGCACCTTCTTCATGGTGTAGATGAACTCGGCCATACCCACGATCGTAGAGCGCGCTTGATCGCGCCTCGACGGCGGTCACCGTCGGACTACCGAAAGTCAGCCCGAGATCACGGCGAGAGTACCGAAACGGCCGTTTTCCCGGCAGCCGGACGGCGGCTCAAGCTCAACCGGACGTCGAGACTCAGTCCGCCCGCTTGCCCTCGGCGAGGTTCTTCAGCATCGCGTTGTAGGCGTTCAGCTCTTCGTCGCCCGTTGCCGCTTCGCGCCGGTCACGCCGCTTCGCCTCGCGCTCGTCCTGACGCGACCACTGCACCAGCAGCGCGATCAGCACCAGCAGCACCGGCACCTCGCCGGCCGCCCACGCGATGCCGCCGCCGAGCCGCTGGTCGGCCAGCAGGTCGGTGACCCACGGCAGGTGCAGCTGGCTGTAGAAGGCCTGCCCGATGACCGTCTGCTTGCTCATCAGGATCACGCCGAAGAAGGCGTGGAACGGCATCGCGGCGAACATCATGCCGAGCCGGCCGAGGTACGGGATCCGCCGCGGCGACGGGTCGACACCGATCACCGGCCAGTAGAAGACGTACCCGGCGAGCAGGAAGTGCCCGTTCATCGCCAGGTGCGCCCAGTGGTACTGCAGCGCGGTGTCGAACAGGCCGGAGAAGTACAGCGCGTAGAACGAGCCGACGAACAGCAGCAGCGCGACCACCGGGTGGGTCAGGAACCGCGACACCGGGGAGTGCACGAAGGCGACGAGCCACTCGCGCGGCCCGGGCGGGGCGTCCTTGCCCGCGGCCGGCAGGGCGCGCAGCGCGAGGGTCACCGGCCCGCCGAGCACGAACAGCACCGGCGCCACCATCGACAGCAGCATGTGGTTGCCCATGTGGACGCTGAACATCGCGGGCGCGTATCGGCCGACCCCCGACGACGTCGCGATCAGCAGCACCACGCAGCCGGCGATCCAGGCGACCGTGCGGCCCACCGGCCAGGTGTCGCCGCGGCGCAGCAGCCGCTGGACCCCGGCGAGGTACAGGCCGCCGAGCACCAGCGCGACGGTGCCGTACACCAGGTCGAAGCGGGTGTCGAAGAGCAGCCGCCACACCGTCGGCGCGCCGTCGAGGTCGTAGCCGATCAGCAGCTCGGTGGTGGACGGCTGGGTGATCGCGTCCGCCGGCGGCGGCGTCCTGGCCAGCCCCGACGCGATGCCGATGGTGACGAACATGATCAGGATCTCGACCGAGGCCAGGCGCAGCAGCTGGACACCGCCCGTGCCGTTCTTGAGGTTCGCGACGCCCTTTTCGCGCTGCTGGTGGCCGAACACCCCGAGCAGCAGCAGCGCCACCGTCTTGGCCACGACGAGCAGGCCGTAGTCGGTGGTGAACAGGTCGTTGAGGCCGATCCGGACCAGCGCGTTGACCGCGCCGGAGAGCGCCATCACGATCCAGCAGACCAGCGCGAGCTTCGAGAACCGCTGCGCGGCCAGGCTCAGGTGCCCCCCGCGCCGGTACCCGAGCGCCAGCAGGGCGACCAGGCCGCCGACCCACAGCGCCGCGGCGACCAGGTGGAACAGCAGGCTGTTGGTGGCGACGTCGTGCGAGCCGCCGCTGGCGGAGTGCCCGGTGACGGCGACCGGGACCAGCCCGCCGACGGCCAGGAAGAACAGCACCGCCGTCCAGCCCCAGGACAGCGCGAGCCGGCAGCCGAGCGCGACGAGGATGGCGATCAGCGCCGTCCACAGCCACGCCTTCGGCTGTTCGATGGCGCCGACGAGGTCGAGCAGCGTCTGCGGGTCCAGGACGTCCCCGAACGGCTTCCCGGCGGTGTCGGCGGCCGTGAAGGCGACCGAGAGCAGGGCCGCGGCGAACCACACCCAGGCGGCGATCCCGGCCGCGCGCAGGGCGCCGTAGCCCTCGGGGCCGAGCGTCCCGGACTTCTGCGGCGGCACCAGGAAGGCGGCCAGCAGCAGCGACCCCACGCAGATCACCGACGCGCATTCGGACAGCACGCGCATGACGGTGATGCCGTACTTGGTGACCAGCCCCGGGTCGGGCAGGCCGGCGATGACGTAGCCGGCCCCGCCGGTGAGCGCGATCAGGCCGATCGCGACCACCGCGGCCAGCAGGACACCGACCGCGAGCAGGGGCAGCACACTGGCCCGGCGCTGGGTGGGCACGTCGGATTTCGTGGCGGACACGCCCCTGAGGGTATGCCCCGGCCCGGTCAGGCCCGTGTGACGGGCAGGATGGCGCCGTGAAGATGATCCTGCTGCGGCACGCCGAGTCGCTGGGCAACGTCGACGAGCTCGCCTACACGCGGATCCCCGACCACGCGCTGCCGCTGACCGAAAAGGGCAGGCAGGAGGCCCGGGCGGTGGCGCCGGAGATCGCGCGGCTGCTCGACGGCACGCGGCCCGCGGTGTACGTCAGCCCGTACCTGCGCACGCGGGAGACGTTGCGGCTGCTGGACATCCGGGCGTCGTGCGAGCGGCTGGTCCAGGAGCCGCGGCTGCGCGAACAGGACTGGGGCAACCTGCAGGACCCGGCCGACCAGGAGGTCCAGAAGGCGCGGCGGCACGAGTTCGGGCACTTCTTCTACCGGCTGCCGTTCGGCGAGTCGGGCGCGGACGTCGACGACCGCGTCGCGGCGTTCCTGTCCGACCTGCGCCTGCGCGACGAAAGTCACCCGGAGACGGTGCTGATCGTCTCCCACGGGCTCACGCTGCGGCTGCTGTGCCGCCGGTTGTTCGGCTGGAGCATCGAGCTGTTCGAGTCCCTCTCCAACCCGGCCACCTGCGAATACCGCGTCCTTTCCGAATCCGGCGGCAAGTGGGCGCTGGACCGCCCGTTCGCCCAGTGGCGCGACTCACCCGACGGGGAAACCCAGCTTTAGCGGCGCGGTCAGCACGACGCGGGTGCCGTGGCCGGGCACCGAGTCGATGCGCGCGGCGCCGTCGATCTCGGCCATCCGCGCGTGGATCGAGTTGTCGATGCCGAACCCGGCGCGGCGGGCGCCGAGGTCGAAGCCGGTGCCGTGGTCGCGGACGGACACCGTGACGACGCCTTCGCGCTCTTCGAGGCACACCACGGCCTTCGCGGTCCTCGCGTGCTTCAAGGTGTTTCGCAGTGCTTCGCGGGTGGCGTCGTGGAGGGCGTTGACGACGGCTTCGGGGACGTCAGTGGGCTTCGCGAGCACGACGAGGTCGACGCGGAGCCCGTCGGCCGTCATCTCGACCGCCAGCGCGCCGAGGCGGTGTTCGAGCCCGCCCGGTTCGGCCGGCGCGTCGCCGTCGAGGCTCAGCCGCAGGCGCAGGGCGTGCGCGCGGGCGGTGCGGCGGACCTGGTCGAGGCTGCCGCGCGGGTCGAGCGCGTCCCCCGGCGCCGGCAGCGCGAGGGACTCCATCACCTGCAGGACCGTGTCGTGGACGTCTCGGCGGTGCCGCTCCCGCTCGGCGGCCCGGCCGCGCTGCTCGCCCAGCCCGAGCGCGAAGCGCATGGACCCGGCGACGAGCAGGACGATGGCCAGCGCCGTCGCCGCGGCCGCGACCAGGGCGAGCAGGATCCACGTCGCGGGTGCCGACGTGCCCGACACCGCGGCCATGCCGTACCGCAGGAGCAGTGCGCCGACGATCGCGACCGCCCCGGCGGGCGCGCCGCGCAGCAGGGTCCAGACCATCACCGTGCCGATGATGTTCGGCCACGCCAGGGTCAGCAGCTCGGGTGAATGCGCCGCGAACACGGCCGCGGCGAAGCTCGTTATGAGCGTGTACGCGGTGTCGGCGCCCAGAACCGGCCGGATCCCGGTGGCCCGGCGGAAGACCCAGGCCACCTCGAGGAGGTTCGGCACCAGGTAGAGGGCGATCGCGATCCAGAGCACCGGCGCGCTCAGTGGGCCGCCGGACCACACGAACTGCAGGAACAGCGCCAGCCGGAACGCCACCGGCACCAGCACCAGCCGCGGCACGGCGTCCCGCACGAGCGTCGGCCCCGTCCCGCCGAACCGCCCGCCCTGGCCGGCGAGCGCCCCCGCGCCGCCGAGCAGCACAATCCTCACGACGTCCTCCCCGGATCAAGGCCCCTACCCTGATCAGCCGACCTGAAATTGAAACGTCGCCGTATTCATTTCAGTTTACCGACGGGGTTCAGCTTGCCTCGCGCACCAGGAGACTGTCAACGCCCGACCCGTGGCGGAAACGCGGTTCGCGGCACGGATTTCGTGCCCGGAACGGCTATCGGCCGATCATCGCGTCCGCTTCCTCCCGCCGGCGCGACCGCCGGGCGGCGACCGCGGCGGGCAGGATCAAGGCCGCGACGAGCGCGACGAAGACGAACGCCACGGCGTAATCCGTCGCCTGCGCGATGCCGCCGACGATCGGCGGACCGCCCAGGAAACCGGTGTAGGCGACGGCGGTGACGAAGCCGATCTCGCGCTCGCCGCCGGTGCCGTCGCCGCGCTTCCCGGCGTCCCCGGCGAGGCTCAGGGCCATCGGGAAGGACGCGGCGAGCCCCGCCCCGGCCAGCGCGAAGCCGGCGTAACCGACGGCGGCGACCGGGACGACGGCCGCGGCGACCAGCCCGGCGGCGGCCAGGGTGGCACCCGCGGCGAGGCAGCGGGTCGGGCCGAACCGGCGTTGGGCCCACGGGCCCGCCAGCCTGGTCAGGGCCATGACCAGCTGGAACCCGGCGAACGCGAGGGCGGCGGCGCCCTGGCCGACGCCGCGCTCGACCGTCATCAGCAGCGCCGACCAGTCCGATGAGGCCCCTTCGGCGATGGCCGAGCACAGCGCGACCGCGGCCAGCAGCCACAGCACCGGCCGCCGGATCGGCGCCCGCGCCGGCGTGACCACGGGTTCTTCGGCGTGCGCGGGACGGATGCCCGGGACGTCGCGGACCACCAGGGCCAGCACCAGGACCGCGACGACGGCGGCGACGGTGAGGTGGCGCGCCGGGGACCAGCCGTGACCGGCGGCGAGCCCCGCGGCCAGCGAACCGGCGAGCGCACCGAAGCTGAACCCGGCGTGGAACACCGACATCACCGGCTTGCCGAGCCGTCGTTCGACCGCGACGCCGGCGACGTTCATCGCGACGTCGAGCATCCCGACGCTCGCGCCGATCAGCAGCAGCGCCCCGGCCAGCAGCGGGACAGTGGGCGCGAAGCCGATCAGCACGAGCGAGCCGGCGGCCGACGCGGTGCTCCCGGCGACGACCGCGCGGGCGCCGGCCCGTTCGATCAGCCGTCCGGACACCGAAGCGGCGGCGAGCATGCCGACGCTGGCACCGAGCAGGGCCAGGCCGAACACCCCGGGCGAGGCGTGCACCTGCGTGGTCAACGCGGGCGTGCGCGACGCCCACGACCCCAGCGCGAGCCCGTTGAGGGCGAACACGGTGAACACCGCGATCCGGTCCCGCATGGGTCCCCCTTTCGTGGCTCCAGCGTGACTTAAGCGCTTCAGAAAGTCCACCGCCGCGGCGGCTAGACTGCGCGGATGACCCGGCGCCGCCGTCCCACGCTCGACGACGTCGCCGGCGCCGTCGGGGTCTCACGGGCCACCGTTTCGAACGCCTACAACCGGCCCGACCAGCTGTCCGCGCGGCTGCGGGACCAGGTGCTGCGGGTGGCGGCCGAGCTGGGTTACCCCGGGCCGGACCCGACCGCGCGGAGCCTCGCGACCAGCCGCACCGGCGCGATCGCGGTCCTGCTGGACACGTCGCTGTCGATGGCGTTCGCCGACCCCGCGCTGTACCTGACGCTGGACGCGCTGGCGCGGGTGATCGACCCCCGCGGGCACGCGCTGCTGCTCCTGCCGGGCGGCGAACACGGCGGGCCGCCCGCCGACCGCGTGCTCACCGCGCAAGCCGACATCGCGATCGTGTACTCGCTGCCCGACGGCGCTCCTTCGCTGGAGGCGGTCGACGCGCGGGGGTTGCCGCTCGTGGTGATCGACCAGCCGCTGCTGCCCGGAGCGGCGCGGGTCGGCTGCGCGGACCGGCGCGGCGCGGCGCTGGCCGCCCGGCACCTGCTGGACCTGGGGCACCGGCGGTTCGGGATCTTCGCCGCGTGCAGCCACCTCCGGCCGGGCGGGGGCGCGTTGACCGTGGCGGAGGCGGCGGCCGCGCCCTTCCACGACGTCCGCGAGCGGCTGGGCGGCTACCTGGACGAGCTGGGGTCGTGCCCGGTCGTCGTCGAGGAGGCCGCCGGACTGAGCGCGGAGAGCGCGATGGCGGGGGCGTTCGCCCTGCTGGGGGCGTCGCCGCGGCCGACGGCGGTGCTGTGCATGTCCGACCAGCTCGCGCTGGCGGTGCTCGCCGCGGCCCGCGAGCTGGGGATCGGTGTGCCGGACGAGCTTTCGGTGGCCGGTTTCGACGACAGCCCGCCGGCGTCGTGGTCCTCGCCGCCGCTGACGACGGTCCGGCAGGACCTCGCGGCCAAGGGGCGGATCGCCGGGGAACTGGCACTGGGCCTGCTGGACGACGGTTCGGCACCGTCGCCGGTCGAGGTGCCGGTTTCCCTGGTGGTGCGCGGCAGCACGGGTCCCGCTTAGCACCGCCTCCACCGTTCTGCAAGACCTTCTTTTCCGGCTGTGGACAACCTTTCCGCCGCGGGGCAGTTGTCCACAGAATCGAAATTGCGGGCTGACAAACCGGCCCCCGCCCGCCAACCTGGAATCACACGTTCACCGCGGCCCACGAAAGCCGCGATTCCGGAGGGGAAATCCACCATGTCTTCACGTCGTCTTCGTTCCCGCCTGCCGCACGTCGTCGTCCTGGCCATGATCGGCCTGCTGACCAGCGTCGGAGCCGCGCACGCGAGCACGGATCCGGGCTGCCGCAAGGGCGAGTTCTGCCTGTGGCCGTCCGACGGATACACCGGCAAAATCCAGCGTTTCGACCTGCGCACGGCCAATACCGAGGAATGCCTGCCACTGCCCGAAGGATTCGACGGATCGTCGTTCGCGAATCTGATGACCCGCGATGTCACGGTGTACCAGGACGAGGAATGTTCGACCGAGGGAGATTTCATCACCTATCCGGGTGGCGGCACGTACGTCCCGAACGCGCCCTTCCTGGTCCGAGGCATCCAGATCTGGGAGTGACGCACTGAGACCCGGGCCCCGCAACGCCGCCAGCTCCAAGGAAGAGCCGGCTCGCGGCGGCGGCCGGGCCCGACCGGGGCCGCTTACCCCGAAGCGGCCCCACCCCGTGGGCGCGCCCGAGCGGCCGGGCGCGCCCACGGGCTCCCTGACGGGCGGTCGGCAGGCTGGCGATGGGCCGCTCCGGGGCGCCTGTGGGTCGCTTCGGGCACCTCGGCGGGCCACTCGGCGCCTGGCGGGCCACTCCTGGGCGCTCCGGCGGGCTCCCAGGTGGGGCGGACCTGCGGACCTCAGGCCGGCCGCTCCGGGCAAACCGGCGGCCCCAGCCGGGCTGCTCCGAGCGGACTTGCCGGCCCCAGGCGGACCAGCCGCGCTCCAGGCCGGTCGCTCAGCGCCGACCTGCGGGCTCCACGTGGGCACTCCAGGCAGCCCGCGGGCTGCAGGCCGGGCTGTCCGGGGCAGGCCTGTGGGGCGTCCGGTGGGCATTTCCGGCCGGACCCGGAGCCGACCCGGCCACAGGTGAGCTCAGGGGCGGCTGCAGGCCCGCCGGAGCGGGTTTGCGCCCGGTAAACCGATGCCGAGCAGCCCTGGAACGGGAACCTTCCAATCTCCAGATCGCAGGTTCGAACCCGAAATCGCAGGTCCACACCCAATCACGCACGGTCATCAGCTGGAAACAGCCCGAGCATTCCGCGACCAGCCGGCTCTGGTTCGCCGTCTCGGCGGTCGTCCCGCTGTTTTCGGGCGGAATGACCAGCCGGATCCGGGCAGCGGTGGCCGCAGGGGCCGGGGCGCGCAAGCGCCGCCACCCCGCCGCGACCGCAGCGCCGGCGGGCAGAGCAAGAGCCTTCTGATCTCTGGATAGCAGGTTCGAGCCCGCCAGGGAACCCCACGCGGCCTGCGGGCCGCACCACACATCGATCCGAGAGGAGCACGCACCGTCACCACCCGCCGGCCCCACCCGGACGTTGGACCTTCCCCCGCCGATCTTCCGAAATACGTCCAACGAGACCTGAAACGATTTGCCGGTGTCGAACGATCGAGAGGATGGCGACGACTAAGCTGCCGGTGCCGGGCGACCGGCACGATCGGCAGCAGGCCGTCGGCGCGGGCCCTCGTAGCTCAGCTGGATAGAGCAAGAGCCTTCTAATCTCTAGGTCGCAGGTTCGAGTCCTGCCGGGGGCGCCACCAGGGAAGACGTCGTGCGCAGGTGCGCACGACGGCCCCCTGGCCACGTGACCGGCCCCACTCCCCCGGTTCTCCCGGCGCTCCCACTGTGGACGGTGGCGGCCTCCACACCCCGGCGGCGGGCAGCGCCGGAAGTCGCACCGTGCAAGCGGCCAAGTGGCGCAACGATCCCCCGTCGGAACCTGGTCGAGACAACCTTGTTACCCGGACGGCGAATCCGCTCGCACGTGCTTCCCTGCGACCGGACGATCACCCCCAGCAACACTCCTCGCGAGTGGCGTGCAAATCGACACGCCGCCCCGATCGAGCGAGGCATCCATGACCAAGGAGGCAGTGACACACCGTGGACCACAACGAATGCGCCGGACGGCACCGGCGACGCCAGACGAACAGCGTCGTCCGCGCCGCCCTGGACGAAGCCCGGCGCGCGGGGCTCGTCCAGCGGCACCTGATGAAACTGCAACACCTGCGAACCCGGCCACTTCCCGCGCAACAGACCGGACCACTCGCGGAACCGGTCCGCCCGGCACCCGCGTCCACATGGGAGACCCGCCCGCGCCCCGACGAATCCGCCCGATCGGCTGAAACACCAGCGGCCGGTCCCCCGGAACCTCTCGGCACGGACGAGGCGGCCTGAACCGCAGCCGATCCTTTGTGGATGATCAGCTCCCGAGAACCGCTTTCCCCGACATTCACGAAGGTTTTCCGGATCGCCCGCCGGAGGGCCGGCCTCGAAGGGAGGAATGCAACGACATCGGCAACCGTGCCCCGGCCACACCGGCCCCGCCCCGCCACCGTCGCCCACGCCATCCGCGACCGCTCCACATCGACGAAACCCCCTGAACAGCACAAACAAGCCTGCCGTGCCGTTGCCGGGTGGACCGTGGGCGGGCGTGTCAGCGCACCGGGTGGGTCTCCCGGGGCGCCGGCTCGGGCATTCGGGCCCGGGCGGCCAGGACCACCAGCGTCGATCCAAGAGCAGCGCCCAGGATGCACACGCCCGTCCAGCCGGCGAGTGTGTACGCCACGTTGCCCAAACCGGAGCCTGCGGCCCCGCCGAGGAAGTACGCGATCATGTAGTTGGCCGTGATCCTGCTGTTGCGGCCGGCCGCCAGGCGGTAGATCGTCGCCTGGTTGGTCACCTGCAGTCCTTGCACCCCTATGTCCAGCACGATGATCCCGACCACCAGGAGGAACACCGACTGCCGAGCCAAGGCCAGTGGGCCGAACGACAGCAGCACGCAGGCCGCGAACACCGTCCCCGGGCGGCGGCCGAAACCCCGGTCCGAAAACCGGCCCGCGAAGTTGGCCGCGAGTGCGCCCGCCGCTCCGGCCAAGCCGAACAGGCCGATCGTGCTCGCGTCGAAGTGGTGGGGAGCGTCCGCGAGCATGAACGCCATCGTCGCCCAGAACAAGCTGAACGTCGCGAAGCCGATGCCGCCCAGCAACATCCTGTTGCGCAGCACCGGTTCCGCGCGGAACACCTGGAAGATCGACGCCAGGAGCGCCGGGTAGCTCAGGCGCTCGCGCACGCCGTCGGCGGGGAGGCGGCGGGAGAGCACCACCGCGGCGGCCGCCACCAGTGCCGCGCCTCCCCAGTACACGATGCGCCAGCCGGCCGCGTCCGCCAGCGCTCCGGCGACCGTCCGGCCGAGGAGGGTGCCCACCAGCATCCCCGTCATCACCGTTCCGACCACCCGCCCGCGTGCTGCCTCGTCGGCCATGGAAGCGGCGAACGGCACGATCACCTGGACGGCCGTGACCCCGAGACCGATCAGCACGGACGCGCCGATCAGCACGGGCATCGACGGGCTCGCCGCGGCGATGACCATCGCCGCGGCGAGCAGGGCGAGCAACCCGACCGCCAGCTTGCGGCGGGCGAGGACGTCGCCGAGCGGCACGATCGCCGCCAGGCCCGCCGCGAACCCGAGCTGGGGAAGGGAAACCGTCAGTCCCGCCGTCGACGAGCCGACGCGGAACTCCTCCTGGATCGTGTGCAGCAGCGGCTGCACGTAATACAGGTTCGCCACCGTCACGCCGGTGGCGACCGCCATCAGCAGGACGAGCGACCTCGTCGGCGCGGTCCGTTCGACCGGCATCGGAACCCCTTTCCCCCGCCGTGGCGCCCGGGCGGGCGCGATCAAAGTGGCTTACAGCTCAGCGCACCGAACCTCGCCGGCGCGAGGGATGCCGCACGGAGGAAGATGTCGTCACCCGAAGCGGTGAACTCCGTCAGGCAGGCGTCGGTGAACTTGATGACGTGCTCGTCCCCGTGCTCCACGGCGGCCGTGCGCAACGCGTCGATCGACGGCGGTGGTGCCTCCGGCAGCGGGGCCGGCTCCGGGGTCAGCGCGCCGAACCCGGCGAACACGCCCGCGAAGAACTGCCACAGATGCCAGGCCGTCGCCTCCACGGCCTCGGGCGTCAGATCCTTGCTCAGCATGCGCAACGCCGACGGTGCCGTCACCAGGTGGACGAACGGGATCGGCGTGTTGCGGTGGGCCGCGAACGCCCGGGCGCCGATGCCCGTGAGCCTGCCGATCTGGTCCTGCCATGGCCCCTGCGGGCGGAAGCTCTCCACGCCGTCGGCGAACTGCCGGTTGCCGTCGAGGAGTTCGAACCGGCCGGGGATGCCCTCCCGGCGGCTCTTGACCGTCGCCGGGAGCCGGGGAATCGTCTCCAGCGCGCCGGCGGGCGAGCGCAGCGGGCGGGCACTCGCGTAGCCGCCGGGCAGCTCCTGGTAGCGCGCCGCCCAGTAGCCGAGGCCGTGGGCGATCTCGTTGAGCAGCAACGGGTGCTCGCTGCCGTGTTCGTTCATCGCCCGGACCGCGTGCGCGGTGCGCAGGAACCCGTGCGTGCCCGCCGCCGAGATGCCGGGCAGCAGGCGGAACCACCAGCGGTCGACGACGTCGCGCCAGTGCGCGCCCTCGAGTTCCCTGGTGAAGAAATCCACCCAGTCCGTGGAACGCTCGATCTTCCCGAGCGCTTCGGCGACCGAGCCGGGACTGCCGTCGATCCGCCACTGGGCGGCCTCCGGTTCGTCGACCCAGGTCAGGTAGGTGTCCGTCCACCTGACGAGGTCCTCGCCGACGCCCATCGCGGCCAGCACTTCCGCGCCCATCGGGGCGTGGTTGGCGACAAAACCCTTGTACTCGAAGCCTTTCCGCTGTGCGCGGGTCAGCGACTCCAGCAAGGGATCGAGTCCGGCGGGCATGGCAACCTCCTCACTTCCGGGCCCGCAGGCCCAGGATCGTCGGGTTGGCCGAGAACTCGGCCCAGAAGTCCGCGCCGAACTCGGCGACGGCGGCCTCCGGGACGACGGGCGCGGTGAACTCCACGGACCGGAACCCCGCGTCGAGGAAGGCGCGCACGATCGGGCTCGCCGTCCAGAAGACGGCCTTGAACGAGATCTCGGGCTCCACGTGCGCGGTGACCTCGAGCCGCTTGCCGCCGTCGAAGTCCTCGAGCGGCCGGTGGGTGAGGCCGTACTTCGTCGCCGGTTCGCGGCGCCAGTCGAACGCCGGGTTCATCTCGATCCCGATGTACTCGCCGCCGTCGCGGAGGTTGGTGTACGCCGTGGTCGCCATGGCCGTGAGGTCGGCCTGGCTTTCGGCGTAGCAGAGCAACCAGACCGCGGAGACGACGTCGAACTCGCCGAGGACACCGGCCGAGCGGGCGTCCGCGCAGGTGAACGTGATCCCGCGCGGCTCGGCGGCTTCCGTCCGCCGGGCCGAGGCGACCATCTCCTCCGAAATGTCCACGCCGTGCACGGACCGGGCGCCTCGGCCCGCGAGCGTACGGCTGTACCAGCCGGTGCCGCACGCGAGGTCGAGGACGTCGGCGCCGCCGGTGCCCGCCGCCAGCCGGGCGAGCGTGGCCTGCTCGGGGAACCGGGCCAGCGGCATCTGCTTCTTGAGCCGCTCGTAGGACTGGCCGATCGCGTCGTACTGGGTTTCCATCGCGCCTCCGTTCAGGTCAGCCGGGACCGGGCCTCGGCGAGCAGGTCGGACCGGACGTAGCTCTGCGCGTTGAACAGGGACCGGTTCTCGTCGCGGATCTTGCGCCGCCCGTGCATCATCCGGCTGTTGTCGACGATCGCGACGTCACCGGCGTACCAGTCGATCTCGTCGGTCTCGAGCGCGGTCGCTTCGATGATCTCGCGCATGAGCATGGCGTCGAGCGGCGAGCCGTCTTCGAACTCGATCACCGGTGGCTCGTAGTTCACCGACGGGGTGAGGATGCTGTTCGCGAACACCGGGCCGGTGCCGAACAGCGTCTGGTGGGCGGCGTGGGTGAAGTAGGTGTAGTGCACCGAGCCGTCCGGGCGGAGCCGGTACTTGACGTCGACGTCGTCGTCGGTGACGGCGAGCAGGTCGTCGAAGGTGATCTCCTCGATCGCCTTCGCGCCGTCGAGCAGGCGGAACACCAGGCCCTTCCACTTGTCCGCCGGCATCGGCCGGGCGAACGAGATCCGCTGCTCGAGGAACCGGTCCTGGGTCCGCGGGGACAGCCTGTCCCAGGTGCGGACGCCGTCGCAGATGGTGGTCTGCGAACCGATCTTCGCCGGCCGCTCGCAGAAGAACCAGACCAGGTCCGGGACCCACGGCGTCGCGCCGTTTTCGACGTGCAGGCCCTGTGGCACGAGGCCCGCCTCGATCTTCTGCGCGACGCTGCCACCGGCGAACCGGCGGGCCGGGTCGAGGGTGATGCGCGAGGAGACCCGTTCGACCAGGCCGGAGAACGCTTCCGGCGTGGCGTCGAAGCCGCGCAGGACGACGTAGCCGTGCTCACCGAGCGCGGTCAGCAGCTCGACGCCGTCGACCGCGGTCAGCGGTTCGCGCACGCCGGTCTCGGCGACGAGGCCGTGCCCGTCGATGTGGGGCGACCGGGTGAACCCGGCCAATGACTGGGAAGCAGACATGTGCAGTTACACCTCGACCATGTTGAAGCGGTGCCCCTGCACCGCTTGCCAGATGTCCGTCCGACGGGGGCGTCCCGTGACGGTGAAGAATTCCGCGTGGAAGAGCTCGTCGCCGACGACGAACGCCGCCCGGCAGACCTGCTCGATCTCCGAGAGGATCTCGGCGTTCACGTGCCGGACCTGGGCGAGGGCCGCCGCGCGGTCCGCGCCGGGAGCGAGCACGAACACCGCGACCAGGCGTTCGAGGTTGTCCCCGAAGACGACCGCGGATTCGATCGCCGGTTGACTCTTGTACTGCGCCTCGACCCATTCCGGGCTGACGTTCCGCCCGTTGGACGTGATGATGACGTTCTTCAGCCGTCCGGTGATCGTCACGTAGCCGTCTTCGTCGACGAGGGCGATGTCGCCGGTGTGCAGCCACCCGTCATCGTCCAGTGGCAGGGCGCTCGGATCGCTCGAGCCGAGGTAGCCCGACAGCTGGGAGGTGCTCTTGATGAGCAGCTCGCCGGTGTCGTCGACGCGGGCCCGGCAGTGGTTCAGCGGCCGGCCGACCGCGCCGAGCTTGACCTGCCCCGGCGCGTTCAGCGTGGCCACGGAACCGTTTTCGCTGAGCCCGTAGGCGACGTAGACCGGAAGGCCACGGTCCCACATGGCGCACAGGACGGTGTCGGACACCGGTGCCCCGCCACTGAAGAGCAGCATCGGGTCTTCGCGGCCGTACAGCGAAAGCGAAGCGGCGCGCGCCCCGGCGTCGCCGATGCGCGCCGCCTTCTCGGCCAGTGACTCCACAAGGGACGGTGGCACCAGTGAGACGGTCGGACGCGCCACCGGCAGCAGCTCGCGGACGCGCTCCACATCGGACCCCGCGGTGCCGAGCGGTTTGACCTCCTCGGGCAGGAACACCACTGTTCCCCCGGCCAGGAAAGTCAGGTACACCGCGAACACCTGCTCCACCAGCAGGCTCATCGGGACCACGGAGACGTACCGCTGCCAGGCCTCGACACCGACCCGGGACCGGATCGAGTCGAGCAGGTCGTCGACCGCGCCCCGGCGGAGCATGACCCCCTTCGGGGTCGACGTGGTTCCCGAGGTGTGCACGATCTTGCAGATCGCGTCGCCGGAAAGCGCTTCCGCAAGAGCGATCCGCTCGCGGGCCGCGGCCAGTGCGGCGGCGTCCGCTGTGGACGCCACCGGGAAGATCTCGCACTTCTGCGGGAGCAGTTCCCCGGCCCCGCCCCACTCCTCGAGCCTGGCGGTCCCCTGGTCGTCGACCAGCACGGTGACCGCCGTGCGCAGCAGGTGCCGCGCCTGTTCCCGCGCGAAGGCGAGCGGGATCGGCACCGAGCGGACCGTCGTGAGCTGACAGGCGATGTCGGCGATCACGGCGGCCACGCCGTTCCCGGTGAGGATCCCGACCGTGCTGTCGTCCTCACCGCGCCCGCGGGCGCGGAGGTCGAGCGCCTCCGCCAGGCGGACGGCCGCCCCGAACACCTCGGCGTAGGTGTACCGGCCGGCGGTGCCGTCGGCGGCCAACTCCTCGACCGCGACCGCGTCCCCGGCGGTCAGGTCGACCTGGCTGAGCCATCGCATCAAGCTGCTCCTTTCACGACACTGGCTTTGACGGCACCGGTTTTCCCGGCACTGTGCGGCGTGCACCGCAGGATTCCCGTCCGGGGGCGGGTCGAGTAGTAGGTGCCCCACCGGTCCCGGTCGGCCCCGGGCAGGTCCGACCGGCAGGCGTTCGCGAGGGTGGTGAACCGCCAGCCGGCGCGGCGCGCGACGCCGTACAGCCGGTCGGTCAGGGTGGCCACGAGGTAGTCGAAGCCGAGGAGACCCGCGATTTCGGGGACGGCGCGCAGCAGGAACAGGCCGCACCCGGGCGAATTCGACACCACGGGCCCGAGTTCGCAGACGCGCTCGCGCTCGGGCGTGCCCTCACCGAGGACGGCGCAGGCCGTCTCCACCGGGGATTCCAGGTACCGCTCGGAAAGCAGCGCCCGTCCGCCCGCCGAGGTGATGCCGGCGACGCCGAGCGGCGCGGCCGAAGGACGCTCGGCGTCCCGCGCGGCGATGAAGAAATCCGGGCGCGGGTCGACGACCGCGCCGTAGGTGCCGAGGTACTTGGCCTTGGCCGTCTCGGCACAGAAGAGGTAGTAGGGATCGGCCGGCCACACGACGCAGGCTTCCGGCGCCGCGCCGGGGCGCAGCGTGCCCACGACGGCAGGACCGGCCGGCCGGCACACCGGAACCGCCGTTCTGTCAAGCGTACTGCTGTGGGAAACCGCCATGCCCCATAGGGTTACACGACCCCGCGGGGCCTGGCTGCTCCTCGATTGCGGTCCGGCGCGGCTACCACCGCCGGGGCGTCGTCAGTTCCCCTCCCCGCGGACGAAGACGCCCTGCCCGCCGCCGAGCACGTTTTCCGGGTCGTGGCGCCGCTTCGCCGACTCGACCAGCGGCCAAGCCGGTCCGAAGTGGACCTTCCAGTCAGCCGGGGTCAGCGGGACCGAGCCGACGGGGTACTGCACGCCACCGACCGCGCGGGCCCGGTGGTACAGCTTTTCGTTCGCCACGACCAGGGCCTCCGCCGCCACCGGGTCCGGCGGCGCGGTCCGGAGCAGGGCGAAGAAGAACGCCGTCGGGCTGCCCGGCATCCTCGGCAGCGGCGCGGTGGTGGCCCGCACCGGGTACAGCAGGACGACGCCGCTCGGGCCGACGTCGGCCGGCGTCAGCTCGGCCGCGACGCCTTCGACGAACGCGTCCGCCTCCTCGTCGGGCAGCAGGAGGTTGAGCGCGGGGTGCGGGTGGAACCAGTCCCCCGCGGCCCGGTACGCCGCTTCGCCCGCCGCCATGCGGTGCAGGAACTCCGCGTACGGCTGGTCGGTCGTCTGCGCGTCGCCGGGGGTGAACCCCAGCTCGCCCAGCTCGGCCGCGTCGTCGGGCTCGCCGGGTGCGCTGTAGTACGCCGCCACGTCGAGCAGGTACCGGCACTCGCCGCCTTCGCCGGCCTGCAGCTGTCCCTCGACGTACGCCCACCGGTCGCCACCCGCCAGCTTCCGCTGGAGGGCCGTCAACGCGGCCAGGTCCGGCACCGGCACCAGGTGCCGGCGGACGCGCTCGGGGGCCGGCACCAGCCGGATCACCGCGCGCACCACGACCCCGGACAGCCCCAGCCCGCCGAGGGTCGCCGCGAAGAGCTCGTCGCCGGGGCGGCAGGTGTGCCGCGTGCCGTCCGCGGTGACGACGTCCAGCTCGAGGACCGAGTCGGTCATCGGGCCGTACCGGTGCGCCGTGCCGCCGAACCCACCCGCCACCAGCGTCCCGCCGACGGACAGTTCGAGGTAGTTCGGGAGCACCGGCGGGGTCAGGCCGTGCGCGAGCGTCGCCTCGACGACGGCGGACCAGCGGGTGCCCGCCCGGACGGCCACCCGGTCGGCGGTGACCTCGAGCACCCCGGCCAGCGACCGCAGATCGGCGAGCACGCCCCCGTCGGTCTGCGCCTGGCCGAAGGTGGCGTGCCCCTCGCCCCGGACGACCACCGGCTTGCCGAACGCCGCCGAACCGGCGACGAGCGCGGCCAGCTCGTCCGCGTCGCCCGGCCGGTGCACGGCGGCGGGGCGACGGCGCACGAGGTGCCCGAAGTCGTCGTCGGGCCCGGGGCCCCGACTTGCGTCCGGTGCGGTCATCTCAGGCTTCCTCCACGGTTCTTCCGCTGCCTCAAGATCTTCGCGCACCACGCCGCCCGGCAGAAGTGCATTCTTCACAATCTGGGCAATGGGTTTACCAGAGAGCGTCCCTCACGCCGGCACGATCGTCACCGGAACCCCGTTGAACACGGCGTTTCCGGAGAGGAGGTCGAGGACCAGGTCGTCGGTCACGGCGTTGGCGTTCACCCCCGGGTTCGCCAGCGCGACCCGCTGCACACCGCCTTCGTGCCCCCAGCCGTGGGGCAGGCTCACCACGCCGGGCAGGAGGGCGTCGTCCGGCTCGACGTCGGCGGTCACCTTGCCCGCCGCCGAGCGCACCACGGCGCGGGCGCCCAGGCCCAGCCGGGCGACGTCGTCCGGGTGGACCTTGAGCGTGCACCGGTTGCTGCCGCCGCTCAGCCGCGGGACGTTGTGCAGCCAGCTGTTGTTGGACCGCAGCTGCCGCCGTCCGATGAGGAGCATGCCCTCGGCGGGCGCGGCCAGCCGCGCCCGCAGCCGCCCGGTGTCGGCGACCAGCTCGGGCGGGCAGAGCTCCACCCGGCCGGAGCGCGTGCAGAGCAGCTCCGCCAGCCGCGGTTCGAGGGGGCCGAGGTCGACGCCGCTCGGCTGCGCCCGCAGCGCCTCGAGGGTGAGGTCGTAGGGACCGAACTTCAGCAGCGCGTCGAGCAGCAGCTCGGGGCCGGTGTCCCCGGTGAGCCCGGCGCGCACGGCCGCCGGGTCCTGGCCGGCCAGCGGCGACCCCGGGTGCCGGGTCGCGCCGTCGAGCACCGCGCCGACGATCTGCTCCTCCAGCACCGACGGCGGCACCTGGGGGCCGTGCCCGGCGGCGATGAGCACCAGGTGCGCGAGGATCTCCGCTTCGGAGAGCCTGCCGGGTTCGAGCGGGTGCACCGCGGGGGAGAACCGCGTGTAGTTCCGCACGGTGATCGTCTGCTCGAGGAAGTCGAAGTGCGGGGTCTGCAGGATCCGCGGCGGCGGCAGGACGACGTGCGCGCGCCGGGTCGTCTCGTTGAGGTAGGGGTCGACGCAGACCATGAAGTCGAGCCGGTCGAACGCCTCCGCGAGCCGGGGGCCGTTGGGCGCCGACAGCGCGAGGTTGCCCGCGACCGTGATCAGCGCCCGCACCTGCCCCTCGCCCGGGGTCTCGATCTCGTCGGCCAGGGTCGCCACCGGGAACTCGCCCATGACCTCGGGCAGCCCCCGCACCCGGCTGCGCCACCGGCCGTGTTCGAACGGCTCGCCGGTGCGGAAGATCTCGGCGGCCGCCGTCTTGGCGAACATCACCCCACCCGGCCGGTCGAAGTTGCCGGTCAGGATGTTGAGGACGTCGACCAGCCACTGCGTGAGCGCGCCGAACTCGACCGCGCACGTGCCGATCCGGGCGTAGACCGCGGCCGTCGGCGCCGCGGCCAGGTCACGGGCGAGCCGCGCGACCGTCTCCGCCGGCACGCCGCTCGCCCGCTCGGCCACCGACGGCGGGAACTCCGCCGCGAGCTCGCGCAGCTGGGCGAGCCCCGTCACCGGGACGTCCACCGAAACGAGGTCCTCCGCGAACAGCGTGTGCACCATCCCGAAGAGCAGGAAGGCGTCGCCGCCGGGGCGGATGGGGACGTGTTCGTCGGCCAGCTCCGCGGTCCGGGTCCGGCACGGGTCCACGACGACGAGCCTGCCCCCGCGCCGGCGCAGCTGCTTGAGCCGCTTCGGGAAGTTGGGCGCTACGCAGAGCGATCCGTTGGACACCACCGGGTTGGCGCCGAGGACGAGCAGGTGGTCGGTGCGGTCGAGGTCCGGCACGGCCACCGCCATGGGGTCGCCGAGCAGCAGCCCGCTCGACACGTGCTTGGGCATCTGGTCGATCGTGGCCGCCGAGTAGACGTTGCGCGAACCGAGGGACTGCGTCAGCGGTGTCCGGTACATGAACCCGGCCATCGTGTGGTAGGTCGGGTTGCCGAAGTAGACGGCCACCGAGTCGCGGCCGTGGTCCTGCCAGGCCGCGCGCAGCCCGCGGTCCACCGCCGCGAACGCCTCGGGCCACGTCGCTTCGCGCCACTCCCGGCCTTCGCGGATCATCGGGACGCGCAGCCGGTCCGGGTCCGCGTCGAGCACCCCGAGGCTGGCCCCCTTGGGGCAGAGGAACCCGGCGGACAGGGGATCGTCCGGATCCCCCTGTACCGAAAGGACTTCGCCGTCTGCGCCCGTCTTGAGACGCAAGCCGCAGATCGCGTCGCAGAGGGGACAAGTCCGGTACGCCGTGCCCATGGCCACTCCCGAGATCGGTGCCGATGGGCCTCATCATGCTGAGCCGTCCGGAGTGGAACCTCTTCCTCCGTGCGCAGCCGGTGGCCACCCGGCGCGCCGGAGCACGCCGAAGTGCTGATGAGACGGGGGAAGCGGGCAAACCGGGCGCCGCGGGCGGGCGCACTGAGCACGGTGGGAGACGTTCGCCCCCCGCGTGAGAACCAGGATGGCTGCCACCGGGCCCGCGCCGAACCGGTACCCGTGACCGCACCGGCCCACCGGGAGCACCGGCTCCCGGTGGGCCGCGGCGCATCCAGGACCCGACTGGGCGGAACCAACGAAAGAAGTCATCATGACAACGACATCCCAAGCGCCGGTAGCCGCTTCACGCGGCTTGGCCGCCACGCGGCTGCCGTCGCTGACCGGGCTCCGGTTCATCGCGGCCCTGCTCGTGTTCCTTTACCACGCCCACTGGCTGGGGCTGTTCGCCGGTTCGCCGGTGGAGGAGGTCTACAACTTCGTCACCAAGAACGGCGGCTACGTCGGCGTTTCGTTCTTCTTCGTGCTCAGCGGGTTCGTCCTGACGTGGGCGGCCAAACCGGGGGACAAGGCGCGGAAGTTCTGGCGGCGCCGGTTCTTCAAGATCATCCCGAACCACGTCGTCGCCTTCGCGTTCGCGTTCGCCATGCTGCTCGGCTCGGGGTCGCCGATCCAGGTCAGCGCGGTCATCGCGAACCTGTTCCTGGTGCACACCTGGGTGCCCGACCTTTCGCTGGTGCTCAACGCGGTCAGCGGCGTCACCTGGTCGCTGTCGGTCGAGCTGTTCTTCTACATCAGCTTCCCGCTGCTGATCGTGCTCGTGCGCAAGATCCGGCCGGAACGGCTGTGGTACTGGTGGACCGGGCTGGTGACGCTGGCGCTGCTGATGCCGGTGCTGTCCGGGCCGTTGCTGCCCACCGAGCCGCGGTTCCCGTTCGACGAGTCGATCTCGTGGCCGCAGATGTGGCTGCTCGACTACGGCCCGCCGGTGCGCGTCCTCGAGTTCGCCTCCGGCATGGTGCTCGCCCGGATCGTGCTGAGCGGACGGCTGAAGAACCTGCCGGCACTGCTGCCCGCGCTGCTGGCCGTCGGCGTCTACGTGGTTTCGCTGTTCGTCCCGACCTCGTTCGCGATGGCGGCGATCTACCCGGTTCCGCTGGGCCTGCTCATCGCCGCGGTCGCCCTCCGCGACGTGCGTGGAGCGACCGGTTTCCTGGCCGGCCGTCCGATGCGCTGGCTCGGCGAGATCTCCTACGCGTTCTTCCTGCTGCACTTCACGCTGCTGTTCGCGTTGCACGGGCTGATCAGCAAGAAGGTGACCACCGAGGGGGTCGTCACCGAGCAGCTGGGCGGCGGCCCGGTGGGCGGCGCGCTGTTCCTGGTCGGGGCGTTCGCGGTGAGCCTGCTGGCCTCGTGGGTGCTCTACCGGGCCGTGGAGATGCCGGCGATGCGCCGCTGGTCGAAGTCCCGCGCCGACCGGCGCGCGGCGGCGGCCGCGAAGGCGTGAGCCACCCGGGTGGTCACCGGGTTCCGGTGACCACCCGGTGCTCCGCCGGCTCACCCCCGGCGTGCCGGAAGCCGGAACCCGCGTGATTCAGCCCGTATCCCGCGTGCTGGGAGCCGGAACTCGCGAGTTCCGGCTCCCAGCACGCGAACCACGTTCCCGATCACGCCGGATACGGGCTGGATCACGCCGGTTCCGGCACGTCCCGGTGTTGTTGCGGCGGTGCCAGGCGGGGCAGCCAGCACGGGGCGGTCGCGAGCCCGAGCAGCACCGGGGGCAGCAGGCCGCCGAGGGTGGCGAGCCAGAACCCGGGTGGGGTGTACTGGAAGACGACGTCGCCGTCGGGCAGGCGCTGGGCCAGCCAGTAAACCGGCACCGTGAACCACACGAACGCCGCCACCAGCACCACCCTCGGGAGCCTGCTCCCCCGGCGCCAGCGCGCCGTGGCCAGCCAGGCCAGCGCCGGCACCACCCACACCGCGTGGGCCGGCCAGGTGACCGGGGAAACCAGCACGGCGGTGAAGCCGACGAAGACCACGCCGAGCACCTCGTGACCGAGCCGGTGCGCGCGCACCGCCAGCAGGAGACCGCACACGCCGGCGAGCGCGCACAGCGGCAGCGACCACGGCGGCGGGTCCATGCTCGCCGCGATGCGTGAGAACAGCCCCGACAGCGAATGGTTGACGCCGATCGGCGCGGTCAGCACGCGCTTGACGTCGGCGAAGACGCCGTGGAACCAGTAGTCCCGCGAATCCGACGGCAGCACCGCGAACCCCGCCAGCACGGTGGCGGCGAACACCGCGAGCGCGCGCAGCCCGTCGCGCCACCGGCCGATGCAGCACAGGTAAACCACGAAGATCAGCGGGGTCAGCTTGATCCCGGCCGCGATCCCCAGCGCCAGCCCGCGCAGGCGCCCGGTCACCGGCAGGACGTCCAGCAGCACCAGCAGCATCAGCAGGACGTTGATCTGCCCGAACACGAGGTTCCAGATCACCGGGTCCAGCAGGTGCGCGGCCAGCGTGCCGGCCACCGTGGCCACGGCCCGGGTGCGGGCCGCCCGGACGCCCAGCCGGCCGAGGCACAGCCACAGCACCGCGCCGAGGGCGAGCACGTTCAGCGCGGTCCAGCCCACGTACGCGGTCTGCGTGCCCAGCAGGGCCAGCGGCACGAAGGCCAGCGCCGCGGCGGGCGAATAGGTGAACGGCAGCGCGTCGGAGCCGTTCTGCAGCAGGAACCCGTACAGCGGCTGCCCGGCCACGACCGACCGGCCGCCGGCCCGGTAGACCTCCAGGTCGAGCATCCCGACGAAGGTCATGCCCGGGATCGCGTAGCGGATCACCCAGGACACGGCGAACGCCGCGGCCACCAGTGCGGTGACCGCGGCGCCGACCATCCACTTCGGACGATCAAGCCGGCCCGCGTCGTCGGGGGCCGGTGCGCCCGGCACGATCACCCGGCCTCGGGCCGCTCGATCGACAGCGCGTGCCGGAACACGTCGAGCGGGTCGTAGCGGCCCTTGATCTCCTGCAGCTTCGGGTAGTGGTGCTTGTAGTACAGCGTGGGCCAGGGCACCCCCGAGGTGTTCCAGACCGGGTCGGCCAGGTCGGTGTCGGGGTAGCTGATGTAGGAGCCGTCGTTGACCTCGTTCGGCACCGGCACGCCGCCGGTGTCGGCGTAGACGTCCCGGTAGTACTCGCGCACCCAGGCGATGTGCTTGTCGTCCTCGGCCTCGGCCTGCCACATGCCGGCGCTGTAGGACGCCTTGAGGATGGCGTCCCGCTGGGCGATCGCCGTGTCGTCCTTGCCGACGGTGTTCGCCTTCGCGCCGTAGGCGGTGAGGACCAGGCACGCCTGGGGGTTCACGTAGCCGTCGGAGCTGAGGTGGCGGTAGATCGCGTCCAGCTGGCGTTCCGAATAGCGGCGGCGGAGGTAGCCCGCCTTGTGCTTGTAGCGGCCGTTCGGGTCGTTGGGCCAGCTGTAGGACGGCAGCCAGGAGCTCATCCACGGGATGACGTCCTCGACGTGCATCGCCGGCTCGACCGTGACGCCTTCGGTGATCGCGTCCAGCTGACCCTGCAGCAGGGCGGCCGCGTCCGGGACCGCCTCGTCGAGCACGGCGGTCATCCCGAACATCGGCGCCGACTTGTGGACCGCGATGAAGTTGCTCCACAGGTTGGCGTACGGCGATTCCGCGTCGTCGTTGCGCTCGAACCAGACGCAGTAGTTGCGGATCAGCGCCTTGAAGTCGGCTTCGGTCATGCCGTCCCACGACCACATGACGGTCTTGCGCCGCATCATCGACGGTGCCTTGGGCAGCAGGCCGGCCGGGTCCGTGCCCTCGGCGCCCGGCGTGCGCAGCCAGAACCGGGTCACCACGCCGAAGTTGCCGCCGCCACCGCCGGTGTGCGCCCACCACAGGTCCCGGTTCGGGTCGTCCTCCGCGCGCGTCGCGACCACGGCGCGGGCCTGGCCGGACTCGTCGACGACGACGACCTCCACGGCGTGGAGGTGGTCGACGACGAGCCCGTCGCGGCGGGACAGGTGCCCGTAGCCGCCGCCGGGGATGTGCCCGCCGACACCGACCTCGAAGCAGGTGCCGGCCGGGATGGTGACCCCCCACCCGTGGAAGAGCGCGCGGTAGACCTGCAGCAGCGTCGCGCCGCCCTCGACGGCGAAGGCGCCCATCCGCTCGTCGAAGTACACCGCGTTCATCGGCGACAGGTCGATCAGCGCCTTGACCGCCGACGAGGACGTGAAGTCTTCGAAGCAGTGACCGCCGCTGCGGACGGCGAGCCGCTTGCCCGCGGCAACCGCCTCGGTGACCGCCTCGACGACCTGGGCGGTGCTGCCGACGAAGCGGACGTAGTCCGGGCTGCCGGTGAACCGGTGGTTGTAGCCTTCGACGACGCTCGGGTAACGGGGGTCGCCGGCGGAGACGGTGACCGGCCCGAAGACCGGCGCCGACGCCGCTTCCGACCCGGACCTCGTGTCAGTCATGTCCTGGCTCCTTTCACCAGCCGACCGTCGCACACGCACCGGCCGCGGGCATCTCCGCGCTTGCGGATGCCCGGCGCGGACCGCAAAGCCCGAGATGACCCGGTCGTGGCGGGCGCGCGAGGATGCAGGCGGGGCCCGATCCGGCCCTGCGCCCACCGACCTGAGGAGCCGGAATTGTTGCAGGACAAGGTAGTCGTTGTGTCCGGGGTCGGCCCCGGCCTCGGCAGGGCGATCGCCCTGCGGTGCGCGAAGGCCGGCGCGGACGTGGTGCTCGCCGCCCGCACGAAGTCCACTTTGGACGTCGTGGCCAAGGAGGTCGAGGCACTGGGCCGCCGGGCGCTGGCGGTGCCGGCCGACCTCACCGACGCGGCTTCGGTCGAGGCCCTCGCGGCCGGTGCGCTGGACGCCTTCGGGCACGTGGACCTGCTGGTGCACAACGCGTTCGCGGTTCCGCCGTTCGCCGAGCTGACCGACGCCGACCTCGACGAGGTCCGCCGCAGCTTCGAGACGACGGTGTACGCGGCCCTGCGGCTCACCGGCCTGTTCCGCGCCTCGCTGGCCGAGCGCGGCGGCGCGGTGGTGCTGATCAACTCCGACGTGCTGCACAGCTCGAAGCCGACGTTCGGGCCGTACAAGATGGCGAAGGCGAGCCTGCTGGCCGCCGCCCAGACCCTGGCCAGCGAGCTGGGACCGCAGAACATCCGCGTCAACACCGTCGCACCGGCCTACGTCTGGGCCGAGCCGCTGCAGGCGTACTTCGGTTACCTGGCCGAGCAGCGCGGGGTCGAGGTCCAAGCGGTCTACGACGAGACGGCCGCGGAAACGGACCTGCGCCGGCTCCCCGAAGCCGACCAGGTGGCCAACGCCGTGGTGTTCCTCGGTTCGCCCGCCGCCGCCGCGATCACCGGGCAGTGCCTCGACGTCAACTGCGGCCTCGTGCACAACTGACCGCGCAGGCAAAAGGGGGCGGCCGGACACCCGGCCGCCCCCTTTCCGCGGGGTGCCTCAGTCTTCCCGGTCCTTCACCGCGCGGCCGAACGAGCGCAGGTCGGCCACGAACTCGGCCGGCAGCTCCATCGCCGCGAAGTGGCCGCCCCGCTCGTACTCGTTCCACTGCACGATGGTCGGCACGTCGCGGTCGGCGAGGCGGCGCAGGGGCAGGATGCAGTCGTTGCCGTACACCGCGACCCCGACCGGCACGGTCAGCGGCGGGGGCGCGACGCCCGCGGCGGCGGCCTGCTTCAGCAGTTCGTTGACTTCGAAGTAGAACTGCGCCGACGAGCTGGCGGTGCCGGTCAGCCAGTAGATCGTCACGTCGGTGAGCAGCTGGTCGATGTCGACCACGTCCTCCGGGCGCGCGGACGGCGTCGTCCATTCCTGGAACTTCTCGACGATCCAGGCCAGCAGCCCGACCGGCGAGTCGTTCATCCCGTACGACGGGGTGAACGGGCGGGTCTGCAGCAGCTTCATGTAGCCGGAGCCCTCCGTGTCGAACCACGAGAGCCGCCCCAGCTTCGCCAGGTCCTCCTCGCCGAGACCGGCCAGCTCTTCGGGGTCCCCGGACGGGATGGTGACCAGCATGCTCGTGTGCACGCCGACGACGTGCTCCGCGTCGATCCGGCCGAGCTCCTGGGAGATCAGCGAACCCCAGTCACCGCCGTGGGCGATGTAGCGGTCGTAGCCGAGCCGGGCCATCAGCTCGGCCCACGCCCGCGCCACCCGCGGGAGGCCCCAGCCGGTCTCGGGCGCCGGCCCCGAGAAGCCGTACCCGGGGATGGACGGGACGATCAGGTGGAAGGCGTCGGCCGGGTCGCCGCCGTGCGCGGCGGGGTCGGTCAGCGGCCCCGCCACGTCCACGAACTCGGCGACCGAGCCGGGCCACCCGTGCGTCACCAGCAGCGGCCGCGCCGACGGCTCGGGCGAGCGCACGTGCAGGAAGTGCACCTGGGCGCCGTCGAGCTCGGTGACGAACTGGGGCAGCTCGTTGAGCCGGGCCTCGGCCGCCCGCCAGTCGTAGCTGTTCAGCCAGTACCCGGCGAGTTCGCGCAGGTACTCCTGCGGCACGCCGCGCTCCCAGCCCGCGCCCGGCAGCGGCGCCGGCCAGCGGGTGGCGGCGATGCGCCGGTTGAGGTCGTCGAGCTCGCTCTGCGGGATGTCGATGCGGTACGGGCGCACGGCCGGTCCTCTTTTCTTCGTTCGGTGCGGTGCGGTCGGAGCTCAGGCCGGGCCCAGCGGGACGTCCGGGGCGGCGACGAGCTCGGCCAGCACGGCGCGGAAGGCCGCGACGAGCTCCCGTGCCGTGCGGTCGTCGTAGAGGTTGCTGCTGTAGCCCAGTTCGCCGATCAGGTCCCCGGTCGCGTCCAGCTCCAGGCACAGCAGGGTGCCGTCGGGGATGTCGGACCCCACGGTCTGCGGCAGCATCCGCCGCCGGATCGCGGAATACTCCAGCTCGCCGACCCGCTCGCGGTCCATCATGTGCGGGGTCTGGATGACCTGGAACGTGCACGGGGCGAACCCGTCCTCGGCCACGTCCGCCATCAGGCCGGGCGCGACGCCGAGGATCTCGGCGAACGGGAGCTCGTGCGTGTACGCGCCGAGGCAGGTCCGGCGGGCCCGGGCGGCGAGCTCGCGGAAGGTCGGGCGGCCCGAAAGGTCCAGCCGCAGCGGCAGGCAGTTGAAGAACGACCCCACGGCGTCCTGGAAGCGGGCGTGCTCGCGCCCCGGGGTGAACGTCGGCACGACCAGGTCGGCCGCCGCGCCGCCGCGGCGCAGGAACTCGCCGAACGCGGCCAGCAGCAGCATGAACGGCGAGCACCGCGCCTCGCGCGCGAGGCCGGCCGTCGCCGCGCACAGCTCGCGGCCCCACGAGAAGCGGTACCAGGAGGTGCGGAACTCCGGGTGCGCCGACCGCGGGCGGTCGGTCGGCAGCGCGACGTTCCGCGCGCCGGCCAGGTTCTCCCGCCAGTACGCCCGGGCCGGGCCGGTGTCGTGGCCCGCCGCGTGCTCCTGCTGCCACCGCGCGTAGTCCTGGTACTGCACGGCGGGGTCCAGCGCGGGCTCCCGGCCGGCGGCCCGCGCCGCGTAGCACTCGGCGAGGTCGCGCACGAGCAGCTGCATGGACCACGCGTCGACGGCGCTGTGGTGGGCCACCAGGGAAAGGACGGCGTCGTCCTCGGCGAAGCGGCCGAGCACCGCGCGCAGCAGGGGCTGTTCCCGCACCGGCAGCTCACCGGCGGCCAGTTCGTTGAGCAGTTCATCGGTCCGCACGTCCCGGTCCGCCTCCGGCGTGCCGGTCAGGTCCCGCTCGTCCAGCCGCGGCGCCGCCGGCGGCAGGATCCGCTGGTACCGGTCGCCCGTGCGGACCACCGTCGTCCGCAGCGCTTCGTGCCGGACGACGACGTCGGCCAGCGCCGCGCGGAGCACACCGGTGTCGATCCGGCCGCGCACGCGCCAGCCGTCGATGATGTGGAAGCGGGGACCGAACGGGCCCATCTCGTCGCCCATGTCCCACATGCACAGGAACTCCTGCTGCACCGACAACGGCACCCCGCCCGCCGCGGCGGGCACCTCGGAAATCGTCATCTGCCTCGTCCTCGTCGCGAACCGGGGCACCCGGGCGGACCCGGGTGCCCCGTGGGGATGGCTCAGGCGGTCCGGCGGACCTGGTCCGCCGTCTCGGCCAGCTCGACCACGCTCCGGACGAACGTCGCCCGGTCGGGGTCGTCGAACAGGCTGCCGAGGTTCAGGTGGAGCCCGAGCTCGTCACTGACCCTGGCGACGATCCGGACGGCCGAGATCGACTGGCCGAGCAGCTCGAAGAACGTGGCGGAATCCTGGCCGGGCGGGGGGTTGAGCACCTCGTCCCAGATCCGCCCCGCGTGCGCACCGACGTCGGCGGTGTTCGGCGTTCCCATCTGCGGTCCTTTCGGTCAGGGGGGTCAGGCGGCGCGCCGGTCCTGGCGCCCGTCCGCCGGCACCACAGGCTTGAGCGGCGGGTTGGCGGCGGGCCCGCGCAGCGACTTCCACAGCACCCGCAGCATGAACAGCGGCTTCATCAGCGACTCCGGGCGCTCGAGCATGCCCGCGGCGCGCATGTACGCGGTGGTGACCTTGGTGTCCCTCGTCGCCGCGATCTGCACCCGCTTCAGGTACTTCTGGCCGATGCGGACCTTGAGGGTGCGCTCGCCGACGACCCCCGGGAACGACAGGTCCACGGTGTTGGTCATCTCCCACGGCGCGTCGATGACCTCCCGGGCCAGCGCGGCGAAGTACTGCTCGGTCCGGGCGCTGCCGTGGGCGCGGACGTGGTCCCGGATGACCAGCGACGACAGCGCGGCCACCGTCATGCCCTGTGCGTAGACCGGGTTGAACGACGTGACGGCGTCCCCGGTCACCAGCAGGCCCTCGGGCAGCTTCGGCACCTTCTGGTAGTGCCGCCGGATCGTGGTCGGGTACCGGTAGGACACCGGCTCGTCCAGCGGGACGGCGTGCTGCAGGGCCTCGTGGATGTCGGGCACCGGCAACGACTTCACGAAGTCGTAGTAGCCCTGCTGGTCCGTCGGCGGGGCGTCGCCGAGCAGGCCGTACACGGTCAGTTCGACCCGGCCGTGGTCGGTCTTCGTGAAGATCGCCCCGCGCGGGACGGCGGGGTGGGCGACCGGGATGATCGCCAGGTCGCCGTCCCACGGGTCGGCTTCGAGGCGGTAGTGCTGGGTGCAGTAGGTCAGGCCGATCTTCTTGCGCTCCTCCTCGACCCGGCCGTACCCCAGCTCCTCGAGCCAGACCGGCGTGCGCGAGCCGCGGCCGGTCGCGTCGACGACGAGGTCCGCTTCGACGACCTCCTCGGCGCCACCGGCGGTCGGCTCGACCCGCACGCCGGTGACCCGGCTCCGGTCGGGGGTGGTCACCAGGCCGAGGATGGCCCGCTCCTCGAGGAACCGGACGCCGGGCAGCACCTGGGTCCGCTCGCGGATGTGCCGCTCCATCACCGGGGCGGTGGCCGGCACCGCGAGGTAGCCGATGTCCTCGCGCTTCAGCGCGTGCCCGTTGAAGTACCAGCGGCAGGCGCCCGCGAAGTCGCCCGCCGGGGTCTCGTCCGCGATGAGCTCGTCGGTGATCCCCGGGTAGAGCTCCTCCATGACCACGCGGCCGCGGACGTGCATCGCGTTGATGTGCCGTCCCTGGGGACGGCCCCGGCGCGGTCCGCCGGTGCCGACCAGCACGTCGCGGTCGATCACGACGACCTCGTCGTGGCTTTCGGTCAGCACCCTGGCCGCGAACAACCCGGCGATGCTGCCGCCGAGCACCACCGCACGGGACTTGCTGTTGCCCATGACGGGCACCTCCTTGGTCGTTCGGATGGCTCGCGCCGGACGAGCCCGTCAGAGTTCCTCGAACGGGGTGAGCCCGTCGAACCGGACCCTGGCCAGCCCGCGGTTGGCCGCGGTGGTCAGGAAGATCCCGTAGCCGGAGTGGCTCTGCAGCATGGACAGGTCGCGCCAGACGCGTTCCATGCGCTCGCCGGCGCGGGCGGAGCTCGAACCCGCGGTCGGGAACAGGTGGCGTTCCACCGCCCGCCACGCCAGCTGGACGGCCTGGCGGCAGATCGCGGTGATCTTGAGGTCCTTCTCCGTGGTGAACTCCCCCGGCCCCGCCGCGGCGGCCTCGTGCCACTGCCGGGCCGCGTCGCGGGTGGCCGCCTCCGCCGTCGCCACCAGGCCGGCGGCTTCCCCGTACCAGGCCTGGTAGTCGCGGTTTTCGAAGCGCGGCACGATCGGGGGCAGGAACGAGGTGCGGGTCCGCATCAGGTCCTCGTAGGCGTCGAGGGCGCCCTGCGCCATGCCGACGGCCAGCGCCGCGCCTTCGAGGAAGCCGAAGCTCAGCGGGGCACCGCGGAACTCGGGGTTGCCGTGCAGCTCGAAGCCCGGCGTGCCGCCGCTGACGTCGTAGCTGCTGAGGTGCGTCTCCATGGCGTAGTGCGCCGGGATGCGCGCCTCGTGGATGGTGATGCTGTGGGAGCCGCTGCCCCGCAGGCCGAGCTGCCCACCCCAGTCGTCGACCTGCTTCCACACCGAGCGCGGCGCGGCGAACAGCAGCGACTTCGGCGGCCCGTCGGGCTGCGGCACGACCGTGTGGCCGATGAAGGCCGACGCGTACGGCGCACCGGAGCAGTAGCCCCAGGTCCCGCTGACCGTCCAGCTGCCGTCCGGCCGCTGTTCCGCGGTGCCGTTCGGAACGATCGTCGTCGGGCAGATGAAGTCGCCGTCCTCGAACAGCTCCTCCTGGGCCTGCTCGCCGAACAGCGTCGCGAGGGTCACCGCGTGCGAGGCGCCGAAGCAGTACATCCAGCCGGTCGAGGGGCAGCCGCGCGCGAGCGCGGAGACGACCCGCAGGAACGTCTCCACCCCGAACTCGTAGCCGCCGTAGCGCCGCGGCACGAGGATGCGGTAGAAACCCGCCTTGCGGAAGGCCTCGTGGACGTCCGGCCCGTAGGCCGTGCGCTGCTCGGTCTCCTGCTGCAGGGCGACCAGCGACGGCGCGATGGCTTCCGCGCGGGCGACGACCTCCGCGGGAGTCAGCCCCGGTTCCGGCGGCGACGGGAATCCGGTGGCACCGGGCCGATCAGTGGCGGCTGCCATGTCTGCGCTGCTCCTTTCGCGGGCGGGTGGGCACGGGTGGCGGGTCAGCCGGGCAGGGAGGTGGTGAGGCCGCCGTCGACGACGAGCTCCTGGCCGGTGATGTAGGCCGCGGCGGCGGAGAGCAGGAACAGCACCGAGTCGGCGATGTCCGACGGCTGCCCGAGCCTGCCGAGCACGACCTGGCTCCGGAAGAACTCCTTCACCTGCTCGTTGCCGCCGGTGATGCCCGCGAACATGTCGGTCTCGACGTGGCCGGGGGTGACGGCGTTGACCCGGATGCCCTGGCCTGCCAGGTCGGCGGCGAAGGTGCGGGCCAGGTTGAGCACGGCGGCCTTGCTGGCGGCGTACACCGTGGCCAGGCTCAGTCCGTTGTGGACGGTCCAGGACGAGTTCAGCACGATCGAGCCGCCCTCGGTCAGCAGCGGGACGGCCTTCTGCACGGTGAAGAACGTGCCCTTGAAGTTCGTCGCGACGACGGCGTCGAAGTCCGCCTCGGTGAGCGCGGTGCCGGGTGCGGACACGCCGATGCCGGCGTTGGCGAAGACGCCGTGGAGCACGCCGAAGCGGTCGGCGATCGCGCTGAAGAGCGCGTCGAGGTCCGCGGTCCGCGAGACGTCGGCCGCTACGGTCAGCACGGTCGCGTCGGCGCCGAGTTCCTTCTTCGCCAGCGACAGCCGTTCGGCGTCCCGCCCGGCGAGCACGACCGCTCCGCCGCCCGCCACCAGCTTCTTCGCGGTGGCCAGCCCGATCCCGCTGCCGCCGCCCGTAATCAAGTAGGTCTTGCCTGCGAAGTCAGTCATGGCTCTATGGTCACCGACCCTGCCTCGTGCGGACGTCTTCCGGTTTGCGCTCCTCGGAGTACACAGTGGACGGTCAGGTCAGCGCGGTCGCGCCGGGCGAGACGTCGCCGAGGAACATGCCCCGCGGGTCGACGCGCCGCCGGACGCGGTCGAGCACGCGCACCCGCTCGGCGTCCAGGTGGCCCTGCGGTTGCGCGAAGTTCTCGACGAACGTCGGTGCGGTGCGGCCGGTGTCCCACGGCGCCAGCGCCGCGCGGACGTGCGCGCAGTGCGCCGCGATCGCCGCTTCCGCCGCCGGGCCGTCCGGGACGCCCGCCCCGAGGTAGGCGAACCCGGCGTCGAGGTGGCCGAGCGCGCCGGCGTCCGGCGGCGCCGCGGCCAGCGCCCCGCCCAGCTGCCGCAGTTCGGCGCTGATCAGCGGGGACCCCGAGCCGGGCCCGGTGACCCGGAGGAACTCCGCCGCGGCCGCGTCGCCGAGCTCGGTCAGCAGCAGGTGGTCCCCACACATCGGCAGCGGGTCGACCGGGTCCATGTGCGTGTGCGGCACGGCTTCGGGGCCCGCTTCCGCCCAGGTGTCGGCGATCGGTGCCGCGACGGCCCGCAACGGGCCGAGCAGGTCGCCGGTGATCCGCGCGGCCCGCGCCCGGTCCGCGGGCGTGCGGGCCAGCACCGCGCCGTCCACGCACACGACGGGCCCGGCCCGCAGCTCGAGCGGGATCTCCGGGACGTCCGGCAGGTTCAGCACCTGGAAGGCCGTGGTCGCCTCGACGGGCGCCACCTCCGCCCACTTCCGCCAGGCGCCGAGCAGCTCCCCGGCGTGCGCGGCGGACCAGAACGCCGCTCCCGTGTGGACACTCGCGCACGCGAACAGCGCGACCTCCACCGCGGTGACCACCCCGAAGCCGCCGCCACCGCCCCGCAGGGCCCAGAACAGCTCGGGGTCGGTCACGGCGTCCACCCGGCGAAGCTCGCCGGCGGCGTCGACGAGCTCGATCGCGCGCACGCTGTTGACGGCCAGCCCCACCGCGCGGCCGTAGAAGCTCACGCCGCCGCGCAGCAGGTACCCCACCGCGCCGACGGTGGGCGAGGACCCGTGCGCCACCGCGAGCCCGTGCGGGGCCGCGGCGTCGACGACCTCCGCCCACCGGGTCCCCGCCGGGATCCGCGCGACCCGGCGGACGGGGTCGACGATGACCCCGCCGTCGAGCGCGGTGCGCACCAGGACCGCACCGTCCATCGGCCGGGCGGTGGCGGCGGCGTGCCCGGTCGAGATGACCCGGACCGGGCGGCCGTCCGTCCGGGCCCAGCGGACCGCCGCCCGCACGCGGCCGGCCGTCCGGGCGGTGGTGGCGACGGCCGGGTACACCGGCGCGGCCAGGTTGAACACCGCGGTCGCGGCGGCGTAGTCCTCGTCACGGGTGGGCGGCATCGGTGCTCCTCCCCGCTCAGGCGAGCGGCTTGTGCGCGCTGACGATCGCGTAGCCGATCCGCTCGGGTCCCGGGGCGAGGAAGTAGCCGAGGCCTTCCTTGAGACCCGGGACGATGTCGGCCCCGAACTTCGCCGCGAGCCGGTCACGGGCCTGCTCCGCGGAGTCGAGGTACTTCGACGGCATCCCGAACACGCGCGGACCGCACTGGGTGTACTCGCCGACGCCGAAGCCGGCCGCGGTCAGCGCGTCGATCCACTCCGCCAGCCGCGGTGGCCGGTTGATGTGGATGGTCGCCGCGAACTCCGCCGCGCTCCCCTCGTCCATCGCACCCTCGAGGGTGTAGTCCGCGACGGAGATCCGCCCGCCGGGCCGCAGCACGCGGAACAGCTCGGTGAGCACCTTGCCGAGGTCCGGCGCGCACTGCAGCGACTCGATGGCGAGCACCGCGTCGAACGAACCGTCCGGGTAGGACAGTGCGGAGTAGTCGCCGAGCTCGACGCGCACGCGGTCGCCGACGCCTGCCGCTTCGATCTTCCGGTTCCCCTCGGCGACTTCGTAGCCGCTGACGGTGATGCCGGTGACGTGCGCGCCGGTCTCCTGGGCGAGCAGGATCGCCGGCGCGCCGAGGCCGCACCCGGCGTCGAGCAGCCGCTCGCCCGGGCGCAGGCCGAGGGTCGCCCCGACCTTGCGGGTGATGCGCTGGGCGGCTTCGGCCAGTGGTGTGTCGTCCTGCTCGCCGTACCAGTACGACATGTGGACCTGGCCGTCGTTGAGCGTGTTCGAGATCGGCGACGACTCGTCGTAGCTGCGCCCGACGTCGATCGGGTTGATGGATTCGGCCATGGTTTTCCTCGCTCCCGGAGTCAGGCCACGCGCTCGGCGGTGACGAACACGAACGAGCCGGGCGTCCGCTCGGTGCGGATCACCAGGCCCGCGTCCTTCAGCCACGTCTTGATCAGCTCGAGCTCGAACAGCTCGATGCCCTTCGGGCTTCCGGGCATGATGTGCGCGTGCTGGAAGTACCGGTTGATCCGGTCCTCCGGCCAGCGGAAGGTCAGCAGCGTGAACACGCCGCCCGGGCGCAGCACCCGGCCGATTTCGGCGACCGCCTTGCCGGGGTCCGGGATGGCCTGCAGCGCGTTCCAGCAGTTGACCGCGCCGAGCGAAGCGTCCTCGAACGGCAGGTTGAGCGCGCTGGCCAGCACCGCGGGCACCGACGGCAGCCTGGTGCGCATCCCGGCCAGCATCGGGGCGAGGACGTCGAGGGCGATCAGCCGCTCGGTCCCCACCGCCTCGGCGACGATCTCGGTCCACCGGCCGGCCCCGGCCGCGAGGTCGAGCACCGGGCCCTCGGCGCCGGCGAGCTCCTGGCGGATGTAGTCGTCCTCGTCGGCGGGCGAGACGTCGCCACCCCAGTTGGTGCCCATCACGCGGAGGAACGCGGGCCGCAGAACGGCTTCGTACCAGGTGCCGATGCCCTCCATCGCGGCCGCGCCCTGCAGGACGTCGTCGTCGGAGTGGGCGCTGCCCGCGGCCACGGTGAAGTCGGCGATGCCACCGGAGAGCGGGTAGGTCGTCGAGCAGCCGTCGCAGCGCACGGATGCCTCGAACGTCAGCTTCGACGAGCAGTTCGGACACCGCAGCTCGGTGCCGTGGTGGGCGAACGCGGCGGGCGGGAGCTCGGCGGGAGCGCCGGACGGCGGTTCGCGCCGGGGGCTGGTGTCCTCGACCAGGGTCGGGCGGCCGTGCTGCACGGCCCAGTAGGCCTTGGCACCGGAGTAGGCCAGCACCGACTGCGTGTCGGCGTTCCACCCCTCGGTGACCTGCTCCCGCGGCAGCGCGTCGATCCAGCCGCGGTCGAAGGCGCGCTCGCGCTCGGTCAGCGCCCACTCCCACGGCGACGGCCAGCACCGGCCCAGCACCGCGGTCTCGTGGACGAGCGGCTCGAGGCAGCGCTCCAGCCGGGTCCGGTCGTCCGGGTCGATGTCGAGCCCGGCGACGGCGGCGAGCACCCGGTCGCGCTCCTGCGGCAGGTGGGCGAGCAGGTAGAGCAGGGCGAGGGCGAGCGGGTCGCCCTTCGCGCAGCCCGCCAGCCGCTCGAGGTAGCCGCCGGTCCCCTGCGCGATCGCCGCCGTCAGCTCGCCGCCGAAGCCGGGACTGTCCGCTTCGGCCAGCAGCCCGAGCAGCACGGCCAGGTAGCCGGCGTGCGCGTCGTCCGCCTCGCCGAACGCCGCGACGATCCCGGGCACCGCGGGCAGCGCCGCCGCCGTCGCGGCGCCGTCGTTCCACAGCGCGCCGGCCAGCCGCCGGAACTCGCCGTCCAGGCGGTCCGGCCCGGCCTCGGCGAACGAGGCCACCAGTGCGGCGGCCGTCGGGGTGGGCTCACTCATCGACAACGTCCTTTCTCGGTAGGCGGCGTCAGCCGACCCGGAAGCAGTTCGATCCCCACGGACCCGGCTCGGCGCCGGTCACCTGCGCGGTGTAGTGGTCGAGCAGCCGCTGCGCCTCGGCGTTCGCCTGCCGGAACCGCTCGGCGGGCTCGGCGCCGGTGGTCAGCACGTCGTGCATCGCCCAGGTGAGCACCTCTTGGATGCCCGCGAAGTCGCCCAGCAGCGCGCCGAGCGCGCCCGGCGAGCCGTCGCCCGCCGCGAGCTGGTCGACCGCGACCTGGTGGTGCGGGTTCTCGGCGAACCAGCCCTCGCTTTCCAGCAGGGCGATCGCGGACTCCGTGACCGGCATGAAACCGGTGAACTTGTGGCGCGCGGCGGCGTTCTCCGCGGTGCCGATGTACTGGAGGAAGGCGAGCGCGCCGTCCTGCGTCCGCTCGTCGAGCCCGCGCGTCAGCCACAGGGCGTCGCCGCCGATGACGTTGCCCGCGTAGCCGGTCTCGCCGTTGTACGGGGTCCGCCCGGCCTGAACGGCGAACCCGTTGTCCCGCCCGGCCTGGACCATCTGGTCCGCCTGGACCGAGGTGCTCAGCACGAACGCGACGCGCTGGTCGGCGAAGGCCTGGTAGTTGTTCTCCCACGCTTCGGCCGTCCGCGGCCCGGAGGCCGGCACGCCGGGGTACAGGAAGTGGCCGTCGCGCTGCAGCTGCCGCCACCACTCGACGTAGGCCAGCAGCTCCGAAGAGACCAGGTCCACCGTCGACGGCCGGCCGCTGCGGCCGTTTTCGGCGCCGGAGAGGAACCCGCCCTGGCAGGCCACGCCCTGCTGGAAGAACCAGCCGTGGTTGGGCCAGGTGATCCCGTGCGACGGGCCGCCGGGCACCGCCGCGACCGCCCGGCACGCCGTCTCCACCTCGGCCCAGGTTTGCGGCAGGGCGGTGACCCCCGCGCGTTCCAGGACCGTGGTGTTGGCGTACAGGATCGTCGTCGAGGTCAGCGGCGGCACCGCGGCCGCCACGCCGTCGAACGTGTAGAACTCCCGCGCGGTCCGGACGGTGTCGCCGAGGACGACCGGGTGGCCGAGGATTTCCCGCCGTCCGGCGATGGCCGTTTCGATCGGCGTGAACAGCGGCTCGCCGTCCCGCGTGCGCAGGTCCCTGGCCAGCTGCGTCGAGGTGTAGAACAGCTGCGCGACGGCGGGCTGGCGGCCCTCCTGCGCGGCGTGGAACAGTTCCGTCGGCAGCTTGAGGAAGTCGAGGCCGCGGATGACGACCTCGTAGTCCGGGTGCAGCGCGTTGAACGTCTCCGCCTGTTTCTTCGTCTCGGCCAGCAGCCGCGGGATGACCGGGTACTCCGGCAGCCAGACCTCGATGACGACCTTCTCCACTGCCGCGTCCTCCCGTGGTGTCGGCACACCGCCGTCTGTCGCATGTGGACGGTCCGGGAAACGGGCACCGGACCGGGCAACCTGGTCATCATCGCACCGCGCCCGGCACCGGGGTCGTCTTCTGGACTGCCTTCCCCCGGACCAACGCGGCACGGAGGAAGAGGTCGGCGGCGACGGCCGGTGCGAGCATGAAACCCGGCCCGGCGCCCCATGTCCGTGACGCGCGGGGCCTGACCCCGGGAGGACGAACTCGATGGCCGACCAGCAGAACGCCCGTGCCGAGAACGCCGGCTCCCGGCGGGTGACCCGCCCGTTCACGGGGGCCGAATACCTGGAGAGCCTGCGCGACGACCGCGAGGTCTACCTCTACGGCGAGCGGGTCAAGGACGTCACCGCGCACCCGGCGTTCCACAACCCCGCGCGGATGACCGCAAGGCTCTACGACGCGCTGCACGACCCCGCGCTGCAGCCCGAGCTCGTGGGGCCGACCGACACCGGCAGCGACGGGTACACCCACCGCTTCTTCACCGCGTCGCACTCGGTGGACGACATGGTCGCCGACCAGAAGGCGATCGCCGCGTGGGCCCGGCTCAGCTACGGCTGGATGGGCCGCAGTCCCGACTACAAGGCGTCCTTCCTCGGCACGCTCGGCGCGAACGCCGAGTTCTACGCCCCCTTCTCCGACAACGCCCGGCGCTGGTACCGCGAGTCGCAGGAGAAGGTCCTCTTCTGGAACCACGCGATCGTGCACCCGCCGGTCGACCGGAGCCGCCCGCCGGACGAGGTCGCCGACGTCTTCGTGCACGTGGAGAAGGAGACCGACGGCGGGCTGATCGTCAGCGGCGCCAAGGTGGTGGCGACCGGATCCGCGCTGACGCACTACAACTTCATCGCCCACTACGGCGTGCCGATCAAGAAGAAGGAGTTCGCGCTCGTCGCGACCATCCCGATGGGTGCGCCGGGCATGAAGCTGATCTGCCGTCCGTCCTACGGGGCGCAGGCCGCGGTGATGGGCAGCCCGTTCGACTACCCGCTCTCGTCCCGGCTGGACGAGAACGACACGATCCTGGTGCTGGACAAGGTGTTCATCCCGTGGGAGAACGTCTTCATCTACGGCGACCTCGGCAAGGTCCAGATGTTCACCGGCCGGTCCGGCTTCCCCGAGCGGTTCACCTTCCACGGCTGCACCCGGCTCGCGGTGAAGCTGGAGTTCATCGCCGGCCTGCTGGCCAAGGCCCTCGAGATCACCGGGGTGCAGGACTTCCGCGGGGTGCAGACCCGGCTCGGCGAAGTGCTGGCGTGGCGCAACCTGTTCTGGGGCCTGTCCGACGCCGCCGCGCGCAACCCGGTGCCCTGGCACGACGGCGCGCTGCTGCCGAACCCGGACTACGGCATGGCCTACCGCTGGTTCATGCAGCTGGGGTACCCGCGGATCAAGGAGATCATCCAGCAGGACATCGCGAGCGGCCTGATCTACCTCAACTCCTCCGCCGAGGACTTCGCCAACCCCGACGTCCGCCCCTACCTGGACAAGTACGTCCGCGGCTCGAACGGCGTCGAGGCGGTCGACCGGGTGAAGGTGATGAAGCTGCTCTGGGACGCCACCGGCACCGAGTTCGGCGGGCGGCACGAGCTCTACGAGCGCAACTACTCCGGCAACCACGAGAACACGCGGGTGGAGCTGCTGTTCTCGCAGATGGCTTCCGGGCAGCTGGACTCCTACAAGGCGTTCGTCGACACCTGTCTCGGCGAGTACGACCTGGACGGCTGGACCGTGCCCGACCTCTCGTCGTTCTCCGGCATCCGGCAGTTCCGCAACGGCCTGCTCAACGGCTAGCGCCCGCTTCACCCGCACCCACCACGAAGGAAAGCCCTATGACGCACAACCTCGAGCCGGCCCGCGGCACCCGGCCGGTCACCACCCTCACCCCGCCGCCGAAGTCCTGGTGGCGCAGCTGGCAGCTGTGGCTCGGCGTGCTGGCGGTGCTGATCGTGTTCAACGCGATCTACGCGCTGCCGCGCTACCTCAGCGGCGACCCCGCGCAGGTCCGGATCCTGCTGGACCAGAACGTTTCGCTGCACTACCCGCTGGTCGTCGCGCACGTGGTGACCGGGAACATCGCCATGGTCACGCTGTTCTTCCAGCTGTGGCCCTGGCTGCGGCGCAACCACCCGCGGTTCCACCGGATCAGCGGGCGCGTGCACATCTTCGCCGGTGCGCTGCCGTCGGCGCTCTTCGGGTTCGCGATGCTGTTCCTGCGCCCCGGCCCGGCCGGCAGCCTCGGCCTCGCCCTCGCCGCCACGGGCTGGATCTTCACGATCCTGATCGCACTCAAGCGAGCCCGCCAGCGCCGGATCGCCGAACACCGCCGCTGGATGGTCTACAGCTTCGCCTTCGCGCTGTCCACGAGCTGGGGCCGGATCGTGTTCGTGCTGATGACGGTGATCCCCGGGTTCACGATCAGCGACGCCGTGCTGACCGACTTCGCGAACTGGGCGAGCTGGGTGGTCAACCTCCTGGTCGCGCACTGGTGGCTCGAGCGTTCGGCGCGCCGCCGCCGTCAGCGGACCGGCCGGTCCTCCGAGGAGTTCCTCCGCGCCGCCTGAACGAACCCCCGCGAAACGGCGGTGCCCGGTCCCCGGTGCACCGCCGTTTTCCGTTGTGCGCCAACAGTTCGGGACGCACAGGATGAGTAGCTCGTTGCCGCGGGCCAAAACCAGAATGGTGGTCATGGCCGATCGCGAGCGCACCCGGATCCCCCGGATCCGCCAGTCCCCCGAGCCGCCGATCGCCCCGCTCCAGGCCGCGCAGTGGTACACCGCCCGGCTGGAACCGGCTTCGGCGACGGGTCACGTGTGCCGCGCCTACCGGCTGACCGGCTCCCTCGACGTGGCCGCGCTGCAGGCGGCGTGGCGCCACCTCGCCCGGCGACACCCGGCCCTGCGGACGCGGTTCCCGGACGAGGCCGGGATCCCCGAGGCCCGGCTGGTGGACGACCACGACCCGCTTTCGGTGGTGGACCTGACGGCCGCCCCGGACGGGGTGGCGGGCGTCGCCGCCTGGGTGGCCGGCCGCCCGTTCGACCTCGCCGCCGCACCGCCGGTCCGGCTCACCGTGCTGCGCACCGGGCGGGCCGAGCAGGTCTTCGTGCTGGTGCTGCACCGGATCGTGGCGGACGAGCGGTCGGTGCCCGCCCTGCTGGCCGAGCTGTCCACCTGGTACGCCGCCGCGCTCGGCGAGGGGACGGCCACCGCCGCGCTGCCCGCCACGGCCGGCTTCCGCGCCGCGCAGCCGTCCGCCCGGCTCCGGGCGGACGCGGGGCCGGCGGCGGTCCCGCCGCCGCTGGCGCTCCCGGCCGACCGGACCCGCCCGGCCGGCCCCGCCCCGGCCGCCGGCGTCGTGCCGTTCGACTGGCGCGGGGACCCCGGCCTGCCGCTGGCCGGGTTCGCCCGCGACGCGGGCACCACGCCGGCCCGGGTGCTGCTGGCGGCGTTCCTCGTCCTGCTGCACCGCCACAGCGGCCAGGACCGGTTGCCGGTGGGACTGCCGGTGCCGGTCGGCCCGGGCGCCGGGCCCGATCCCGCGATCGGGCCGTTCACCAACGTCGTCGTACTGACGGCCGACCTGGGCGGGCAGCCGGACTTCGCGACCGTCGTCGCCCGGGTCGACGAAGCCGCGCGCGAAGCGCTGGCGCGGCGGGAGGTTCCGTTCGCCGACGTCGTCCGCGCGGTGGCTCCGGACCGCGACCCGCGCCGCACCCCGCTGCACGACGTGACCTTCACCGCCATCGAACCCGAGCCCGGCCCCCGGTTCGTCGGCCTGACCGCCGAGCCGGTCCCCGTCCACCGCGGTGCGCTGGCGACCGACCTGGCCCTCTCCGCCGACGGGACGCCGTCCGGTTTCCTCGAGTACCGGACCGCGCTGTTCGACGCCGAAACCGCTCGCACGCTGGTCGCCCAGCTGCACACGCTGCTCGTCGCGGCGATCGCCGAACCCGGCCGCGAGGTGGCCGCCCTGCCGCTCGACGACGAAGCCGTCCGGAGCGCGATCGCCCGCGAAAGCGACCGGATCGCCGACGGGCCGCCCGCCGGCGCGCCGCTGGACCACGCCGTGGCCCGCCGGGCCGCCGGGACACCCGCCGCGCCGGCCGTGGTGTTCGAGGGCGAGTCGGTGACCTACGGCGAGCTGGACGCGCTGACGAACGCGATCACCGCCCGGCTGCGTGCGGCCGGGGTCCGGCCCGGCGCGGCCGTGGCGGTGCGCGTCTCGGCGGGAGCGCGCCGCTACGCCGCCGTGCTCGCGGTCTTCCGGGCGGGCGCCCACGTGGTCTGGTTCGGCACCGGCGACGCGGGTGAGCGCGGCCGCTCCGTGCTCGACGACCTGCGCCCGGTGTGCCTCGTCCTCGACGCCGACCCCGCCACCGACCCGCTGGCCGGCTGGTTCCGCTCCGCCCGCGACGGCCGCATCGTCGACGTCACCTCCCTCGAGCCGCTGCCCGCCGCCACGGCCGTCCCGGAGGAGCCCGCGGCCCTCACCGATCTCGCGTATGTGGCGTACACGTCCGGATCGACCGGCCGTCCGAAGGGAATCCCGCAGACGCACGGCGCGCTCGTCCAGTTCGGCGGCTGGCTGGCCGAGGAGTTCCGGATCGGCCCCGGCGCCCGGCTCGCCCAGTGGGTCACCCCGGAGCACGACCCGGCGATCACCGAGGTCGCGGCGGCGTTCCTCGGCGGGGCGACGCTGTACCCGCTGACGGAGCTGCTCCGCGCCCACCCGGAAAAGCTCGCCCGGTGGCTGGCCGCGGAACGGATCACCCACCTGCAGACGGTGCCCAGCTTCGCCCGCGAAGTCCTGCGGGCGATCGAGGAGCTGCCCGTCGACGGCCGCCCGGCGCTGGACCACCTGCTGCTCATGGGCGAAGCGGTCACCGGTGAGCTCGTCGAGCGGCTGCGCGCGGCGCTGCCCGCCACCCGGATCGTCAACATCTACGGCCCGACCGAGACGGTCGCGGGCACCTGGCACGAGGCCACCGCCCCCGACCGGGCGAACGTGGCGATCGGGAAGCCGATCCCGGGCCGGGCGGTGGTCCTGCTCGACGACGAAGACCGCCCGTGTCCCACCGGGGTGACCGGCAACATCGTCATCCGGACCCCGTTCGTCACGCCCGGCTACGTCGGCCACGCGGCCGGGAACACCGCGCCGTTCCGGCCCGTCGGCGAAGCCGCGGCGGAGCCGGCCGGGCCGTGGCGGCCGGGCTGGTACCGCACCGGCGACCTCGGCAGGCGGCTGCCCGACGGCAGCTACGAGTTCCGCGGTCGCAAGGACTTCCAGGTCAAGCTCTTCGGCAACCGCGTCGAGCTCACCGAGATCGAGGACGCCCTCGCCGCCGAAAGCTCGGTCGCCGAGTGCGCGGTGGTGCCCGCGGCCGACTCGGGCGGGCTGGTCACCCGGCTCGTCTGCCACGTCGTCCCCCGCGAAGCCGGCGGCGGCGCGCCCCGCGCCTGGCGGGCGCACCTGCGCCGCCGGTTCGGCGGCATCCCCATGCCGCTGACGTTCGTGGTCACCGGCGGGCCGCTGCCCCGCAACCTCGCGGGCAAGATCGACCGGCACCGGCTCCCGCCACCGCCGGCCACGGCCGACGACCACGTGCCGACACCGGTCGAAACCGCGCTCGCCGGGCTCTGGGCCGAACTGCTGCCCGGCCGCCCCCGCGCGGGCGCGGACGACACCTTCTTCACCGCGGGCGGCCACTCGCTCCTCGTTCCCGTGCTGGCGGCCGAGATCCACCGCCGGTTCGGGACCGCCCTCTCCGTCTGGGACCTGGTGTCGACGCCGTCGCTGGCCGGCATGGCGGCGGCGATCGAAGCCGGCAACGGCCCCGCTGTCCGAGAAAACCCGAAGAACAAGGAGTTCAGCTGATGACCCTGGTCGAGAACACCCAACCGGTGGAGTTCGACGGTGACCACTTGGACATCGAGGACGTCCGCCGGGTCGCCGAGACGGGCACGCCGGTCCGCGTGGCGCCGTCGGCGATCCAGCGGGCGGCGAAGAGCCGGGCCATGTTCGAAGACATCGTCAGCCAGGAAATCCCGATCTACGGGGTCACCACCGGCTACGGCGAGATGATCTACATGCAGGTGGGCACGGACAAGGAAGTGGAGCTGCAGACCAACCTGGTGCGCAGCCACAGCGCCGGCGTCGGCCCGCTGTTCTCCGAGGTCGAGGCGCGGGCGATCCTGTCCGCGCGGCTCAACGCGCTGGCCAAGGGCCACTCCGCGGTGCGGCCGGAGATCCTGGAGCGCCTCGCGCTGTACCTCAACGAGGGGCTCATCCCGGCGATCCCCGAGGTCGGCTCGCTCGGGGCGAGCGGCGACCTCGCCCCGCTGGCGCACATCGCCAGCACCGTGATCGGCGAGGGCTACCTGCTCCGCGACGGCAAGGCCGTGCCGACGGGGCCGGTCCTGCGCGAGCGCGGCATCGAGCCGCTCGAGCTGCGGTTCAAGGAGGGCCTGGCCCTGATCAACGGCACCTCGGCGATGACCGGCCTCGGCTCGCTCGTCGTGGCGCGCGCCCTCCAGCAGGCCCGGCACGCCGAGATCGTCGCGGCGCTGGCGATCGAGACCGTCCGCGGCTCGACCAGCCCGTTCCTCGCCGAGGGCCACGACATCGCCAAGCCGCACCAGGGCCAGATCGACTCGGCCGCGAACATGCGGGCGCTGATGGCGGGTAGCGGGCTCACCGTCGAGCACGCGGACCTGCGCCGCCAGGTCGCGGAGAGCAAGGAGGGCGACGGCAGCGTCCAGCGCTCGAAGCTGTACCTGCAGAAGGCGTACTCGATGCGGTGCATCCCGCAGGTGATCGGCGCGGTCCGCGACACGCTGTACCACGCCGGCACCAAGCTGCGCATCGAGCTGAACTCGGCCAACGACAACCCGCTGTTCTTCGAAGGCCAGGAGATCTTCCACGGTGCGAACTTCCACGGCCAGCCGATCGCGTTCGCGATGGACTTCGTCGGGATCGCGCTGACCCAGCTGGGCGTGCTGTCCGAGCGGCGGACCAACCGGCTGCTCAACCGGCACCTGTCCTACGGCCTGCCGGAGTTCCTGGTCGCGGGCGAGCCCGGGCTCAACAGCGGCTTCGCGGGTGCGCAGTACCCGGCGACCGCGCTGGTCGCCGAGAACCGCACGATCGGCGTGGCCAGCACGCAGAGCGTGCCGTCCAACGCGGACAACCAGGACGTCGTCAGCATGGGCCTGATCGCGGCCCGCAACGCCCGCCGGATCCTGCAGAACAACGACCGCATCCTGGCCGTGGAGTTCCTCGCCGCCGCGCAGGCGGTCGACCTCTCCGGCCGCTACGACGGGCTCAGCCCGGCGGGCAAGCTCACCCACGACACGATCCGCGCCCTGGTCCCGACCCTGGACCGCGACCGGTTCATGAGCGACGACATCGAGAAGGTCGCCGCCGCGCTGGCGCGCAACGAGCTCGCCGACACCCTCGCGGCCGGCGTCGACCTGCGCTGAGGCGCTCCCCCCGGCCGTGCGCCGGGCCGCCGTCCCCGGCCTGCGGGGGCGGCGGCCCGGCCCGGCGGTTTTCCGCGGCGCCGCCGCACGAGTTGGAGGAACCATGAACGACCGTCCCCACGTCCTCGACCGGTTCGGCCGGGACGTCCACGCGGAAGGCGCGCTGCTGCGCGCCCAAGGCCCGATCACGCGGATCGAACTGCCCGGCGGGGTGCTCGCCTGGTCGGTCACCGGCTACGAAGCGGGCCGGAAGATCCTCTCCGACCCCCGGTTCTCGAAGAACCCCCGCGAGCACTGGACCGCCTACGTCAACGGGGAGATCGGCGTCGACTTCCCGCTGATCGGCTGGGTCCTGATGGAGAACCTGACCACCGCGCACGGCCGGGACCACACCCGGCTGCGCAAGCTGACCGCCTCGGCGTTCACGCCGCGGCGCGTCGAAGGCGTGCGGCCTTCGGTGCAGCAGATCGCCGACACCCTGCTGGACAACCTGTTCGACCCCGCGGCGCCCGGGCCCGCGGACCTCAAGGCCCGCTTCGCCCAGCCGCTGGCGGCCCAGGTGATCTGCGACCTGTTCGGCGTGCCCGAGCAGGACCGCGCCGAGATGCTGCGCGGCTACCAGGTGAACGTCGACACGACCATCAGCCCCGAAGAAGCGGCCGCGAACGTCGCGCAGTGGCACCGGGAGATGCAGGCGTTCATCGACTCCAAGCGGGCCAACCCGGGAGACGACCTCACCACCGACCTGATCGCCGCGCGCGACGAGGGTTCCCGGCTCAGCGACGCCGAGCTCGTCGACACGCTGCACCTGCTGCTCGCCACCGGCACCGAGCCGGTGATGAACCTGATCACGAACGCCGTGCACGTGCTGCTCCAGCGGCCGGACCAGCTCGAGCTCGTGCGGTCCGGGCGCGTCGGCTGGGCCGAGGTGATCGAGGAGACGCTGCGGGTCGAGGCACCGGTGGCGCACCTGCCCTTCCGGTTCGCGGTCGAGGACGTCGAGGTCGACGGCTTCGTCGTCCCGAAGGGCGAGCCGATCCTGATGAACTTCGCGGCGATGGGCCGCGACGCCGAACGCAACGGCGCCGACGCCCACGAGTTCGACGTCACGCGAACGGGCGGCGAACACCTTTCCTTCGGCCACGGGGTGTACCGCTGCATCGGTATGCCGCTGGCCAGGATGGAAGCCGAGATCGCCCTTTCTTCGCTGTTCGAGCGATTCCCCGGGCTGACGCTCGCGGTGGCGCCCGACGCCGTCGCACCGCAGGGCACGTTCATCATGAACGGCCGGGAATCCCTGCCCGTGCACCGGTCCCAGGCCGGCGCGGCCGCGGCCTGAGCGACGCCGACGCCCTCGCCGGAATCCCGGCGAGGGCGTTTTGCCGCGCACAATTGACCGCAACTCCCAAAATGCTCTTCTTCCGGCGGCACCCGCCCCGGCGCATTCGATTGTCGTACGCTAGCCTTGGAATTACCGGCACCACGACCGGAAAATCAATTTCCCGACACCGGAAGGTGGAGACGTCATGGCTATGTTCGCCATCCTGATCTACGAAGACTTCGGCCCCGGCGGCTGGGCCGACGCGCCGGCCGAGGTGCTCGAGGCGCACGGTGGCTTCGCCGCGAAGGTCGAGGAGCTCGGCGGCAAGGTGATCGAGGGCCAGGCGCTGCTGGAGACCCCGCAGGCCAAGTCGATCCGCGGCGGCGAGGTGTCCGACGGCCCGTACGTCGACACCAAGGAGGAACTGCTGGCCTACAACGTGGTCGAGGCCCGCGACCTGGACCACGCCGTCGAGATCGCCAAGTTCTGCCCGGTCTCCAAGGACGGCGGCGTCGAGGTCCGGCCGGTGCTGGCCTGATCCGCGCCGTGCGCGCGCGAAGGAGCCGGGTTCACCCCGCTGCGCCCAGCGGGGTGAACCCGGCTCTCCCGGCGAAGGCCGGGACTTTCCGGGTTCAGGCGGGCGAAACCCCGTCCCGCGGACGGCGAGCCCGCGCCCACCGGCGCATGATGGGCCGTTCCACGAAGGTGAAGAGCAGCCCGCCCAGCAGGACGGAGAGCCCGAGCGTGCCGGCGAGGAAGAGCAGCGCGACCGGCGTGCTCCACGGCACGTGCTCGTACATCCCGTACCCGGGCAGCTGGCCGCCGTTGAGCAAGGCCTGCGTGGTGAACAGCACGACGAGCTGGACGACGAAGAACGCGTACGAGCTCTCGCCCAGCCAGCCCATCACCGGCGTCCGCAGGAACGACTTGCGCCCGGCGGCCTCCCGCACCGCGATCGACGCGGCCAGCAGGCCCAGCGGCAGCGGGTAGAAGGCGGCGTACTTGAACAGCGGCGGCACGAACAAGGTGAGCGCGTACACCGCGACGGTCAGCAGGGCCGCCGGTGCGACGCCGAGCCGGATCCAGCGGCCCTCGCGCACCACCCGGGCCAGGAGCATGCCGGCGACGAACTCCGGGATGCGCGCCAGCGGCAGGAACGCGACGATCCACTGCTGCATCCACGGCAGCCCCGGGATGTTGAAGCTTTCGCCGGTGCCCGGCACCAGCAGCATGGTCAGCGCCGGGATCAGCAGCGACGTCCCGGCGGCGCCGAACACCCACGCCCAGAGCCGCTCCGGGCGGATGCGCGCGACCCCGCGCACGATCAGCGGGAAGCTCGCGTAGAACAGCAGCTCGACCCCGAGGGTCCAGGTGACGCCGTTGACGGTGTAGATCACGAAGTCCGGGTCGGGCGCCCACGGCTGGACGAGGAACAGGTTGGCGATCGCGGGTCCGATGTGGACGACCTCGCCGGAGGCGAAGAGCAGGCTGATGGCGACCGCGAAGACGATCAGGTGGTTCGGCACGATCTTGAAGAACCGCCGCCGCCAGAACGCCGTCGCGGTGTCGCCGGGCCGGTGGACCCAGGTGAGCACGAACCCGCTCAGCACGAAGAAGAACGAAACACCGAGCGCGCCCACGTTGCCGCCGAGGAACTCGTAGCCGTGCTCGATGGACTGGTTGGCGAACAGGCCGAGGTACTGGCCGTGGTCGAGGAAGACCAGGAAGGCGGCGAAGAACCGGAGCCCCGTCAGCGAGGGGATCCGGGCCGGCGGTCTCTCCACCACGTCGAGGTGCGCCGCATCGCGGATGACGGTCATGGTGACCACTTTCGTTCGGGGGACTCGGGAAGCCTGCGCGAGCGCGAGGCCGTGCCACTATGTCAGCCGCCCCTAGAGTGATGATGGATCACACGAGCGCACTCGATCCACTACGATGAGCAACCGGATTTCGTTACCCGGCAACCCATTTGCCCGATTCCACCCGAATTTCGAACGCCATCCGGTCCACTGTGGATCACGCAGGGAGCCGTTCGGCTCAGCCGCGCACCACCCGCAGCCGCAGGTGCGTCACGCCCGGCGTCTCGACCACCGCCGTCCGCTCCAGCCGCACGGCCGGGTCGGCGTCCTCGAACAACCGGCGCCCGCCGCCGAGGAACAGGTGCACGAGGTGCAGCTGGATCTCGTCGACCACCCCGGCCCGCAGCGCCTGCCGGAAGACGTCCGCACCGCCAAGGAGCGCCACATCCCGCTCGCCCGCCACCGCTTTCGCCTCGGCGACCACCGCGACGACGTCGCCCGCGACGAACGTGAACGTGGTGTCCGCCTTGACCAGCGGGGCGCGCTCCTCGTGCGTCAGCACGAAGACCGGCATCCGGAACGGCGGCTCGGCACCCCAGTGCGGCTCGCCGTTGGCGAACATGCGCCGGCCCATCACCACCGCGCCCGCGCGGGCGAGCGACTCTTCGACCAGGTCCTCGGCCGGCTCGTGCGCGCCGCCCGCCAGGCCGTGCCGGGCCCGCCAGCCCGCCAGTTCGTAGAGCCATTCGTGCAGCCGCTCGCCGCCGTCGCCGAGCGGCACCTCGGGCCCGTCACCCGGCCCGGCGACGAATCCGTCGAGGGACACCGAAATATCGAAGGTTGTCGCAGGCATTTCTCTCCCGGGTGCCGGATCCGGCCGGCCGGACGGACCAGTTCAGTCCACTGTGGATTGTGCGGGGAACGGGGCGGGGTGCACGCCTCCCGGCGCCACGATAGCAAGAGCACGAAGGGACAAGGAGACTCCGAGCGGACTACCGGGCCGCGGACCCGAGCCACTCGAACCGGTGAATTATCCGAATTCACCCGCGTTTCCGCTGGACAGGCCATTCGCGACCCCCGGCCGCGGAAGCGGTTCCCGGGCGCCGGCCACATCGGACGTCCGCAATTTCGAAGATGTACCTGCCGTGACCGATCGATACAGTTTCGAATGCGAGGCGTAGTGCACCCATCGGGCGGTCAGCCCGGCCGGCGGAGGCGCGGCGGGCTCGACCCAACACCCGCCGATTAGGCCGAACGAGTGAATCCGGACCGGCTCGCGGCTCGGATGTCCGGAACCCCCCGGCCGCTCCGACTTCGTCGTAAAGGCATCCGAACGGCTACCGGAACGTGTTACGACAGAGGGAGAAACCGTGCAAGAGCGCACAGACGCCGGCCAGAGCCTGCGAGCGGGGCGGCGAGAATGGATCGGGCTGGCGGTGCTGGCGCTGCCGACACTGCTCATCGCCCTCGACATCGGCGTGCTGTTCCTGGCCCTGCCGCACCTGAGCGCGGACCTGGGCGCGACCGGCACCGAGCAGCTGTGGATCACCGACACCTACGGCTTCCTGCTGGCCGGCTTCCTGATCACGATGGGCGGGCTCGGCGACCGGATCGGGCGGCGCAAGCTGCTGCTGATCGGGGCCGCGATGTTCGGCCTGGCGTCGGTCCTGGCCGCCTACTCCACGACGCCGGAGATGCTGATCGGGGCCCGGGCGCTGCTGGGCATCGCGGGCGCGACCCTCGGCCCGTCCACCCTGGCGCTGATCAGCAACATGTTCCGCGACGACCGCCAGCGCGGGATCGCGATCTCGCTGTGGGGCGCCTGCCAGTTCGGCGGCTCCGCACTCGGCCCGGTGATCGGCGGCGTGATGCTGGCCCACTTCTGGTGGGGTTCGGTGTTCCTGCTCGGCGTGCCGGTGATGGTGCTGCTGCTGGTGGTCGGCCCGATCCTGCTGCCCGAGTACCGCGCCCCGGGTGCCGGGCGCATCGACCTGGTCAGCGTGCTGCTTTCGCTGCTGGCGATCCTGCCGATCGTCTACGGCATCAAGGAGCTCGCCGCCGGGAGCAGCGGCGCGGTCGTCCCGTCGCTGGCGATCGTGGTGGGCCTGGCCATGGGGACGCTCTTCCTGCGGCGCCAGCGCACGCTGGAGCACCCGCTGGTCGACCTCAGCCTGTTCCGCCGTCCCACCCTGGGCGTCGTGCTGTGCGCGATGACCGTCGGGTCCGGTGCCTTCGCCGGCGCCAGCCTGCTGACCAGCCAGTTCGTCCAGAGCGTCGCCGGCCTCAGCCCCGGCATCGCCGGCCTGTGGCAGGCGCCGACCGGCATCGGCATCGCCGCGGGCGTGCTGCTCGCCCCGTCGCTGGTCAAGCGGTTCAAGCCGGCCACGGCGATCGCCTTCGGCATGGCGACGTCGGTGCTCGGGATGGTGCTGCTGGCGCTCTCCGACAGCGGCAGCGGCCCGGTCTACGTCGTCGTGTGCATCACGCTCGTCGCCTTCGGCGTCGGCCCGCTGTTCGCGCTCGGCACGGGCATCGTCGTCGGGTCCGCGCCGCCGGAGAAGGCCGGCTCGGCCGCGTCGCTGTCGGAGACGAGCAACGTCTTCGGCTCCACCCTCGGCCTCGCCGTGCTCGGCACCGTCGGCACCGCGATCTACCGCAACCTGTTCACGGCCGAGGTCCCCAAGGACGTCCCGGCGGGTGCGGTCGACACCGCCCGCGAGACCATCGGCGGCGCGACCGTCGCGGCCGGGCAGCTGCCCGCGCCGCAGGGTGACGGCCTGTTCGCCGCCGCCCGCGACGCCTTCACCAGCGGCATGAACGTGGTCGCCGTCGTCGGTGCCGTCCTGATCGTCGGCATGGGCGTGCTCGTCCACCGCTCGCTGACCAGGGCCGCCCGCTCCGCCACCGTCCCCGAGCAGGTCGTCAACGCCGACGACGTCACCACCGCAACCGAGGTACCGGCGAAGGCCGGCAACTGAGTCGGCCCCACGCCCGAGAGAAAGAAGAGAAATGGAATCCGCGGCTTTCGCCGAGCTCGCCCAGACCGTCACCGGCGCCGTCGTGCTCCCCGGCGACGACGCCTACGCCGAGCTCAGCAAGACCTTCGTGCACCAGGGCAGCCCCGCTGTCATCGTCAGCTGCACCGGCCAGGAGGACGTGCGCGCCGCCCTGCGGTTCGCCCGTGACAACGGGCTCGAGATCGCGGTGCGCAGCAGCGGCCACAGCGGCGCCGGCTTCAGCACCAACGACGGCGGCCTGGTCATCGACCTCTCGCCGATCAACCACGTCGAGGTCGTCGACGCCGAAACCGGGCTCGTCCGGCTCGGCAGCGGCGCGCGCTGGGTCGAGGTCGGCTCGGTGCTGACCGAGCACCACCTGGCCATCTCCTCCGGCGACACCACCAGCGTCGCGGTGGGCGGGCTGCTGCTCGGCGGCGGCATCGGCTGGCTGGTGCGCAAGCACGGCCTCGCCATCGACAGCGTCCAGGCGGCCGACGTCGTGACCGCCGACGGCGAGTTCCTCCGCGCCAGCGCCGAGGAGAACCCGGACCTGTTCTGGGCGATCCGCGGCGGCGGCGGCAACTTCGGCGTCGTGACGTCGTTCGAGATCGTCGCGCGGCCGCTCGAGGGCATCGTGGTCGGCAAGCTCGTGTTCCCGACCGACCAGGCGGCGCAGGTCGTCCGCGGCTGGACCGCCGCGATGGCCACCGCCCCGCGGGAGCTGACCACGACGATCGCGCGCTTCCCGTCCTTCGGCGACACCCCGCCGCCACTGTTCCTCAACATCTGCTTCGCGGGCACGGACGTCGAGGCCGCGGAGCGGGCGATCGCGCCGCTGCTGGAGATCGGCGACGTGCTGGACAAGGAACTGCGGCCGGCGACCTACCCGGAGGTCCTCGAGGACGCGTCCGACCTGCCCGAGGGCTGGCTGCCGCGGGCGATGAACCGGTTCGTCCCGGAGCCCACGGACGCGTTCGCGACCTCGGTGATCGCGGCGATCGAGAAGCTGGACACGATGTACCTGGAGCTGCGCAGCCTCGGCGGCGCACTGGGCGACGTCCCGGCCGGCGCGACCGCGTTCGCCCACCGCGACGCCCAGGTGATGGTCAACGTGGCCAACCTCGGCACGGCGGCGGAGAACGTCGAGCGGACCCCGCAGTTCGACGGGTTCTGGGCCGAGATCGCCCCGTTCACCTCGGGCGCGTACTGCAACCTGATCAGCGAGATCCACGAGGACGACCTCAAGCAGTCCTACCCGGCGGCCACCTACGCCCGCCTGGCCGAGCTGAAGGCGAAGTACGACCCGCAGAACGTGTTCAAGCGCAACGTGAACATCGTCCCGCAGTCCTGACGCCCGCGGCACACCAAAGGGCCGCCGCCACGCTTTCCGCGTGGCGGCGGCCCTTTCGGTGTTCCGGTTCTCAGGCCACGACTTCCAGCTGCGCCATCATCCCGAGCGAGGAGTGCTCGAGGAAGTGGCAGTGGAACATGTACTTGCCGAGGTAGTCGTTGAACGTCGCCTGCAGCCGGACCGTCTCGCCCGGTGCCACCTGCACCGTGTCCTTCAGGCCGGCGTCGTCCGGGCGCAGCGGGTTGCCGCCGCGGTCGAGCACCCGGAAGCTCGTCTGGTGCAGGTGGAACGTGTGGTTGGCCCCGATCGCGCCGTCGCCGTTGGTGACGCGCCAGATCTCCGTGCTGCCCCGCTTCACCGTGAAGTCCACCCGGTTGGCGTCGAACGGCTTGCCGTCCATCATGCCGACCGGCAGTTCGCCGGAGAGGTCGAAGCTCATCGAGACGTCCCGCGTCACGGCCGGCGTGGGCAGGGCCGGCAGCGGCCGCAGCCGGTCCGGCACGCGGCTGCCGTCCACGGCACGGCGGACGACGTCGAAGCGCACCAGCGGGCCGGCCGCGGCGTCGACGAGGAGCACCTGGCTGCCGACCGGGTACTTCGCGAAGTCCACCACCACCTCGGTCCGCTCCGCCGAGCCGATGACCACCTCGGTGCGCGGCACCGGAGCGGGCAGCAGGCCGCCGTCGCTGGCGATCTGGACGAGCTGGCCGGTCTGCCCGCCGCTCTCGACGTGCAGCTTCAGCTCGCGTTCGTTGCTGCTGTTGAGCAGGCGGAAGCGGTACTTGCGCGCCGCGACCGGGAAGTACGGCTGGGCCTTGCCGTTGGCCAGCACCGCGGGCCGCCCGTCGAGGTCTTCGAACAGGTTGAACACGAGCTTGCCGGTCTCGTCCACGTTGGCGTCGCGCAGGGCGATCGGGACGTCGTAGGCCCCGCCGGGCAGCCCCAGGTAGGTCTCGGCGTCGTCGTCGACGAGGTAGAAGCCGTGCAGTCCCAGGTAGACGTTCTCGGCTTCGGTGTGGTGGCTGTGGTCGTGGTACCAGAGGGTGGCCCCGCGCTGCTGGTTCGGGTAGTCGTAGACCCGCGAACCGCCCGGCTGGATGAGGTCCATCGGGTAGCCGTCGCTCGCCGCCGGGGTGTGCCCGCCGTGCAGGTGGACGTTCGCCGGCACGTCGAGGCGGTTCTCGAAGGCGACGCGCACCGGGCGACCGGTCCTGGCCCGGATGGTGGGCCCGACGAACCCGCCGCCGAACGTGCGCACCGCGGTGGGGCTGCCGGGCAGGATCTCCGTGGTGGCCGCCTGCAGCGGCAGCCGGTAGACGTCCACACCGCCGGAGGTCTGGACCGGTTGCAGCACCGGCGGCACCGGCATCGCGACCGTCCACGGCGTGAACGTGGCGTGGGTCGCCGTGCGGGCCGCGGGCGCGCCGTGCAGGCGGGCGGGCGCGTGCGGCGCGGCGGGCGCACCGGCGGCCGAAGACCCCCGGGGCAGCGCCAGTCCCGCCGCGCCCGCGACCACGCCGGCCCCCAGCGCCAGCGCGCCTCTTCGACTCAAGAACGTCATCTTCACTCTCCCCTTCACGGAGCAGGCCGGGCCGCGCGGGGCACGCCCCGGCGGTCCGGCCTGCTGATCGGTCTGCACTGCCCCCCGGCGGCGCCGCATCCGTCCTGTTCGGACGGACGAGCGGCGCGGCCGGTCAGAGGTAGACGGTGTTCGGCTCGAGACCGCACAGGATGCGGCCGTAGAGCTCCAGGTTGGTGTTCGGGTGCATGATCGCGTGCAGGTTGACCGTCTGGATGTCGCGTTCGATGCGCTGGATCGGCACCGACGTGTACACCGACGAACCACCGCTCGCGGTGTTCAGGATGTCCACCGCTTCCTTGGCCCGCTGGGCCACCGCGCCCATGTGCAGCCGGACGCGGGCGCGCTCCTCGATCGTCCACTCGGCGGCCGGGCCCTTGGTGTCCAGCATTTCCGCGGCGGCGAAGGCGTGGAAGCCCGCTTCGTCGATCTTGGTGGTCGCCTCGGCGACCTGCAGGTGCGTCAGCGGTGCCTCGGCCTGGCTCTCGTAGCTGGTGTAGCTGATCTTGCGGCCGGGCAGGCGCTCGAAGAACGCGTCCTTGGCCGCCTTCGCCAGGCCCAGCGCGGCCGCGCTCACCGTGGTGCACGCGGTCGGCATGAACGGGGCCTGGTAGATCGCCGAGCCCGCGTTGGTCTTCGACGCGATCTGCCCGCCCAGCACCGGGCCCATCTGCAGGACGCGGCTCTCCGGGATGAACAGGTCCTGGGCGATCGTGCTGACGCTGCCCGAGCCGCGCAGGCCCGAGGTGTACCAGTCGTCGACGACCATCAGGTCCGACAGCGGGATCGCGACCATGATCGGCGCGAACCCGCCGTCCGGCAGGGCCAGCACGGCGGCGTTGGTGTTCCACGCGCTGTGCTGGGCGCCGGAGTTGAACGCCCACTTGCCGTTGAGGACGACGCCACCCTCGGTGGGCTGCGCGACCGCGGTGGGGCTCAGGATGCCGGTGATCCGGACGTCCGGCGTCGCGAAGATCTCGTCCTGGACCTCGTCCGGGAACAGCCCGGCCATCCAGGTGCTGATCGACCAGACCGCGACGACCCACGCGTGGGAGCCGTCACCGCGGCCGAGCTCGGCGAGCACGTCGACGACCGTGCTCATGTCGGATTCGTAGCCACCGTAACGCTTCGGCACGCGCATCTTCAGGATGCCGGCGTCGGTCAGCGCCTCGATGGTCTCGTCCGGCAGGCGCCGGTCCTCTTCGGCCCTGGACGCGTTCTTCTTGAGCAGCGGCACCAGTTCGGACGCCCGGCGAACGAGCTCTTCCCGCGACGGCACCTCGGTGTTCGACATGGATTCTCCTCGGAAACAGCGGCAGGCGATCAACCCCACGGACCGCGTTTTACCCGTGCCCTCCGACCCTCGCAGCCGGCGGCGCCCGGCGCATCTTCCGTACTGCGATCCGAATTCCCTTGTCCGGCAAGGAATTCCGCAACACAGAAGAGAAGCCGGGTGGCTTCAGCTCGCCCGCCGCAACGGACGCGGCGGCCCGCTTCGGCCGGTGAACGCGGTCAGCTCGCGCAGCTCGGCCGACAGCTGCCGCAGGTCGTCGGCGACGAGGGCCTGGGGCCCGTCGCACAGCGCCTCGGCCGGCCGGGGGTGGACGTCGACGAGCACGCCGTCCGCGCCGACCGCCACCGCGGCCCGCGACAACGGCAGCACCAGGTCGCGGCGGCCGCCGGAGTGCGACGGGTCGACCATCACCGGCAGGTGCGAAAGCGACTGCACGACGGGCACCGCCGAGATGTCGAGGGTGTTGCGCGTGGCCGGTTCGAACGTGCGGATGCCGCGCTCGCACAGGACGATGTCGAGGTTGCCGCCCTGGGCGATGTACTCGGCGGCCATCAGCCACTCGTCGATGGTGGCGTTCATCCCGCGCTTGAGCAGCACCGGCTTCCCCGCCGCGCCGACCGCCTGCAGCAGCCCGAAGTTCTGCATGTTCCGGGTGCCGACCTGCAGCATGTCCGCGTAGGCGGCGACCATTTCGACGTCCTGGGCGGCCACCACCTCGGTGACCACCGGCAGGCCGGTCTCGGCGCGGACGTCGGCGAGGATGCGCAGCCCCAGCTCACCCAGCCCCTGGAAGGCGTACGGCGACGTGCGCGGCTTGAACGCGCCGCCGCGCAGCAGGCCCGCGCCGGCCGCCTTCGCCATCCGGGCCGCCTCCAGCGTCTGGTCCGGCGTCTCCACGGCGCACGGACCGGCGATCAGCGTGACGGTGTCCGGGCCGATCGGGACGCCCCGCACGAACACCGTGGACCGCGAGCTGTGGTGCTCCCGGCTGACGAGCTTGTACTTGGCGGAGATGCGGTTGACGCTGTGCACCCCGCTCATCGCCGCCAGGTTGAGCGTTTCCAGCCGTTCGATGTCCCCGATCAGCCCGACGATCGTCCGGCTCACGCCGCGGCTGACGAAGGCTTCGCCCCCGGCCTTGCCGACGAGCTCGACGATCGCCTCGACGTCGGCGGCACTGGCGTGCGCAGCCATGACGATGACCATGTTTCCGATCCCTCCGGTGCTCCGGCGGTGCGGCCGGCCGGTGCCGGCAGATCCATGCTCCCGCTGCCCGCACCTGGTCACGTCTTCGCGGTTGCGCACCCCGCCCGGTGCTGGACCGCGGGAAAACGTTGTACCCCAACACTTTCGCGCAATCGAGCGGTAGCAGCGCCGGTCGCGGCCCGCTTACGCTCGACGGGCCCGCGCCCCACCCGAGGAAGAGGGATCCCGGTATGTCCACCAGCAATGGCACGTCCACCGTCGCCACCGAACAGGCCGCCGTCGCCGCCGTCCCGCAGCGGATCATCGAAGCGTGGGCCGGAAACGACGCCGAAGCCTTCGCCGCGGCCTTCACCGAGGACGGCACCATGGCCCTGCCCGGCGGCGTCTTCGTCAAGGGCCGCGACGGCATCAAGGCGTTCATGGGCGCCGGCTACGCGGGCCCGTACAAGGGCACCCGCGTCCACGGCGAGCCGGTCGACCTGAAGTTCCTCGGCAAGGAGGCGGCCGTCGTCATCACCGTCGGCGGCGTGCTCGCCCCCGGTGAGACCGAGGTCAGCCCGGCCCGCCAGGTCCGCGCGATCTGGGTGCTGGCCAAGCAGGACGGCGAATGGCTGATCGCCGCGTACCAGAACACCCCGATCGAGCTCTGACGCCGAACACGGAAAGGCCACCTGGCGGGTCCCGCCAGGTGGCCTTTCCGTGTTCGGTTGTAAGGGGGGGGCGAGCAGGCCCCCCCGCCCCGCGAATCCGACCAACAGGAGGAGCGCACCCGAAAACAACCGG